>JAHEXZ010000046.1 GCA_023251835.1 Bacteroidota bacterium | reverse complement strand
TTTAACCCAATTCCAATAGAAAAATATACGGAAGGATTTAAAGAAAATCAAATCAGGAGATTAAAACGACAAGCCAAAAATCTTGGTTTACAGGTAGTTGAAGTGTAGTTACTTAAGAGAATAAAAGAAAAAACTACCCTATCCAATTTATTTAGCTCTGCATAAAATACCCTGCTTTTTAATCTTTACAATTGATAGGCGATTTTTAAAGAACTATAAATCGGATCAAACAAATACTGAAGTTATCTCAGACAACAATGGTTTTAAGTAATAAAAAAAAAAATCCTAAGCCTGTTGTTTATAATAAAAAATTCATATCTTTGCCCTCCCCAAAAAAGCGGGGTTTGTTTATTTGTATACAAAAAAAGATTAAAATTTAATACCAAAAAAATGCCTACTATATCGCAATTAGTTCGTAAAGGAAGAGAAAAATCGGCTAACAAAAGTAAGTCTGTAGCATTGGATGCATGTCCGCAAAAGCGTGGTGTATGTATCCGTGTGTATACTACAACACCTAAAAAACCTAACTCTGCAATGAGAAAAGTTGCAAGGGTACGTTTAACCAACAAAAAAGAGGTAAATGCTTATATACCGGGAGAAGGTCACAACCTGCAGGAACACTCTATCGTGTTGATACGTGGTGGAAGGGTAAAAGATTTACCAGGTGTACGTTATCATATCGTTCGTGGAGCTTTAGATACATCCGGTGTGAATGGCCGTAACCAAAGACGTTCTAAATACGGTACTAAAAAACCTAAACCAGGAGCTAAAGGCGCTGCACCAGCAGCACCAGCTAAAAAGAAATAGTATATATAGTAAAACTATACAGTAAACAAAAATAGCAAACCCAGATTCGTAATTCGTTAAAATTCGTAATTCGTAGTTATAATGAGAAAGACCAAAGCAAAAAAAAGGATTCTTTTACCAGACCCAAAATTCAACGACCTGCTCGTTACACGTTTTGTAAACAACCTGATGTACGATGGCAAAAAAAGCACTTCGTATGATGTTTTTTATGATGCAATGGAGGTTGTTCAAAAAAGAACTGAGCAGGACGGACTCGAAGTATTTAAAAAAGCGTTGAGCAATGTTACCCCGGCAGTTGAAGTTCGCAGCCGCAGGGTTGGTGGAGCTACTTTCCAGATTCCAAGTGAAATTCGCCCGGAAAGAAAAACTTCAATGGCTATCAAATGGATGATTCTTTATGCTCGTAAACGAAACGAAAAATCTATGAGTGCGAAATTAGCCGGTGAAATCATCGCGGCTTCTAAAGAAGAAGGCGCTGCTTTCAAAAAGAAAGAAGACGTTCATAAAATGGCTGAAGCAAACAAAGCATTTTCACATTTTAGATTCTAAATAAGTAGCAAGTATAAAGTAGCAAGTAGCAAGACAAAAATCAAAATACTTGATACCTGATACTAAAAAATGAACAAATGGCAGATTTAAGATATACAAGAAACATTGGAATTGCAGCTCATATTGATGCAGGTAAAACTACTTGTACAGAGCGAATTCTATATTATACAGGAGTTAACCACAAAATTGGTGAAGTACATGATGGTGCTGCCACAATGGACTGGATGGTTCAGGAGCAGGAACGAGGGATTACTATCACTTCTGCTGCAACCACTTGTTTTTGGAAATACAGAGGAAACCAATATAAAGTAAATATTATTGATACTCCCGGACACGTTGACTTTACAGTTGAAGTAAACCGTTCATTACGTATCCTTGATGGTTTGGTATTTTTATTTTCTGCTGTTGATGGTGTTGAGCCTCAATCAGAAACCAACTGGCGCTTAGCAAATAACTATAATGTAACACGTATCGGATTCGTTAATAAAATGGATCGCGCTGGTGCCGACTTCTTAAATGTTGTAAAACAAGTAAAAGAAGTATTAGGAGGTAACCCTCTCCCGCTCCAGTTGCCAATTGGTGCTGAAGAAACATTTGTTGGCGTGGTTGATTTAGTCAACTTTCGTGGAATTGAGTGGAATGAGCACGATCAGGGAATGACCTTTAAAGAAGTTCCTATCCCTGAAAATATGCTTGAAGAAGCACAAGAATGGAGAGGCAAGCTTTTAGAAGCAATTGCAGAATTTGATGACAATTTAATGGAGAAATTTTTCGAAGATCCTAACTCCATTACAGAAACAGAAATATTAACTGCACTTCGTCAAGCCTGTATACATAACAAAGTTGTTCCAATGGTTTGTGGATCTGCTTTCAAAAACAAAGGTGTACAAACCATGTTGGATTTGGTAATGGAATTAATGCCAAGTCCATTAGATAAAGAAAGTATAAAAGGAACTCACCCTGATACCGGAGAAGAAATTGCACGTAAACCGGATGTTAAAGAACCATTTACTGCATTAGCATTTAAAATTGCAACGGATCCGTTTGTTGGCCGTCTTTGTTTCTTCCGTGCTTATGCCGGCCGTTTGGATGCGGGTTCATATGTATTAAATACACGTAGCGGCAACAAAGAACGTATTTCACGTATCTTTCAAATGCACGCTAATAAACAAAATGCAATTGATTTTATTGAAGCTGGAGATATTGGAGCTGCTGTAGGTTTTAAAGATATCAAAACCGGAGATACGCTTTGTGATGAAAAAAATCCAATCGTATTGGAAGCAATGAATTTCCCGGAACCTGTAATTGGCGTTGCAATTGAACCTAAAACACAAGCTGATTTAGATAAGTTAGGTATTTCATTAAATAAATTAGCAGAAGAAGATCCTACATTCCGTGTAAAAACGGATGAAGATAGCGGACAAACCATTATCAGTGGAATGGGTGAATTACACCTGGAAATTATTCTTGACCGCTTAAAACGTGAGTTTAAAGTGGAATGTAACCAAGGTCCTCCTCAGGTTGCTTACAAAGAAACAATAACTGCAGCCATATCACATCGCGAAGTTTATAAAAAACAAACTGGTGGGCGTGGTAAATTTGCCGACATTTCAGTAGTAATATCTCCTGTGGATGCAGATTTTGATACGACAACAAAAGCAGGAGGATTACAATTTGTGAATGAAATTTCAGGAGGCAATATTCCTCGCGAGTTTATTCCTTCAGTTGAGAAAGGCTTTAAAGCTGCTATGGTAAACGGTGTATTAGCCGGTTATCCTGTAGATACTTTAAAAGTTAGATTATTAGATGGCTCATACCATAATGTCGATTCCGATTCATTGTCTTTTGAAATTTGTGCGCGCACAGCTTTCCGCGAGGCATTACCAAAAGCAAAACCGGTATTATTAGAGCCTATTATGAAAGTGGAAGTACTTACGCCTGAACAAAACATGGGTGACGTGGTAGGTGACTTAAATAAACGTAGAGGTATCATAGAGGGTATGGATACAAGAGCTGGTTCTCAGGTAATTAAGGCTAAAGTTCCGTTGTCGGAAATGTTTGGTTATGTTACAACGTTACGTACCATCACTTCCGGCCGTGCTACTTCAACAATGGAGTTTTCCCATTATTCTGAAGCGCCACGCAGTACTGCCGAAGAGGTAATTGCAAAAGCAAAAGGAAAAACAGAAAAAGTATAATATTAAAATCGTTCTTTATATAAAATCATGAGCCAAAAAATCAGAATTAAATTAAAATCCTACGACTTCAACTTAGTTGATAAGTCCGCAGAGAAAATTGTTAAAACAGTGAAAATGACAGGTGCTGTTGTAAGTGGCCCAATACCTCTTCCAACTCATAAAAAAATATACACTGTTTTACGTTCACCACATGTTAACAAAAAAGCACGTGAACAATTTCAATTGTGCTCATACAAAAGATTATTAGATATCTACAATTCAACTTCAAAAACAGTTGATGCACTTATGAAACTGGAGTTACCAAGCGGTGTAGAAGTAGAAATAAAAGCATCGTAATAAAAAATTGGAGAATTAGAAAAATGGAGAAATAGAGAATTTGATATGTTAACAATTAAATTGATTCTCCAAATCACTAAATCAACAAATCAACAATTAGATTAAATCAACAATTCACTAAATCACCAATTTAAATGTCTGGAATAATAGGTAAAAAAATCGGAATGACCAGTGTTTTCAGTGCCAATGGTAAATATATACCATGCACAGTTATTGAAGCCGGTCCTTGCGTTGTTACGCAAGTAAAAACCTTGGAGAAAGACGGATATGCCTCAGTACAGCTGGCATTCGATGAGAAGAAAGAAAAACATACTTCTTCTGCTATGAAAGGCCACTTTGCAAAAGCAAATACCACTCCTAAACGGAAAATCGCTGAGTTCAAATACTTCGAAGCTGAAAAAAACCTGGGAGAAGCAGTTACTATAGAATTATTTGTTGAAGGTGACTTTGTAGATATTGCAAGTACTTCAAAAGGAAAAGGTTTCCAGGGTGTTGTAAAACGCCATGGATTTAGCGGTGTTGGACATGCTAATAAATCGCATGGTCAGCACGACAGGGAAAGAGCTCCGGGATCAATGGGAGCTTCCTCATGGCCTTCACGTGTATTGCCCGGTATGAGAATGGCCGGCAGAATGGGTGGAAACCGCGTTAAAATCCAGAACTTGGAAATAATAAAAGTAATCCCTGAAAAAAATCTTCTGGTGATTAAAGGTTCTGTTGCAGGAGCCAAAGGTTCATACGTTACAATTGAAAAATAATTTTTGAATTTTAGATTTTTTGAATTTTAGAGTTAATCTTAAAATTAAAAAATCTAAAAATCAACAACTCTACAAATCAACAATTAAAATGGAAGTATCAGTAGTAAATATAAGCGGCAAGGAAACTTCAAAGAAAGTAAACCTGAATGATGCTATTTTTGGCATTGACCCAAGTGACCATGCTATTTATTTAGATGTTAAACAACATCTTGCAAATAAACGTCAGGGAACTCATAAATCTAAAGAAAGAAATGAAGTATCCGGCTCAACTAAAAAATTAAAGAAACAAAAAGGTACAGGAGGTGCACGTTCCGGCAGTGATAAATCCCCTACCCGTATTGGTGGTGGTAGAGCTTTCGGACCACGTCCGAGAGACTATTCGTTTAAACTAAATAAAAAATTAAAACGCTTAGCCCGTATTTCTGCTTTAACATATAAAGCAAAAGAAAATAACATCACTGTATTGGAAGACTTTACTTTTGATGCCCCAAAAACTAAGAAATATGCTGATTTGCTTAATAATTTAACACTTTCTGATAAAAAAACATTGTTAGTGTTGGGCGAATCAAATAAAAACGTATATTTGTCGTCCCGAAATTTGAGCAACTCAAAAGTTGTAACAACTTCGGATTTAAACACTTACGACATTTTAAATGCAAATAATGTCTTATTTGTAGAAAGCTCAATAAAAGAAATTGAAAATTTATTGGGGTAATTTAATTTTAAAAATAGCAAAAAAGAAGCACAATGGGCATCATAATAAAACCAGTAATCACTGAAAAGATGACGGCACAAAGCGATAAATTAAATCGCTATGGCTTTATTGTAGATAAAAATTCTAACAAGGTTCAGATTAAAGCTGCTGTTGAAAAAATGTATAGTGTTACTGTTGATTCTGTAAATACTCAAAACTATGTTGGTAAAGTGAAAACCCGCAATACCACCAAAGGCTTGGCGATTGGCAGAGTAAACAGGCACAAAAGAGCAATTGTTACCCTAAAACAAGGAGAAACAATTGATTTCTACGCAAGCATCTAACAGAGAAGTTAGACATATTGATAAAAATATACTCCGAGCAGTCGGAGTGATAATAAAATAAACTGAAATGGCATTAAAAAAATTACGCCCCCTTACTCCGGGGCAGCGCTTCAAATTAGTAAGCGACAATTCTGATATCACTACCTCAACTCCTGAAAAAAGTTTATTGGCACCGGCAAAAAAGTCCGGTGGACGTGATAATACCGGTAAAATGACCATGCGTTACATTGGCGGAGGTCACAAACAGCAATACCGTATCATTGACTTTAAAAGAGACAAAGCCGGAATTCCTGCAACAGTTAAAACAATTGAGTACGATCCTAACCGCAGCGCACGCATTGCTTTAGTGGTATATGCTGACGGTGAAAAACGTTATATCGTTGCGCCTGCCGGCTTACAGGTAGGACAAAAAGTTGTTTCCGGAAAAGATGCAACACCAGAGATTGGTAACGCGCTTTATCTGGCAGACATTCCTCTTGGTACAACTATACACAATATAGAGTTACGCCCCGGACAAGGAGCTATTATGGTACGCAGCGCAGGTTCTGCAGCACAGCTAAGTGCAAGAGATGGTAAATATGCTGTTATTAAAATGCCTTCTGGTGAAACACGTATGGTACTTACCACTTGTATGGCCACTATAGGAGCCGTTTCAAATGCCGACTATAACTTAGAGATTAGCGGTAAAGCCGGACGCTCCCGTTGGTTAGGTCGCAGACCAAGAACGCGTCCTGTAGCAATGAATCCGGTTGATCATCCGATGGGTGGTGGTGAAGGAAGAGCTTCAGGAGGTCACCCTCGCTCGCGCAAAGGCATCCCAGCTAAAGGATACAAAACACGTTATCCGAAAAAAGCTTCCAACAGATACATCATTGAAAGAAGAAAAAAATAATTAATATATAAACTGGTTTAATGGTTCCAACCTTCGGTTGGAATTTCACAACTAAAAAACACTAAAAATGGCACGTTCATTAAAAAAAGGTCCTTTTATTGACTGGAAATTGGAGAAAAAATTAACCGATTTACAGGCATCAGGTAAAAAAACAGTAGTAAAAACCTGGTCACGCAGATCTATGATATCTCCGGATTTTGTAGGATTAACAGTAGCGGTTCATAATGGAAACAAATTCATCCCTATCTATGTTACAGAAAATATGGTAGGACATAAATTTGGTGAATTTGCGCCAACAAGAACCTTCAGAGGACATTCTGGTAACAGAGATAAAGCTAATATTAAATAAATTATAGATATGAGACATTAGATATGAGATTTGAGACCTAAATGGTTCAATCTCATATCTTATATCTCAAATCCAAAATCTAAATAAAAATGGGTGTTAGAAAACAAAAAGCAGCAGATGCACGCAAAGAAGCAAATAAAAGCAGATATTTTGCTGTGTTAAAGAATTGCCCTACATCTCCTCGTAAAATGAGATTGCTGGCAGACTTAATCAGAGGTAAAGAAGTTTATACAGCATTGAATATTCTAAAATTCAACCCAAAAGAAGCTTCCGGCAGATTAGAAAAATTGCTGACTTCAGCAATTTCTAATTTTGAAGCTAAAACGGGCCAACGTCCTGAAAACAGTAATCTTATTGTAAAAGAGGTATTTGTTGACAGTGCGCTTCAAATGAAGCGCCTAAGAACCGCTCCACAAGGACGTGCCAACAGAATCAGAAAACGTTCAAACCATGTTACAATAGTGGTTGACAGCAAAAAAGAAACAGAAACAACAAACTAAATAAAATAACTGGTGGAAGAGCTTGGATAATTGCCAACTGCAAATCTGCCTACCGCAAACTAAAAATAATGGGACAAAAAGCAAATCCAATAGGCCTACGTTTAGGTATCATTAAAGGATGGGATTCAAACTGGTATGGAGGAAAAAATTTTTCTGATAAATTAGTTGAAGATCATAAAATCAGAAACTATTTGAAAGCCCGTTTGGCAAAAGCCAGCATTTCAAAAATTGTGATTGAAAGAACAGTAAAAATTATTACTGTTACTATTAATACATCCCGCCCAGGAATTATTATTGGTAAAGGTGGTCAGGAAGTTGACAAAATTAAAGAAGAGTTAAAAAAGATTACTAAAAAAGATATTCAAATCAATATCTTTGAAATAAAACGCCCTGAGTTAGATGCACGTTTAGTTGCAGACAGCATTGCCCGCCAGATTGAAGGTCGTATTTCTTTCCGCAGAGCAGTAAAAATGGCAGTAGCTTCTACAATGCGTATGGGAGCTGAAGGCATCAAAGTAAGATGCTCTGGTCGTTTGGCTGGTGCGGAGATGGCCCGGGTAGAAGGATATAAAGAAGGACGCACTCCATTACATACATTGCGTGCTGATATCGACTATGCAATAGGTGAAGCACACACTACTTATGGCCGTATAGGGGTAAAAGTTTGGATTTGTAAAGGTGAAGTATACGGCAAACGTGATTTATCTCCAAATATCGGTGCCTCTGCACCTGGGTCGAAAGATAAAAAAGGCGGACCTTCATCAGGAAACCCTAAATTTGAAAAACGTACGGGAGGCGGAGCAAGAAAAGCTGGAGATAGAAAAAGAGAAAAGTAAATTTTGGAATTATTGTCAGAGGGACTCCTTCGGAGAATTTTAGAAGTGAAATCAATAATCAGTTCAAAATATAAAGCAAAAAAGTAAATTAATGTAGCGTTTTAGAATTTGTAAATCAACAAATCTAAAATTCTAAAAATCAAAAATTAATACAATGTTACAACCAAAAAAAACTAAATACAGAAAAATGCACAAAATGAAGATGAAAGGCAACGCAAAACGTGGCGATCAGCTTTCATTTGGTTCATTCGGCCTTAAAGCTACTGAAGGATGCTGGGTTTCAGCACGTCAGCTTGAAGCTGCAAGGGTTGCCGTAACACGTTTTATGAAGCGTGAAGGTCAAATCTGGATTCGTGTTTTTCCTGACAAACCTATTACTTCTAAACCGGCTGAAGTACGTATGGGTAAAGGTAAGGGTGCTCCCGAATATTGGGTAGCCGTGGTTAAGCCTGGTCGCATTATTTTCGAAGCAGAAGGAGTTCCTGTGGAAGTTGCTAAAGAAGCATTACGTTTGGCGGCTCAGAAATTACCAGTGTCAACCCGCTTTATTATAAGAAGGGACTATGCCGCAGAGACTATTACAGCTCAATAAAGACTTTAATTGAAAGAAAATAAAACACTATGAATCAATTAGATATAAAACAACTTTCAACAAGTGATCTTCGTGAAAGAATAAAAGAAGAAAAAAATAATTTAGCAAAATTAAAGCTAAATCATGCTGTTTCTCCTATTGAAAATCCAATGAAAATTACTTTCAGCAGAAAAACAGTGGCGAGATTAAAGACAGAACTTCGTAAAAGAGAATTAGCAGAAGAAAAAAAATAATTTCATCATATCATGGCAGAAAGAAATTTAAGAAAAGAAAAAATTGGCTTAGTAACCAGCAATAAGATGGATAAGTCAATTATAGTATCTGTTGAACGTAAAGTGAAGCATCCTAAGTATGGAAAGTTTTTGAATAAAACCACAAAATTTGTGGCACATGACGAAACTAATTCATGCAGCATTGGGGATACTGTAAAAATCATGGAAACTCGTCCTATCAGCAAAAACAAATGCTGGAGGTTAGTGGAAATTCTTGAAAAAGTGAAATAGTTAAAGAAAAAATTGTAGATTTGCAGCCTCAAAAAATTGATGCTGTCAAATTACACGGTTTGAAATACGTAACATAAAATGATACAACAGGAATCAAGATTAGCAGTTGCCGATAACAGTGGTGCAAAAGAAGTATTGGTTATTCGCGTGCTTGGCGGAACTAAAAAAAGATATGCATCCATTGGCGATAAAGTGGTTGTTACAGTAAAACATGCACTTCCATCAGGCAACATAAAAAAAGGCGCTGTTTCAAAGGCAGTAGTAGTAAGAACAAAAAAAGAATTACAACGCGCTGATGGCTCGTATATTCGTTTTGATGACAATGCAGTAGTATTACTGAATGCAACAGACGAGCTAAGAGGAACACGTATTTTCGGCCCTGTTGCCCGTGAACTTAGAGATAAACAATATATGAAAATCATTTCACTTGCTCCCGAAGTGCTATAAGGAGGCGGGTACAATGTACAAAGTATTATGTACAAAGACATATAAAAATACTTAGTACATAATACATAATACTTAACACTAAAAAAAATGAGTATCAAATTACATATTAAAAAAGGAGATTCTGTCAGAGTTATTGCTGGTGATTCTAAAAATCAGGAAGGTAAAGTTTTGTCCGTTGACAGAACAAAAAACCGTGCTATTGTTGAAGGTGTGAATACCGTATCAAAGCATACCAAACCAAGCACAAAAAGCCCACAAGGCGGAATTGTAAAGAAGGAAGCTTCAGTTGATCTCTCTAACTTAATGTTAATTGAACCAGGGACAGGTAAAGTTACCCGTACCGGGCGTAAGTTGGACGAGAAAACAAATAAATCGGTACGTTATTCAAAAAAAACAGGAGAAATAATCAAATAATTTTAGATTTTCTGAATTATTGAATTGTAGAATTAAAAAACGTTCAAAAAATCAACAAATCTAAAAATCAACAATTAAAAAAATGGCTTATTCACCAAGATTAAAAGACAAATACAAAGCAGACGTAATACCGGCTTTGCAAAAAAGATTTGGTTACACCAGCCCTATGCAGGTACCTAAAATAGCAAAAATTTGCCTAAACCAGGGGGTTGGTGATGCTGTATCTGATAAAAAATTAATAGAAGGAGCTATTAAAGAGATGACCACTATATGCGGGCAAAAAGCGATAGCAACCTACTCCAAAAAAGATATTTCTAACTTTAAACTGCGAAAAGGAGTTCCTATCGGAGTTAAGGTTACATTACGTGGAGATACTATGTATGAATTTTTAGATCGTTTAATTGCTGTGGCACTGCCACGTATCCGCGATTTTAGAGGAATTAGTGAAAAAGGATTTGATGGAAACGGAAACTATACATTAGGTGTTACGGAACAGATTATTTTCCCGGAAATTGATATTGACAAAGTAAATAAAATTATGGGTATGGATATTACTTTTGTTACCAGTACTCAGAATGACGAAGAAGCTCTGGCATTATTAAATGAATTTGGATTACCATTTAGAAATCAAAAGAAGTAAAATCAAAAGAAATTAAAAGAAGTAATAATTCAGGATTTGGCTGTTAAGAGTTAATAATCAATAAAATAAACCCCAAACCCTAAATACTAATAATAAAATAATAGATGGCAAAAGAATCAATGAAGGCAAGAGAAGTAAAGCGCAAGCATCTTGCTGATCTGTATGCTGAAAGAAGAGCTGCCCTTAAAGCAGCAGGTGATTACGTTGGATTACAAAAACTTCCAAGAGCATCGTCTCCGGTACGTCAACGTAACCGTTGCAAACTAACTGGTCGTCCGAGAGGATATATACGTCAGTTTGGTCTTTCACGTAATACATTCAGGGAAATGGCGCTGGATGGATCTATTCCGGGAATCACCAAAGCAAGCTGGTAATCCACTTGTGGATTTGTGATTGCGGAATTAAAAATCCGAAGTAACAATTCAAAATCCGAAATAAGAAAGAGTATTAATGTATAATTATCCTGCGTGCGGGATAAGATATAAAACCAAAAAAAATGACAGATACAATTGCAGATTACCTGACAAGGGTAAGAAACGCTATTAAAGCGAACCACAGAATCGTAGAAATTCCTTCTTCCAATCTAAAAAAAGAAATCACCAAAATTCTTTTCGAAAAAGGCTACATCTTAAATTACAAATTTGAAAATACTACTGCTCAAGGCTCTATTAAAATAGCTTTGAAATACCATCCGGTAAGCAAACAATCAGCTATAAAAAATTTAACCAGAATTAGTACCCCAGGTTTAAGAAAATATACCGGAGCTCAGAAAGTGCCCCGTGTATTAAACGGTTTAGGTATTGCCGTCCTTTCTACTTCCAAAGGTATTATGACCGATAAAGAAGCAAGAACTCAAAAAATAGGTGGCGAAGTATTGTGTTATGTATATTAATATAAAAAATTAGAGAGTTAGAGGTACAGAGAAATAGAGAATTGTAAAACTAAGCAAACCTCTAAATCACAAAATCTCCAAATCACTAAATTAAAAATTAAAAAAATGTCAAGAATAGGTAAATTACCAATCACACTTCCAAAAGGTGTAGATTTAAGTGTTTCAGATAAAAACGTGGTAACTATTAAAGGTGCAAAAGGTACTTTAACACAAAAAGTGGATCCGGCTATTACTATTAAAAATGAGAATGGTAAAGTTACAATAGCACGCGCTACTGACCAAAAACGCCACAGAGCAATGCATGGTTTATACCGTGCCTTAATAGCTTCCATGGTGAAAGGTGTAAACGAAGGCTATAAGACAGAACAGGAATTAGTAGGTGTTGGTTACCGTGCAGCAAATAAAGGTCAGTTATTGGAACTTACTTTAGGTTATTCTCATAACGTTGCTTTTCAACTACCAACTGAAGTTAAAGTAAGTACTACCACTGAAAAAGGTAAAAATCCAAGCATCATATTGGAATGTGCTGATAAACAATTGCTTGGAGCCGTTGCAGCAAAGATACGCTCACTGCGTAAACCAGAACCATACAAAGGAAAAGGTATTAAGTTTATTGATGAAAAATTAAGAAGAAAAGCTGGTAAATCGGCCGGTAAATAAAAAATAGAGAATTGGAGATATTGTGAACTGGAGAATTAATAACTTCTTTTCAAATCTCTAAATCTCCAAATCTCCAAATCAAAAATTAAGCAAAATGGCAGTAAGAAAAGAATTCAGAAGAAACAGAATCAAACAACGTATCCGTAAAATAGTTGTTGGAGAGGCTAACAGCCCACGATTATCTGTTTTCAGAAGCAATAAAGGTATTTACGCTCAACTGATTGATGATCGTGCAGGCAAAACATTGGCCGCTGCATCATCTGCAGATAAAGGTATTGCAGAAACAAAAGTTTCTAAAATTGAACAAGCCAAGCTGGTTGGTAAAGCAATTGCTGAAAAAGCCGGTAAAGTTGGTATTTCTTCTGTTCGTTTCGACAGAAATGGCTATTTATATCATGGTCGTATAAAATCATTGGCCGAAGCTGCCCGCGAAGGAGGACTACAGTTTTAAATTAGAGAATTAAAGAATTATAAACGAGTGGAAAACTCTCCAATTCTTTAAATCACCAAATAAATAAATTAAAAAAATGTCAAACATCAACATTAAAAGAGTAAAAGCAAGCGATATCGAATTAAAAGATAAGCTGGTTAGCATTCAACGTGTGACCAAAGTTACAAAGGGTGGTAGAAACTTTACATTTTCTGCTATTGTAGTAGTTGGAAATGAAAAAGGTATTGTTGGTTACGGTTTAGGAAAAGCAAAAGAGGTTACTGATGCTATCACTAAAGGAATTGATGATGCTAAAAAGAATTTAATAAAAGTAGCAATTGTTAAAGGCACTGTTGCTCATGAGCAATATGGTAAATTTGGTGGCGCATTGGTGTTTTTAAAACCCGCAGCTCATGGTACCGGTGTTATTGCTGGTGGTGCAATGCGTGCTGTATTGGAAAGCGTTGGTGTTACCGATGTATTGGCAAAATCAAAAGGTTCATCCAACCCTCACAATGTGGTGAAAGCTACAATGGATGCCCTGATGAAAATGCGTGATGCTGCTACAGTTGCTCAACAACGCGGTATCTCATTAGAAAAAGTATTTAACGGATAATATCAATTGGAGATTTGTTGAAGCGGAGATTTAGAGAATTCTAATTCACCAACCTGTCCTGACGACAGGTCAGGAATCACCAAATCACCAAATCACCAAATCTAAAATTAGAAAAATGGCTACAATAAAAATTAAACAGACAAAAAGCGGTATCAACCGTCCTGAACGTCAAAAAAGGACACTGCGTGCCCTTGGTTTAACCAAAATGAATCAAACTGTTGAAAAAGAGGAAACTCCTCAAATCAACGGGATGATTGAAAAAGTTGCACACTTAGTAAAAGTGACCAGATAGAGTATTGAAGAAATGGAGGCTTTATGAAACTCTCCAAACACTAACCCGATAGCTATTGGGTCAACAAATCAACAAATTAAAAAAAGATGAACTTAAGTAAATTAACACCAGCTGCAGGCTCGGTTAAAAATGCTAAAAAACGTATAGGAAGAGGACAAGGCTCAGGTAAAGGCGGAACCTCTACAAAAGGTCATAAAGGTGCTCAGTCTCGTTCAGGATACTCCAGCAAAAGAGGATTTGAAGGCGGTCAGATGCCATTACAAAGGCGTGTTCCTAAATATGGTTTTAACAATATTAACCGTGTTGAATACCGTGGTATTAATCTGGATGTAATTCAATCGTTAATTGATACTTCCAAAATAAATACAGTTGATGTAGCTGTTTTGATTTCGAAAGGTTTAGCTCACAAAAATGATAAAGTAAAAGTGTTAGGACGTGGCGAATTAAAATCTAAAGTTGAAGTAAAAGCACATGCTTTTTCTGCATCTGCAAAATCTGCTATTGAAGCCCAAGGCGGAAACGCTGTAATAATTGAATCCTAAATTAATGGATTAGTTGAAGTCAAAACAGGTTAAACAATCCGTTTCAAGGCTTGATATAAAAAGTTTTTATGAAAAATCTTATAAACACATTAAAGAACATTTGGAGAATTGAAGACCTGAGAGTACGAATCATTAACACTCTTTTGTTTGTCTTAATTTACCGTTTAGGTTCTTACATTATATTACCAGGTGTTAATTCCGATGCACTTTCTGCTGCAAGCAAGGGTGCTAACGAAGGAATTGTTGGTTTAATTAACATTTTTGCCGGTGGAGCATTTTCCCGTGCTTCCGTATTTGGATTAGGTATAATGCCTTATATATCGGCATCTATCGTAATTCAGTTATTGGGTATGGCCTTGCCTTATTTCCGTAAGCTGCAAATGTCGGGTGAAAGCGGACGTAAAAAGATTAACCAGATGACCCGTTCTTTAACAATTTTAATAACCACGTTACAGGCTCCGGGTTATATTGCAACACAAATTACCAATAAAGCTGGTGTTGTTAACGATCCAGGAACATTCTGGTACATACAATCTGTATTAATCTTAGTTACAGGAACTATGTTTGTAATGTGGCTTGGCGAAAAAATAACAGATAAAGGTATCGGTAATGGTATTTCCCTGATTATTATGGTTGGTATTATTGCCCGTTTACCGTTTGCTTTTGTTTCAGAATTTGGTTCCCGTTTAAGCGGTGAAGGTGGCGGTTTGATTATGTTATTGATAGAGCTTGTATTATTGCTGGCAGTAGTAATGGGCAGCATTATGCTGGTACAGGGAACACGTAAAGTGCCTGTTCAATTTGCAAAAAAAATTGTAGGAAACAAACAATATGGCGGGGTTCGTCAATATATCCCGTTAAAGGTAAATGCGGCAGGTGTTATGCCAATCATTTTTGCTCAGGCAATTATGTTTATTCCTCTCACCATTGCAGGTTTTTCTCAGTCAGATGCTTTAACAGGTTTTGTTGGCACTTTCACTAACCACTATGGTTTCTGGTATAATGTGGTGTTTGCACTTTTAATTATTGTATTCACCTATTTCTATACCGCAATTACAGTTAATCCCAATCAAATGGCTGAAGACATGAAGCGTAATGGCGGTTTTGTGCCAGGTATTAAACCGGGCAAAAAAACAGCAGAATTTATTGATACTATTATGTCAAGGATTACCTTGCCTGGCTCTATTTTCCTTGCCATAGTAGCTGTTTTACCTGCATTTGCTGTAAAATTAAATATCAGCCAGGAGTTTGCTCAGTTTTATGGTGGCACTTCTTTATTGATTTTAGTAGGTGTAGTGTTAGATACATTACAACAAATTGAAAGTCATTTATTGATGCGCCATTATGACGGATTGATGAAAACAGGACGAATCAGAGGCCGTTCATCGATGAGTATGACAACTGCATAAAATTAAATTAGAGAATCCTGACCTGTCGTCAGGACAGGTTGGAGAATTAGTGATATAGAGAATAAGGCTTCTACTTCAACAAATCTCCATTTCACTAAATCAACAATTAGAAAGTGACAAAAGGATTATTTTATAAGACGAAAGAGGAGATTGAATTAATAAGGGAAAGTTCTTTACTTGTTGGAAAAACATTAGCAGAGGTAGCTAAACTAATTAAATCCGGAATCACTACCTTATCTTTAGATAAAGTAGCCGAAGAATTTATAAGGGATAACAAAGCAGTTCCTGCTTTTAAGGGATATAACGGGTTCCCCGGCACATTGTGTGTTTCGATAAACTCACATGTGGTTCATGGAATACCCGGCAAGTATGAATTAAAGGATGGGGATATTGTTTCAGTAGATTGCGGAGTTGTTAAAAACAAATTTTTTGGTGATTCAGCCTATACATTTACCGTTGGTGAAGTAAAACCTGAAACATTAAATCTTTTGAACGTTACAAAAGAGAGCTTGTATAAAGCTATTGAAGTAGCGATAGTTGGCAACAGATTGGGTGATATAGGAGAAACTGTTCAGACTCATGCCGAAAAACATGGGTATTCTGTAGTCCGAGAGTTGGTAGGACATGGCGTTGGGCAGAGTTTACATGAAGCACCGGAAGTTCCGAATTATGGTAAGCGAGGTACCGGCCTTAAACTGCAGGAAGGTCTGGTAATAGCTATTGAACCCATGATTAATATGGGTAAAAAGGCAATTATACAGGAAAAGGATGGCTGGACAATACGAACTGCTGACAATTTACCCTCAGCCCATTTTGAGCATACGGTAGCTATTGGTAAAAATAAAGCCGATATTTTATCAAGCTTTGAAGAAATAGAAAAAGTAATAAATAAAAATAATATACCGGTAATTGGTTAAAAATTAGTAAATTTGCAAACTTTACTTATCAACCGGGATAAATTAAAGTTTAAATTAATATATGGCGAAACAAGCCTCAATTGAGCAGGACGGAATTATTATTGAAGCATTATCAAATGCTATGTTTCGTGTTGAGCTTGAAAACGGACATGTAATTACAGCGCATATTTCAGGGAAAATGCGTATGCATTACATTAAAATATTAACAGGTGACAAAGTAAAAGTTGAAATGTCGCCTTATGATTTAACAAAAGGAAGAATAACGTATAGGTATAAATAACAGATATGAGATTTGAGATAGTCTCATCTCTTCGTTTCAAATCAATAATTCAAACAACAATGAAAGTAAGAACATCTATCAAAAAAAGAAGTGTTGACTGCAAAATCGTTCGCAGAAATGGTGTTTTGTATGTTATCAACAAAAAAAATCCCAAATTTAAACAAAGACAAGGGTAATTAAAAATAGAGAATTAGGGAATTAAAGAGTTGAAGAATTAAATCACCAAATCAATAAATAAATAAAACATGGCAAGAATTGCAGGTATTGATTTACCAAACAACAAAAGAGGAGAAGTAGGTTTAACTTATATTTATGGAATCGGACGCAGCACCGCAAGAAAAGTGTTAAAGGAGGCTGGAATTGATTTCAATACCAAAGTACAAGATTGGAATGATACTCAACTGACAGCGATCCGTAATATCCTGAATGAAAAATATAAATTGGAAGGCTCTTTACGTTCTGAAGTACAATTGAATATTAAGCGTTTGATGGATATAGGTTCATACAGAGGCATTCGTCATCGTTTGGGGTTACCTGTACGTGGACAAACTACGAAGAACAATGCCCGTACAAGAAAAGGTAAACGTAAAACCGTAGCGAACAAAAAGAAGGTAACAAAATAGTAATTGAAGATGTGGAGAATTGGAGAATTGGAGAATTTATAAATCTATATAAAGATTAAATCACCAAATCACTAAATCACCAAATCACCAAATAAATAAAGATGGCAAAACAAAATCAAACAACAGTTGCAGCAGCAAAAGCAGTCGCAAAAAAAAGAGTTGTAAAAGTAGATGCAACTGGCGAAGCCCACATCAATGCTACTTTTAACAATATCATTATTTCTTTGACCAATACCTCCGGTCAGGTAATTTCCTGGTCAAGTGCTGGTAAAATGGGCTTTCGTGGTTCTAAAAAGAATACACCTTATGCAGCTCAGCTGGCAGCTTCAGATTGCGCTAAAGTAGCTCATGCTGCAGGTTTAAGAAAAGTGAAAGTGCTTGTTAAAGGCCCGGGTGCAGGTCGTGAATCGGCTATACGTACTATTGCAAGTAATGGTATTGAAATAGCGGAAATTATGGATATTACGCCAATCCCACATAACGGTTGTCGTGCTCCAAAACGTAGAAGGGTATAATCGGAATTTTAGAATTTAAAATTTCAAAAATCAACAAATCACAAAATCAACAATTCAAAAATTAAATAAATGGCAAGATACATTGGCCCTAAATCGAAAATTGCAAGAAAATTTAAAGAGCCTATTTTTGGTCCTGATAAGGCTTTAGAGAAAAAGAATTATCCTCCGGGAATGCACGGTTTATCAAAAAAACGCGCTAAACAATCCGAGTATGCTACTCAGCTTCAGGAAAAGCAAAAGGTAAAATATACGTATGGTATTTTAGAACGTCAGTTTGCTAAAATATATAATCTGGCTCAAAGAACCAAAGGCGTTACCGGTGAAGTATTATTACAGTTAGTTGAATCCCGCTTAGACAATGTAGTGTACCGTATGGGAATTGCTCCTTCACGCAGTGGTGCCCGTCAATTGGTTGGACACCGCCACATTACAGTGAACGGTAGCGTTGTAAATGTTTCTTCTTATATTTTAAAACCTGGCGACACTATTGCGGTTCGTGAGCGTTCTAGAGTAATGGAAGTAATTACCAACGCAGTTGCCGGAGCAAACAAAACCTATCCATGGATGGATTTTGATAAAACTTTAATGACAGGTAAATTCATTTCAGTTCCTGAAAGAGTTCAGATACCTGAAAACATTAAAGAACAATTAATTGTTGAGTTGTACTCGAAATAAAATTTGTTATTGGTTATTAGTTATTAGTAGTTTGAATTAAAACAGAAAAATAAACAAATAACTTAATAACAAATAACCAACAACCAGTAACTGTTAACTAAAATAAACAAATAACTAAATATAAAGAACATGGCAATTTTAGCTTTTCAAAAACCTGATAAAGTTATAATGATTAACTCTAGCGAAACTGAGGGACAATTTGAATTCCGCCCTTTGGAGCCTGGTTATGGTATCACTGTAGGAAATGCTTTAAGAAGGATTTTATTATCATCACTTGAAGGTCATGCAATCACAACTGTAAAAATTGAAGGTGTTGACCATGAGTTTTCTACTATCAAAGGTGTTACTGAAGATGTAACTGAAATCATCCTTAACTTAAAGCAGGTACGTTTTAAAAAGCAAATTGAAACAACTGATTTTGAGAAGGTTACTGTTACTGTAACAGGTAAAAACCAATTAACAGCCGGTGATATCGGTAAATTTACTTCTGGTTTCCAGGTGTTAAATTCAGACTTAGTGATCTGCAACATGGAACCAAACGTTAAATTGAAAATTGAACTAACAATTGACAAAGGCCGTGGTTATGTTCCTGCAGAAGAAAACAAACCGGTTAATGCAAGCTTGGGCTTAATTCCAATTGATTCTATTTACACTCCTATTAAAAATGTACAATATAGCATTGAGAATTTCCGTGTGGAACAAAAAACTGACTACGAGAAACTTATCATGAGTATTGTTACTGACGGTTCAATTCATCCAAAAGATGCATTGAAAGAGGCTGCTAAAATTTTGATTCATCACTTTATGTTATTTTCTGATGAGCGTATCACTTTGGATACAGAGGAGAAAATGGCTACTGAAGAATTTGATGAAACATCATTACATATGCGCCAGCTATTAAAGACTAAATTAGTGGATATGGACTTATCAGTTCGTGCATTAAACTGTCTGAAAGCAGCCGATGTTGATACGCTTGCAGATTTAGTATCTTTTGCAAAGCATGATTTATTGAAGTTCCGTAATTTCGGTAAAAAATCATTGACTGAATTAGAAGATTTAGTAGCAAGCAAAGGTTTGACTTTTGGAATGAACTTAGCAAAATATAAACTAGATAAAGAATAAGAACGAATTAGAGAAATGGAGAATTAGTGAATTAGAGATTTTATATTTTGAAATTCACCAAATCACCAAATCACCAATTCAATAATTCAACAAAACAATGAGACACGGAGATAAATTAAACAATTTAGGTAGAAAAACAGCTCACCGTAAAGCTATGTTAGCGAATATGGCCAGCTCGCTGATTCTTCATAAACGTATTACTACTACAGTAGCAAAAGCAAAAGCATTACGCACTTATGTAGAACCACTTTTGACCAAATCAAAAACGGATTCTACACATTCAAGACGTACTGTATTTGCTTATTTAAAAAGCAAAGAAGCAGTAAATACATTGTTCAAAGATGTAGCAACTAAAATAGCTGACCGCCCCGGTGGATATACCCGCATTTTAAAAACCGGCAGCCGTTTAGGTGATAATGCTGATATGTGCCTGATTGAGTTAGTAGATTTCAATGAAAATATGTTGGCTACGAAAGCTCCTGTAAAAGCAAAAACTTCAAGACGTGGTGGTAAGAAAAAGTCTGCTGATGCTGCTTCAAAAACCGCCAAAGAAACGAATACAGAAACCAATGACTCAACGGAAGAAACCACAAAAAGTGAATAAGTATTCAAAATTTGAATTTTAACTACAAAAAGGATAAAGTAATTTTACTTTATCCTTTTTTTTTGACCATTTGCTGCTGAAATGAGAACCCGGATTTTAACGCTCCTTATAGTATTTCTAATAAATCATACTTATTTATTAAAATCACAGAATTTATCGCAGGTAACCGGATTTGGCACCAATCCTGGTAATTTAAATATGTATACATATATTCCAAACGGGATAAGCGGTGCAGCACCGTTGGTTATTGCAATGCATGGCTGTACACAATCTGCCAGCATATATGCCTCACAAACCGGATGGAATAAACTTGCTGACCTTCATAAGTTTTATGTTATATACCCGGAACAACTTGCTACAAATAACAGCAACAAGTGTTTTAACTGGTTTGATGCTGCTGACCAGGATAAAAACCAAGGTGAAGCTTTGTCTATCAAACAAATGGTGGATTATATGATTAATAACTATTCTGTCACTCCATCAGCAATATATGTAACAGGCTTATCTGCAGGGGCAGCAATGTCTTCAGTAATGCTGGCAGATTATCCTGAAATATTCAGAAAAGGAGCCATTATGGCCGGGTTACCATATAAGGCAGCCACATCCAGCTTAAATGCGTTTACAGCCATGAATGGAGGCGTAACCAAAACTCCTTCACAATGGGGAGATTTAGTGAGGAATCAAAACCCTAATTATACCGGCACACAGCCACATGTAGCTATTTTCCATGGTACAATGGATTTTACTGTAAATATTGCCAACGCAACGGAGTTGATTAAACAATGGACAGATGTAAACGGTACCGACCAAACAGTTGATAATACCTACAGTTCTTTTGATGGTAACTCTATAATTGAAAAAACGGTGTATACGAATAATTCCAGTGACCCGGTGGTTGTATATTACAAAATTACCGGAATGGGGCATGCCATTTCATTAGATACAGGTGCTTGTCCAAGACAAGGAGGAGTTACAGGAACGTATGCATTGGAAAAGGATTTCCATTCTACTTATTGGGCAGCAGATTTTTTTAACATCCTTATAAATCCTTATACTGTGACAGGTTCTGGCCAGGTTGCTTTTTCTGCCACTAATGAAACATATAGTGTACCTTCTACAAATGGCTCTACTTATACGTGGACTGTACCATCCGGAGCAGCTATAGTAAGCGGACAAGGTACAAATAATATCATTGTGAATTTCGGGAATAACAATGGTAATATTGAGGTGGTGGAAACTACTTCAGGAGGCTGTGTGAATGATATAGCAAAAATATATGTGAATGTGGGTAGTTCCTCTCTCCCTTCTATCGAGGCAGAACAAGCAAATTTTTTTTATGATGTTTATGGTAACACTATTGTTGCTTTAAATACAGATATAAGTAAATTCAAATCGCTAATGATATTTAATAGTATTGGACAAAAAGTTGATAAAGAATATTTCATTCAGGGGAATAAAATTGTTCTTGGGTCTGATTTGGTTCCGGGATTATACATTGTTACAATCAATACAGGGAAAAAACAATTTACATTTAAAATGGTGGCAGGTAAAAAGCTGTAAGAGAATAGCAGAGCGTTTAAAATTTCGAAAATTTGCATATCTATTACTTGTGGATTTATTAACTTTGAGTACAAAAGATTGAATAATTATGATGAAATATACTGCAAAAACACCGGCAATACTGCTGCTTGAAGATGGGAAAGTATTTTATGGTAAGGCAGCCGGAAAGACAGGCACTGCTACTGGTGAAATTTGTTTTAATACTGGTATGACCGGGTATCAGGAAATATTTACAGACCCTTCTTATTATGGACAAATCATTGTAATGGCGAATGTACATATTGGTAATTATGGTGTAAATAAAGAGGAAGTAGAATCAGACTCTATAAAAATTGCAGGATTAGTTTGTAAGCAGTTTAATGAAGTTCATTCCCGTAAACGTTCTGATGGTTCATTAAAGAAATATTTTCAGGATAACGCAATTGTGGCTATTTCTGATATTGATACACGCGCCATCGTTCGCTATATACGTGATAAAGGTGCAATGAACTGCATTATATCTTCAGAAACACTTGATATTGACGTATTACAGAAAAAACTTTCAAAAGTACCATCTATGGTTGGGTTAGAGTTATCCTCCAAAGTAAGTACTAAAGCCCCTTATTTTATTGGGGATCCTACAGCTGAATATAAAATAGCAGTAACTGATTTTGGAGTAAAGAAAAATATTTTACGGTCACTGACAGAGCGAGGATGTTATCTACAGGTGTTTCCTATGAAAACTTCTTTTGAAGAAATGGTGAAATGGAACCCGGACGGCTTTATGATTTCCAATGGCCCTGGCGACCCTTCTGTAATGAAGGATGAAGTGATGACAATAAAGAAGATAATAAATTCAGGTATTCCAACCTTTGGCATTTGTTTAGGCCATCAACTGATTGCCGAAGCATCCGGAATTTCAACATTTAAAATGCATAAAGGCCATAGGGGAATCAATCACCCTGTTAAAAATCTTATTACAGGAAAAAGTGAAATTACTTCTCAAAATCATGGTTTTGGTGTAAAGGCAGAAGATGTGGTTAAAATTAAAAATATGGAAGTAACACACATCAACCTGAATGATGGTACTATTGAGGGGTTGCGTTATACAGACAGAAAAGTGTTTTCTGTTCAATATCACCCGGAAGCCTGCCCTGGCCCCTACGATTCGCGCTATCTATTTGATGATTTCATAGCCATGGTGGCATCTGTAAAAAAAGAAACAAAAGTTGTAACCGCATAAACTAAATTTTTAATATAAATTATAAAAAGCGCTGATTTACTCTATGCTAAACCTCTTTATACATGCCTTTATCAGCATTCGCTGGATTGATGTGGTAGATATATTGTTGGTAGCATTACTTATCTATCAACTATACTACCTGATAAAAGGCACAGTTGCAGTAAATATTTTCATTGGTATTTTATTGTTTTATTTATTGTGGTTAGTTGTAAAAGCTCTTAATATGAGCTTGTTTGGAAGTATATTGGGTAAATTCATTGATGTAGGTTTTATTGCATTACTTATTGTATTTCAGCAGGAGTTAAGACGCTTTCTATTATTTATTGGTACCAGCGACATCTTCACTACAAAAAGGTTAAGTAAAGGAATTTTTGATTTCCGGTGGCGGGTAACTAAAGAACAAACCTTAGACATTAATGCCATTGTGAAAGCCTGCAAAAATATGAGTGAAAGTAAAACAGGAGCTATAATTATACTTACAAAAAATAATGATTTAAAATTTTACGCCAATACAGGAGATGCTATTCATGCAAAGGTTTCGGTACGAATCATTGAAAGTATTTTTTATAAAAACGCTCCTTTACATGATGGTGCTGTAATTATTTCTAATAACATTATTACGGGTGCGCGCTGTGTATTGCCTGTTACTGAAAACACTGATTTTCCTACCCATCTGGGTATGCGTCATCGTGCAGCTGTTGGTATTACCGAAAGCACTGATGCTATTGCCATTGTAGTTTCTGAACAAACGGGAGAAATTTCTATTGCCAAAGAAGGGAAATTGACACATACCCTCACTCCGCAACGGTTGAGAGAATTATTAGAGAAAGAGTTCAGCGAGGTTTCTTAAAGCGAAAAATATTCTGACTCTATTTTTTTAATCTCTCCCATGCCCTCCACTTAAAAAAGGCGAGGGTGAATCGGTTTGTTTTATATTTCCAATTGGTATAACGCCTATCTATAATCGGCCAAATATAGGTTACTTGAATAGTAAAATTGAATGGTTATTACACCAGATTTTTTACTATAACCACTATATCCTTACATTTTAAAACTATTTCAGTAAAAAGGTGCCATGCTATAAAAAGTATCTAATTACAGTTATTTACTTTTGGAGAGTAAAGTCCGTTTTATACCGAAACAATTTAGATTTCCGAAAATTTAAAACATGAGTTGTTCGGCATAACTGAGAGTACGTTATCTTTACATTCGTAAATCTAACTACTCTCGGTATAAACAAAGTTAAAAAAGTAAAAAAAGTAAAAACTATGAACGATACTGCATGGCAAAAATGTAAAACAGATGTGTTTTGGGGAGAAATTGCACCTTGCGACCATTTGGTTCAAATATATGATACCGACAAGGTTGTTTTAAATACGCTGGAAGGGTTTGTCTGCAGTGGATTTAAAGCCGGAGACAGTGCTATTGTTATTGCCACTGACACACACTTATATGCCTTGAATAAACGATTAAGAGCTCAGGGATTAAATATTGGTCATTTGCAGGCAAATAACCAGTATCTGCCATGTATTGCGGAAGATATTATTTCCGAATTTATGGTAAACGGACAACCAGACGAAAAACGTTTTATGTTAGTAGTAAAAGACCTTATCATAAAAGCACGTGGTAGTGGCCGAAAAGTAAGAGCTTACGGAGAAATGGTTGCTGTTTTATGGAATCAGGGATATACAGATGCTACTTTTCAAATTGAACATTTATGGAATAAATTCTGCTCAACAGAAGTATTTTGTTTGTTGTGTGCTTATCCTCAAAACGGTTTTACTCAAAATTTATCCACTTCTGTTAATCATGTATGCTCTGCACACGCCAAAGTAATTGCAGGCAATAACAGCTCTGCCACTGAAATATTTTATAAGCGAGCATAGGAAATAAACTTCTTAGTATTACTTATGTTTTCAACTATAAAAGAATATACTAAGTTAGACAGCTCGATGCTCAATATTATTATAGTTGAGTTTTTTATTCAGCTGATTAATGTTTCCTTTATAGCTATTCTGCCCCTGTATATGAAGGCAGAACATTATAGTGATGCGGAGTATGCTCATTTTACATCCTATAGATATATGGGGATGCTTGCTCTTGCATTATTTTTAGGAATGTATATTAAGGGCAGAAAGATTTTGCCAATGTTTTATATAGCAGCCATTGGAGTTCCGCTTTTTGCTTTACTGATACTAATAGGAGTGCATTATCATATTACCACTCTGCTGATAGTTTCACATTTGCTTTGGGGTACATTTTATACCTTTATTCAGATACCTGTACTTCCTTATATCATGCGTAATGCCCCCAATGAGCAACTTACACTTTCTATTGCACTGAACTATGCAACATGGAGTATTGCCAGCATCATTGGCGGTCTGGTAGTCGCCATTTGTAACAGTATCAATCCTATTATTTTCAGTGAACGTAACCTACTATTCATTATTACTTTTCTGAGTTTTTCAGCCGTATATTTTGTATTTAAAATAAATAAAAATGAATATGTTCCGACTATCACAAAAAAGCGCAGTAACTTAAGAGAATACGATTGGAATATTATACTGCGGGCGCTTATTCCAACCACTATTATTGCTATTGGTGCAGGATTCACCATTCCGTTTATGAGTCTTTTCTTTTCAAGTGTTCATACTATGAGTACAGCCGCTTTTTCATTTCTAAATTTTCTGACAGCTATATTGGTAACTATCAGTGCCATGTACGTTCCTAAAATAAAAGAACGTTATGGATATCAAAAAGCTATTCCTACCACACAATTTATAGCAATAATAGCTTTGCTCATTATGTCAACAACCCAATATTACAGTTTTATAGGTATTTCTGTATTGGTTGCCGGTGTCTTTTATATATTACGTCAACCCTTAATGAGCATGGCTGTACCTATGACATCGGAAATCACCATGAAATATGTTGGTGAACGTAACAGGGAAATGGCCAGTGGCTTAATATCGGCAATCTGGTCGGGTTCATATTATTTTAGTGCCATAGGTTTTGGAATACTCCGACATTTGGAAGTAGAGTATGTAAACATTTTTTGGATAACGGCCGGAATGTATGTTTTAGGTGTTATTATGTATATATTGTTGTTAAAGGATTATAACAGGCGTGAAAGAGCAGGATTAATAAGTACTTAGTTATACTTCGGCTGAATGAGTTTGCAAAACGTACAAACTCGTTCACTCAGTATAAGCCAAAAGATGAAAGGTAAAAGTTAAAAAGAGTTTCTCAAAAAAGAATTGCGTTTACTCCTGTTTAAAATAACTTAATGCGGATACATCAACAAGACTTACATCTTTATAATAATAATGAAGTATATATTCGTAAGAGTATTTTAGTCTGGCCATTTCCATCGCTCCTTCCTGGCAAAGTCCAACGCCATGACCATATCCGCGCCCTTTGAATTTTACAGAATCGCCAATTTGTTCAATTGAGAAAAAAGTAGATTTTAACTGAAAGTCAGAACGGATGTTTTTAAGTGGTATCTTAAAATTTTTATCCTGCAAATAGGTAGCCCTGCCTGCTGTCTGATTAAATGAGGTAATAATAGTTGTGTTTTTATCTTTTGAAGAAGTCCGCTTCAATTGCAAATAAGCTTTCCAATCCTCCAACAGAATAACCCGCTGCCAGTATGCTTGTGATTGTGAGGTACAAAACGTATCTTTAATAGATTTTAAATAGCTTGTAGAGATAGCCCAAACATCTTCCGAGTTACAGGTTTCTCCACCGCAATTGGAATGGAAAGCTGCTGTAATTAAATTAAGATTATTATCTACAACTACTAATCCTTTGGTAGCAAACACTGCCTTTAAAATATCCTCTTCAGTAGCTTTGCTGGCATAGGCCTGGCAATGCACATCATCACATACTTCAAATCCTTCCTGTATATGGCGATTGAGGTGTGCTAACAAATAGGTACGACATAATATAGCCTGTATTTTGTAATATTCCAGATTTCCACCCCTGCCTCCTTCCGATTCAACAACACCCGCAATATAATTTTCAAGGTCTACCGAATTTAGTAATAAAAACTGTGAATTATCAGCCGTAAGCAAAATTTCTATATTACCATCATAAGTACGTACTTTACTCTGAGGAATTAAAGATTTTATTTTAAATGAAGCATCTGATTCTTTTGCTACCATCTTTATGTTATAGAAAGCACCTAAATCTTTTTCAAACGTTTTTAAACGGATAACATTCCCTTCAATAGTCATTTGAAAAATACCAGTAGGATCAAAATCTGCCAATGGTATTCCATCTCCATAAACAGAATAACTTCCAGTAAGCGGTGAAAAAATAAATGAACGAATGACCTTAGCAGTTAAAATACGTACATTTACTGTATTGGCATTTAAACTAAATACAAAAAAGAAAAGTAACAGATTCAGTATTAAAAAAAATCTCTTCATTTTAAATAATCAATCATCAAAGTGGCAGTTTTCTCAGATGCTCCCATCCCACCCAATTTATATTTTAGTTCGGTATAATTCTGAATAATTTTATTTCTGGTTGACGGGTTTAATAATTTATCCAATTCAGTTTTAAGATTATTCTCATTGAGCTCACCCTGTATAAGTTCTTTTACAATTTCTTTATCCATAATCAGATTTACTAATGAAATGTATTTTACTTTCACAAGCTGCTTTGCAATTGCATAGGATATAGCTCCGGCCTTATAACAAACCACTTCAGGCACTCCAAACAAAGCAGTTTCCAAGGTAGCAGTGCCAGATGTAACCAAGGCTGCTTCTGCTTTTTTCAATAACTGGTAAGTTTGGTTAAATACAATCTTTACATTATACCCTCCTATAAACGTTTGATAAAATTCAGGCTTTTGTGAAGGTGCACCGGCAATCACAAACTGATAGTCCGGATAATATTTCTGCATTGTTAACATTAAAGGAAGCATCACGGATATCTCCTGTTTACGGCTGCCGGGTAATAATGCAATAATTGGTTTATTTGTATTTATATCCAATGGTTTTAAATATTCAGGAGCGTTTGCAATTGCATCAAGCAATGGATGTCCAACAAAATCTACCTTATAATCAAACCGTTGATAAAATTCTTTTTCAAAAGGGAGGATTACAAACATTTTATCAACCGTACGTTTTATTTTATAAACACGCGATTGTTTCCAAGCCCATATTTGCGGAGAAATATAATAAAACACTTTAAAACCTGCTTCTTTGGAAAACTTTGCTATACGCAGGTTAAAACCCGGATAATCCACTAATATCACTACATCCGGTTTATAGTGCATAATATCCTTTTTACAGAAATTAATATTTTTCAATATTGTACGCAGATTCATCAGCACTTCTGTAAAACCCATAAAAGCCAAATCCTGATAATGCTTAACAATGTCTGCTCCCTGAGCTTTCATCAAATCGCCTCCCCAGCAGCGAAAGGTGGCATGCGCATCCAATGCTTTTAATTCTTTCATTAAATTGGACGCATGTAAATCGCCAGAAGCCTCGCCTGCAATGATATAATACTTCATTCGTGGTGGGTAAAAAATTTCAAATACATGATAAATGCTGCCCAGATAAGTGTAGCCCCTATAACGCCACGTGCACCACTATATTTATTTTTCCAGATAAACAGGTAAAAAACAGCCAAATTGGCCAAAAGGCATAAGGTAACAACAGATGTATATGTATCACCTAATTTTAAATAATTTATAAACCGATATACAGGCATGCTCCTGTAATTGGTAAGATAATAAAATACAAATGCCAACACAGGAGCCAGCAAACCAGCGAAAAAACCTATCCAAAATTTATCCAAATCAATATCTTTCATACTACGAAGGCTATACTGTCAAATTGTCAAATTGTTTTTTCCTCTCCCAACTCCGAACCGTGACTACTAACTAAAGCTTCCATTTAGCAATTTCTTTAATCGCCAGATGTGCTGTCATATCAAACTGTGTAGGGACAACAGAAACATAATTATTATCAAGCGCCCACACATCTGTATCTTTTTCTTTAGCATCAAAATTTTCAAATTTTCCTGTCAACCAATAATAAGCCTGTCCGCCAGGGTCAAAACGTTCATCAAACTTTTCTATCCAGGTAGCTCTGGCCTGACGGCATATTTTTATTCCTTTTATTAATTCATACTTTAATTTAGGAATATTCACATTCAAACATACTCCTGATGGAAGTCCGTTCTGAAGTACCTTAGCAGCAATAGTTCTAACTATCTTTTTTGAAGCCGTAAAATCTGCATCAATACTTTGATCGGTCAATGAAAATCCAATAGAAGGAATGCCTTCTATGGCCCCTTCCACCGCTGCTGACATGGTTCCGGAATAAATAACATTAATAGACATGTTGGTTCCATGATTGATGCCGGAAACACACAAATCGGGCTTACGATGCATAATTTTATTTACAGCAAATTTAATACAGTCAACCGGAGTGCCAGTGCAACTATATTCTTGTTTCGCACCATATATCTTTACTTTATTAATACGCAGGGTAGAATTAATAGTAATTGCATGTCCCATTCCTGATTGTGCCTTATCAGGCGCTACTACCACCACCTCTCCTAATGTTTTCATTACTTCTACCAATGCAGCAATGCCTGGGGCTGTAATTCCATCATCATTTGTAACTAATATTAGCGGCTTTACCTTTTTCATTGAATACAAAATTAGGAATTATGAAACAGTGGAAGGAAAAAGGTTTTGAAAATACATTCACAGTGAATTGTTGATAATTACAAGCTTTAATTTAATGGCTACTAATTGTGGCGTTTATGTCAAATAAAAATTTCTCTATTAAAAACTATCCATCAATGCATTAAATAATTTATCATCAGTAATTAAACAGCCACTCTGTAGCAACTCAAAAACCTCCATTTCTCTTTCTTTACTATATTTTTTTTCAGTTTTAATAAGGTTCACCATAGATAAATCTTCCTCCTTCCATTTTGTAAAAATATCTGAAGTAGTAAGATCTAAGGAAGACTGTTCTTTAACACGCATACCGGCTAAAATGATTTTATCAGTTGCACAATAAAAAATATTTAAAGTTTTAATATCCCTGAATTCGAGGTATTTTATTTTGCGAAGTATTTTATCATATACTACATCGCTGAATACATCTATGAGCCAAAAAATGAATGAATTCATTTTCTAATGATTGGAGTTCCTCCGAGGTAAGGCGTTTGTACTTTGTGCCCTCCCAACTTCCCTTTCCTTTTGGGAAGGGAGGCTTTTGATTCTCCTCATTCATAATTTTTTTGTTTTATTCAACAAAAGTACTGTAATTAGCAAAAATAAATTAATATAAACAACTAAAAACGCCTCCCCTCAGGTACGAAGGATTCCCAAGGAGGAGGGTCAAGAGTAGCCATGAATATAAACCACACTGTAACAGAGCGCTTTTTGAAATATGTGAAAATTGACACACAAAGTGATCCAACTTCTTCTACCTGTCCATCTACAGAAAAGCAAAAAGACCTTGGACGCTTGCTGGTAGAAGAGCTGCTTGAAATGGGTATTACTGATGCACACATAGATGAACATGGTTATGTGTATGCAACAATACTATCCACAACCACTAAACAAGTGCCGGTGATTTGTTTTTGTTCGCATATGGATACATCACCGGATTGTTCGGGGAAAAATGTAAATCCGCAAATACATAGGAATTATGATGGAAAAAATATTGTATTACCAAATGATAAAACACAAATTATTAAAGTGAGCGAACATCCTTCCTTACTGAAACAGACAGGCAATGATATTATAACTGCTGACGGTACCACGCTGTTGGGTGCGGATAATAAAGCCGGTATAGCTGAAATCATGGATGCTGCGTATTATTTAATGAAACATCCGGAAATAAAGCACGGTGCTGTAAAAATTTTATTTACCCCTGATGAAGAAATTGGCAGGGGTGCCGACAAAGCTGATTTAAAAAAAATGGGAGCTGCCTATGGATATACCATTGATGGCGAAGAACTCGGACATATTGAGAATGAAACATTTTCGGCAGATGGCGTAACAATTACTATTCATGGGGTAAGCACACATCCGGGCTTTGCAAAAAATAAGATGGAAAGTGCTATTAAAATTGCAGGTGAAATTATAGCTGCACTTCCAAAAGACAAAATGAGCCCGGAAAATACAGAAAAAAAAGAAGGATTTATACATCCTGTAAGCATTTCAGGAAGTATTGAAGAAACAACGTTACAGTTTATTATACGCTCATTTGAGGATGAGGAACTAAAAATACTAGAGAATTCTTTGAAAAACATAGCTGATGCTATTATTAAAAAGTATCCTCATTCGCATTTTGATTTTACAGTGAAAGAACAGTACCGTAATATGAAACGTGTCCTGGATAAAAATCCTGAAATAGTGAGCAATGCCCTGGAAGCAATTCGAAGGGCGGGTATCGAACCTGTATTATCAAGCATCAGAGGAGGAACAGACGGCTCACGCTTTTCATACATGGGGATGCCTTGTCCGAATATTTTTGCGGGAGAACATGCTTTCCACTCTAAACATGAATGGGTTTCAATACAGGATATGCAAAAAGCTGTTGAAACAATTGTAAACCTTTGCATCATTTGGGAAGAACAGGGGAAATAACTGAATCTTACTGAGTTTGCGATAGCAAAGGCAGTTAGATTCAGTAATACTGAGCGAATGTGTTTGCTGGTTTTTGCAAACAGTTCGGCTGGGCTCATCGAAGCCTCATTCAGCCGAAGTATAATATTTAATTCAAAGCATCAATGAAAAAAGTATTATTAGTCTGCTTTCTATTAATCAGCATTTATACATACACGCAAGTATTGCCTGCGGACCGTTCTGTTGACTGGAGCCTGGCAGGTTATAGAGGAGCTATTCCAGATTACCCTACTGTTGTGAGCATCACTAATTATGGTGGTTCAGGGGATGGAGTAAGTATAAATGACAGCGCTTTTACCGGTGCAGTAAATTCATTATCAGGGGCCGATGGTGTTATTTATTTTCCCTCAGGAACTTATCTTTTTAATTCTCCAATTACCTTACGTTCAGGATTGGTAATCAGAGGATCTGGTGCGGACAGCACTACTATAAAACTCAATTTAGGCGGCACTAATTCATCAGATGCAATAACTATTTTTGGTTCGGCAAGCAATACAACTGCCTTACTAATAAGTAATGGGGAAAAAGACAGCTCCTTTATATATGCTGATAGTACATGGACCTTTGCATCCGGAGATTATGTCCAATTATCATTAAATGACAGCAGCCTCCTTTATTCCCCATGGGCTTATGGAAGTGTAGGTCAAATTGTTAAAATAGCAACTGTTAACGCAAATAAACTTCTTTTGGAAAGCCCATTGCGTATGAGCTATAACCTTACGAAAAATCCAATGATTACCAAACTTAATATGATAACAGGCGTTGGAATTGAATGTGTTAGAATAGAGAGAATGGATCAAACAACAGCACAAACAAGTAATATAGCTTATAGTTATACTGCTCAATGCTGGGTTTCCGGAGTTGAGAGCTCTCAATGTAATTTTGCACATATAGAAATAAATAACAGCACAAACCTTAGCATAACAGGTTCTTATTTTCATGATGCTTTTGCCTATGGTGGTGGAGGTCAGGGTTATGGGATTGCTTGCCAAACAACCAGTGGAGAATGTTTGATCGAAAACAATATATTCGATCACTTGCGTCATTCCATGTTACTTCAATCTGGTGCTAATGACAATGTATTTGGTTACAATTATTCTATAAATCCCTACTGGTCAGAACAAAGTTTACCATCCAATTCGGCAGGAGATATGGTACTCCACGGAAACTATCCCTATGCCAATTTATTTGAAGGTAATATCGGCCAGAATATTGTGATTGATGATTCACACGGTGAAAACGGGCCATACAATACTTTTTTCAGAAACAGAGGTGAATTGTATGGCATTTTTATGAACAATAATCCAGCATCGGATAATCAAAATTTTATTGGCAATGAAGTTACCAATAATGGTTTTGGATTGGGTTTTTACCTTATAAATGGTACAGGCCACTTTCAATATGGAAATAACGTAAAAGGGACTATATATGCATCAGGTACGGCCACTCTTTCTGATACTTCCTATTATTATAAAACCCGTCCGGATTTTTTACAAACGCTCACAACCTGGCCATCAGTAGGTATACCCAATTTAATCAACTCGGGCGCTATACCAGCCAAAAACAGATACCAGGCTTCAAATTATACTGTTTGTGATGGTATATTACCAACAGACATTACAACTATCACCAATGAAAAACAATTACAAGTATTTCCTAATCCTTCCAACGGTATTCTTTATATAAATGTTCAAGGCCCCATCGATATAGCTATATACAACAGTATGGGATGCATTGTTGCAAAGTATCCGGCAATTAAAGATTCTTCTCCGGTTGATCTATCAGGATTCCCAAAAGGAATTTATACTTTAAAAGCTGAAGCGAAAATAAAAACATATTTGCCCGTAAGGATAGTTATACAATAATGCTTACAGTTTTAAATATACTGAATCTTACTGAGTTTGCGATAGCAAAGGCAGTTAGACTCAGTAATACTGAGCGAATGAGTTTGTAAGTTTTGCAAACTTCTTCAGTCGAAGTATAGAAGCTAAATACTTTGTTGCTGTATGCTAAAAAAGATTGTCAAACTTTTTTTAGAATTTCTCTTTATGATAGTTATATTATCATGCCTCATTTGGTATGATCTTGTAATCTATGGTATTTCACAAGGAAAAGGCCAACTGACTATTGTTTGGAAATCGCAACCGGTAGAAGAACTTTTAAAGGATAAATTATTTCCTGATTCATTAAAGCTGAAATTAAAGCTAATAGGTGAAATAAAACAGTATGCGGTTGATAGTATTGGGATTAAACCAAGCAACAACTACTCTATTGTTTATAACCAGCATAACAAGCCGATATTATATACTGTTTCAGCCTGTGAACCTTATTCTTTAAAAGCAAAAGAGTGGAGATTTCCTTTTTTAGGAAGAGTTTCTTACAAAGGATTTTTTAATAAAAAGGCGGCAGACAAAGAGCTGCTTGAACTAAAAGGAAAAGGTTATGATGTTGATGTATACAGCCCTTCAGGCTGGTCAACATTGGGATGGTTCAGAGACCCCATTCTTTCAAACATGCTTTACAAAAATGATGGTCGGCTTGCAAACCTTATTATTCATGAACTCACACATGGAACAATCTATTTAAAGAGCAGTGTAACTTATAATGAAAACCTTGCCAATTTTATCGGAGATAAGGGAGCTGAAAATTTCTTAATTTATAAATATGGCATTCACTCAAAGCAGTATATATGCTATGAAGAGAGTAAATCAGATGAAAAATGTTATAATGAATATATATTAAAAAGTATCAACCGGCTCGATAGCCTGTATTCTACTTTTACTGCCAATGACAATGAAACAAAAAAAAAATTAAAGAAGCGAAAACTCTTCACCGAAATTGTTTTAGGTGTGAACCGCTTGCCGCTATACAATAAAAAAGTATACTTCCGGTATTCACTACAAGCCTTTAGTGAAGGAAATGCATTTTTCATGGCTTTTAGCCGATACGATTCCCAGTACGATATTTTTGAAGACGAATACCGGAAAAAATACAATTCTAATCTTTATAACTATATGGCTGCTCTGAAGAGAGAGAAATAGATAATACAAACAGGCGGCTTAGTTATGAACATATTAACATATATTAACAAAGAAAAAAAGTAGCAAAAAAAGAAATATTATAACAACAATAGTACTTTTACTTTATCAAACTATTGTACTAAGAACGGGGTACACCATAGTTTTAATGGGAATCTAAAAATCTAAAAATCTAAAATTGTTTATGTTTGCCTACCGCCATTTTTCACGAATTTATATAGCTCTTTTACTTCTTGCTTTAATAGTATGTATGGGTATAGGTGGTTTTATCCTTATTGAAGGATATAATTTCTTAGAGGCCTTTTATATGACTATCATTACAGTTGCTACTGTTGGTTTTCAGGAGGTACACCCGTTGAGTGATACTGGCCGGTTATTTACTTCCTTTTTAATTATCACAAGTTTTGGTACTTTTGCTTACGCAGTTACATCCATCTCTAAATATATAATTGATGGGGAGTTTAATCGTTATTTTAAAAATTACAAATTAGTGACAGCGATAGGTCAATTAAATAACCATGTAATTATTTGCGGCTATGGGCGTAATGGCCGTCAGGCTGCTCATGTGCTTAAAAAACATAGTACCCGTTTTGTAGTAGTTGAACAAAAAAAAGAAATTATAGACACTATTAACCACAGGTATTCGGAACTGGTGTTGGAAGGCGATGCTACACTGGATGAAACGCTTTTAAAAGCCGGAATTAAAAAGGCAAAAGCTTTGATTACCACATTACCAATAGATGCAGATAACGTATTCATTGTTCTTTCGGCACGTGCATTAAACCCCAATCTGATTATCATTAGCCGTGCATCAGAAGATAATTCTGATAAAAAACTAAAGATTGCCGGTGCCAATAATGTAATTATGCCTGACAAATTAGGAGGTGCACACATGGCATCGCTGGTGATGAAGCCGGATGTAATAGAGTTTGTTGATTTTATTACAGGGCAGGGGGGAGACAATATCCGCCTGGAAGAAATCACATTTGATACACTATCTCCCCAGTATCAGAATAAAACCATTCGCGACCTGGAGATACGTAATAAATCAGGAGCTAATATTATTGGATTTAAAACAGCCCGCGGTGAATATATTATTAATCCGAGTGCTGACACGGTGATTATTGCAGATGCTAAATTGTTTGTGCTGGGTACTACTCAGCAAATCAATATGCTGAAAGAAATGTTTGTATAGTTGGTAGTTCGAGAGATAGTTATCGGTTATTGGTTATTGAGGTTAATTGTCTGCGAACCCGATTTTTGAATTGGTCATATGAGGAAAATTTTAATTACAGGTAGTAATGGTTTATTAGGGCAAAAGTTAGTATATGCTTTGCTCAGACGTAGGGATATTGAGGTAATTGCTACTTCTGTGGGGGCAAATCGTATGATTCAGAAGGCTGGTTATATTTATGAGTCACTTGATATTACTAATAAATCAGAAGTAGAGAAAATTCTTACAAACTATAAACCTGATGTAGTAATAAATACAGCAGCAATGACCAATGTAGATGCCTGTGAAACAAAGCGTGAGGAGTGCTGGAAAATAAATGTTACTGCTGTTCAGAATATTGTTGATGTATTAACTGATTTAAGACTTTCTACACATTTAATTCATCTGTCAACAGATTTTGTTTTTGATGGCAAAAAGGGATCAGAATATGCGGAGACGGATATTCCCAATCCATTAAGTTATTATGCTCTTTCAAAGTATGAATCGGAAAAAGTGTTGCAGAAAAGTATTATAAAATGGGCTATTGCACGAACAATTATTGTTTATGGAATAGTAGATAATATGAGTCGTTCCAATATTATATTATGGGCGAAGGATGCACTAACAAAAGGGCAAAAAATAAATGTAGTGGATGACCAGTTCCGTGCTCCAACACTTGCAGAGGATCTTGCTGATGGCTGTATTTTAATTGCTGATAAAGGCGCTACCGGTATTTATCATTTGTCCGGTAAAGAAACCATGAGTATATTGGAGCTTGTGTATAAAGTGGCTGATTACTGGAAATTAGATAAATCTTTAATCACTCCATCTAAGTCAAATACATTGAACCAGCCTGCTAAACGTCCACTCCATACTGGTTTTGTAATTGATAAAGCTAAACATGATTTAGGATATAATCCACATTCGTTTATAGAGGGATTACAAAAAGTAGATGTGCAGTTAAAAGTCCGACAATAAAAAATATCCCTGACAATAAATAAATAAAACATGAAAAAAATTATTACTTCTTTTGCCCTGCTTTTTTTTACTATTCATTTTATTTTTTCACAAACCTGGAAGGTTTATCCATATCATGAGCAGGGGAGTGTTTTGAATTTCCCTCAGGATGAAGGCTGGCACCAACCCGAACCTATTGAATGGTGGTACACAACGGCACAGGTTACAGGCAGTACTACCGGACATAAATATGATGTAATGCTTACTTATTTTGATTATCCCCAATTTGGAACTGACGGGTTCAGGATTTTTAATATTGCTGATGAAAATACTGGTCAGTTTTATAAACAAACATCTCCCTGTAATTATTTGGTAAATTCTCAGACACATCAGGAAATTAGTGCATTGCCTTTTGGAGGAACAACAGAAGAATTTTCAACATTAAAGGATTCTGTAGGCAATCTTATTCCTTTTCAATATCATGTTAAGGCTGATGCTTCAACGTACTCTATAGATTTTAATTACAATTCGCTAAAACGGCCGCTTATGGTAGGTGGTACCGGTTATTTGTATCAGGGGGCATCATCCTATACTTACTATTATTCACTCACTACTTTAACAGTTACCGGATCTATCACAGTTAATGGTATTACTGAGAGTGTTTCTGGTACTGCCTGGTTAGACCGTCAGTGGGGAAATTTTAATCCTCTAAATGGAGAGCAATACGAGTGGTTTTCAATTCAACTTTCTAATGGTATGGATATGAATATATGGAATGTATTTACTCCTCAAAATTCAATACCCGATTTGCCAACATACAAAATTTGTAGTGAATATATTAATGATTCTACCGATACAGTCGCTTCTGATTTTCAACTCACACGTATGGCTTATGCATATACACCAGACCTTTTGCGCTGTTATGCCAGACAGTGGAGATTTACGCAGGGTAATATTGATTTAACCATCACCACAGTTGTTCCTAATAGTGAGGTTTCATCTCCTTTTCGATTTTATGAAGGAGCTACAACCATTACCGGAACCGTAAATGGAGTTCCCGTAACAGGGATGGGGTATGCTGAATTATTACACTCCTATGCCAATCCTGTTATTTCCATTCAACATCCTGTTATTCCTGTTACTGTGGCTGATACATTAACAATTGCATGGAATATTCAAAACCCGGATGATGGGCGCGATTTGGTTTATGATATTTCACTCAGCACTGACAATAATATTACATTTAATACCATCGCATCCGATATTTCAAACTCCTTTTACTTATGGGATACAACAGGAATAGCAGATGGAACAGATTGTTGGTTTCGTATTACCGGACATTCTCTTGATAGCACACTCTCGGGTTCGGCAGTTACTCTTAGTCCGGTTCATATTGACAGGACTTCAGGAATTAAAGAGCGGGAAGATAAAAATAAACTTACAGTTTTTCCTAATCCTTTTACATCTCAGACAACTATATCATTGAAAAAAGAATTAAAGAATGCCAGTATAAGAATTGTTGATATAATGGGTAAGGAAATAAAGAATTACCATTTTTCAGGTATCAGTCTTACGATTGAAAGGGGAGAGCTTAATCCCGGAGTTTATTTTATTCAAGTATTTTCAGGAAGAGAGTTTGTAACGGTTGAGAAAATAGAAATACATCAGTGTCGATGATGACTATTTTTTTGAGTTTAAACCTTCAACCTGAAACTTATTATGATCTTGGATGAAACTGTATAATTGCCTGCCGCAAATACTCCCTGTCAAGATGAGTGTATATTTCAGTAGTAGTAATAGATTCATGTCCCAACATTTCCTGCACCGCACGTAAATCAGCTCCTCCTTCAATTAAATGTGTGGCAAAAGAATGACGAAAAGTATGCGGACTAACATGTTTTTTCATCCCAATCTTAGCTGCCAGTTGCTTAATGATTGTAAATACCATCACACGTGAGAGTTTTGAACCCCATCCATTTAAAAATAAAATATCTTCATACTCCTTTTTCGGTTGTTCATGGCAGCGGACTTCATTTTTATATATTGTAATTTGTTTCATAGCTGTATTTCCAATAGGAACCAACCGTTCTTTATCACCTTTACCAATAACTTTAACAAAACCATCATTAAAATACAAGCTGGATATCTTTAAATCTACTAATTCACTTACACGTAACCCGCAACTGTATAATGTTTCCAGCATTGCCTTATTCCTTTGGCCTCCTGTTTTGCTTAAATCAATAGCACTAATAATACTGTTAATTTCTTCCACATTCAACGTATCAGGCAACTTGCGTCCAAGTTTAGGAGCTTCAAGCAGGGCAGTAGGATCTGTATTTAAAATATCTTCCAGCAACAGGTATTTATAAAAACCTTTTATTCCACTAATTACCCTTGCCTGTGAGCTTGCACTCATCCCTGATTCATTGATCCATTTTAAAAAGTCCTGCAAAAGTTTTAAATCAACCTCCCCGGGTCCGATAGTATAATTATTAAGTTCAAGAAATTGTACCAGCTTTACTACATCATGTATATAGGCTTCAATAGAATTACCAGACAATGATTTTTCCAATGCCAGGAAGGATTTATAACCCTGTATGTATATTTTCCAGCTCATTTTTCTATTTGCGAAATTACAAATACATATTTTGATATATCTTTACAATCTGAAAAAAATAAAAAAGCCCTTTGCGGCCTCCCCCAAAGGGAGGAAAAATATACAATTCAATGTTAAGGCCGGGGGGAGGCTTCCTACTATGAAACTATTAATTATAAACGGTCCCAATCTCAATTTATTAGGTAGCCGTGAAACATCTATTTACGGTGAGCAGTCCTTTGACGATTATTATAATACCCTTCGGAAACAGTTTCAAACTATTGATTTGAGCTATTATCAAAGCAATGTGGAAGGTGAACTTATAAATAAACTTCATGAAACAGGTTTTAGTTACGATGGGATAATCCTGAATGCGGGTGGATACGCGCATACCTCAGTTGCCATAAGAGATGCTATTGCAGCCATTACAACCCCGGTTGTAGAAGTACATATTTCGAATATTTATGCACGCGAAGATTTTCGCCATAATTCATTAATTGCACCAAAATGTAAGGGAAGTATCTCAGGCTTTGGCTTAGATTCATACCGACTGGCAATAGAGAGCTTTTTGGCTTTTTGAAAGAATATTCATCAAAAAAAAACGTCCCGCATTTTGGCGGGACGTTTTTCTCAAAAACTATTCTTCTTTCTTACTTTTCTTCGATTTATTCTCTTTATGTTTATTGATTTTAATCTTAATTTCTTGTTTTTCCTTATCAAGATCTACATCAATTACATCACCTTCACTCAACTGTGATTTAATAATTTCTTCAGCCAGCGGGTCTTCTAAATGCTTTTGGATAGCACGTTTTAACGGACGGGCACCAAATTGTATATCATATCCTTTTTCTGAGATAAAATCTTTTGCTTCTTCTGATATTTTGATGTTGTATCCTAAGCCATTAATGCGGCTATATAAGCTCTCCAGTTCAATGTCAATAATCTGATGGATGTGATCACGTGTCAATGCATTGAAGATAACCACATCATCAATACGGTTAAGGAATTCGGGTGCAAATGCTTTTTTCAAAGCCCCCTCTATCACACTTTTTGAGTGTTCACCTTCCACCTCTTTTTTGGCAGACGTTGTAAAACCAACACCTTGGCCGAAATCTTTCAACTGACGAACCCCAATATTGGATGTCATAATGATAATGGTGTTTTTGAAATCAATTTTTCTTCCTAAACTGTCTGTCATTTGTCCGTCATCCAAAGCCTGCAATAATAGGTTAAATACATCCGGATGAGCTTTTTCTATCTCGTCAAGCAATACTACAGCATAAGGACGTCTGCGTACTTTTTCAGTCAATTGTCCACCCTCTTCATATCCAACATAACCTGGAGGCGCTCCAATCAGACGCGAAACGGCAAATTTTTCCATGTATTCACTCATATCGATTCGGATAAGCGCATCATCATTGTCAAATAAATATTTAGACAATATCTTTGCCAACTGTGTTTTACCAACACCTGTAGGACCAAGGAAAATGAATGAACCAATTGGTTTGTTCGGATCTTTTAAACCGGCACGGTTACGCTGGATTGCCTTCACTACTTTTTTTACTGCTTCATCCTGACCAACTACTTTGCCTTGCAGCAGTTCAGCCATTTTAGCTAATTTGTCTCCTTCGTTTTGTGCAATACGCTGAACAGGAACTCCTGTCATCATAGCCACCACTTCAGCAACATTATCTTCTGTTACAATTTCACGGTGGTTTTTACTGTCTTCTTCCCATTGTTTTTTTGCAATCTCAAGCTGTTCTAATAATTGACGTTCTGTATCACGCAACCTTGCTGCTTCTTCATATTTCTGAGAACGCACAACTTTATTTTTTTCTTCTTTAATTTCTTCCAGTTTTTTCTCTATATCAACAACATTTTTAGGAACATTGATATTAACAATATGTACACGTGAACCAGATTCGTCTAATGCATCAATTGCTTTATCCGGCAAGTGACGATCAGAAATATAACGTGCTGTTAATGATACACAGGCTTTTATAGCTTCATCTGTATATTTTACATTGTGATGATCTTCGTATTTAGATTTCACATTGTTTAATATTTCAATAGTTTCTTCCGGTGAAGTAGGCTCTATAATCACTTTCTGGAAACGCCTTTCCAAAGCACCATCTTTTTCAATGTACTGACGGTATTCATCTAAGGTAGTTGCGCCAATGCATTGAATTTCGCCACGTGCAAGAGCTGGTTTAAACATATTTGATGCATCTAATGAGCCGGAAGCTCCTCCAGCACCTATAATAGTGTGGATTTCATCTATGAACAAAATTACATCCGGGGATTTTTCAAGTTCATTCATCACTGCTTTCATACGTTCTTCAAACTGCCCACGATATTTTGTACCGGCAACCAATGACGCTAAGTCTAATGTGACAACACGTTTTCCAAAAAGCACACGGGAAACTTTGCGCTGCACAATGCGCAACGCAAGTCCTTCAGCAATAGCCGATTTACCAACACCTGGTTCCCCAATTAATATTGGGTTGTTTTTCTTTCTGCGTGACAAAATCTGGGATACACGCTCAATTTCTTTTTCACGACCAACAATAGGGTCAAGTCTGCCTTCCTCTGCAGCCTTGGTTAAATCACGTCCGAAATTATCGAGTACCGGAGTTTTTGATTTATTGTCAACAGCTTTTTTCGAACTGCCAGCACTGAACGTATCATCATCTGCATCTTCATCTTGCGGAGCTCCAGGAAATTCAGCTTTGGGCTCTGATTTGGATAGTTCTAATTCCATTTTCATAACTTCATAATCAATTTTAAATTTGTGTAACGCTTTGGTAGCTACATTGTCTTCGTCCTTCAGAATAGACAGAATCAGATGTTCCGTTCCAATTACAGCGCTTTTAAACAGTTTTGCTTCTAAGTAGGTTATTTTTAAGGCTCGTTCAGCCTGTTTCATCAAAGGGATATTTGCCAGGTTACTCACTTTATGAGTACCTGTACCAATTGCCTGTTCAACTGTTTTACGCAGTTCCATCAAATCCACACCTAATGATTTGAGCAAACGCACCGCTGTTCCTTCTCCTTCGCGGATGATACCTAATAGTAAATGTTCAGTACCTATATAGTCATGACCCAAACGTAAGGCTTCCTCTCGGCTGTACGTAATCACATCCTTTACTCGTGGTGAAAATTTAGCTTCCATAATAAACTTAAATTAGTTATTTGTAAAACGTAAAAAACGTTTTAAGAGTTACATCAATACCAACAAATGTAAGGTATTTAAGTCAAAACCAAAAGTAATTACTGATTCAAATACAGGTTTAACATTTGTTTTCTATTTATCAACAAAAAAAAGCAGTAAAATGTTAATAATAAAAAACGCCTCGCTAAAAATGCGGCCCTTAATTGAAGTAAATTCTAACTCCTAAAACTTTTTAAATATGGAAATCAATTATTATGCTAAGTAAATTTTATGACAAATATTCTGAACCGCAGGAAGAAATTTGTTAAAATAAAGAAAAACAAAGAAATTATGGCAGATAATGAAGACAAAAAGAATTATCAAAATCATTCTCTACATTTGCCAAATAAAAAAAATAATTTATCAATTTATGTATCCAATCGCTTCCTTCTCCGAATTTATTTTGGGCGGAGATGAAGGTCAAAATAAATGCAGAATATCCTCCCCGAATTCATTATGGAATAAATACAATTATGAGCCTATACGCTTAAAACGTTCTGCGACCTAAACGCCTATAGCTACTCATTAAATACCTTACAATTTTAAAACTATGGGTATCATTATCAATACTTCGGTAATATTTTGTTCGGTTGGGCTGAAGCCCTTGATAATAGCGGTTTTACATTTGCCCCGACCTTAAGGTCGGGGCTACTAAAACATCAATAACAATGGGGCTTTAGCCAAAAAAATTAAAAAACTACCGAACTATT
>JAHEXZ010000045.1 GCA_023251835.1 Bacteroidota bacterium | reverse complement strand
CTTTTTTTTGATTTTTTCATGTACAAAAAAAGCTTAGTGAAACCACTTTCACTAAGCTTTCTCCAAACCTTTATACAGTAAGGTGAACAGAGGATTCCACCAACCATTTTTCAGTAATATGCCTTGCTAAACAACACTTCATATTGCTGTTCTATATTCCTGTGAAAACTTTCAGGCAACATAGCCCAATCTCTCAATTCCACCAATATAGGAATATTACTGTTCTTTATTTTTTCATTTATATTTATAAATACATCTGCTGGCAATGGCTTCAAATCCCTACTCCTTACAACCAAATCCAAATCACTACCTTCGTGAGCACTACCCTTTACCCTGCTGCCATAAGCCCACACCTCTATTGGAATAATTACTTCGGCAAAAATTTGCAACAACGTTTGCTTATCTTTATTCCTTAATAACATATTAGTTGTTGTTTTGTTGTTTTATAACTACTGCCAAATCCGTAGCATCCGAAATAAACTGAGGCAATAACTTCAGTGTTTCCTCCGCAAAATTTACTCCGTAATCGTGTGTTGTATTATTTCTATTATCCCAGTATTGCAACCATCTTTCACAGGTTTCGTTACTTATCAGATTTCGTAATACAGCATGACGGAAAACTTCCTTAAAATAGAGCTGGTCAACAGCCTTAGATGAATGAAAATAAGGCTTTAGAACTTTTCGTAATAACTTTCCACTTTGCTCTATAATAATTTCAAATTCTTTAATGCAGGCAGAACGGTACATATCATAATCAATATTCTCAGGATTTGATTTTAATAATAACTCATGCGCTTTTTCCAAAGTACTGATACAACGTTCATAATAAGTGGTGTCTATTTCCATATCTTAAATCTACCTTAGTTTAGCAAGGTTAAAAATAATCATTTCTATGTGGAATAAGTACATTTAAAAAAGAAAAACTCCCAATTCAACTATGAATCGGGAGTTTTTCTTGTAGAATGTAACAAACCTCTTATTACATCATTCCACCCATACCACCCATTCCCGGGTTGCCCATTGGCATTGCAGGTGTTTCTTCTTTCTGATCAGCCAACACACACTCAGTGGTTAACAACATAGAAGCAATTGAAGCCGCATTTTCTAAAGCTATACGGGTAACTTTAGTTGGATCAATTACACCGGCAGCATATAAATTCTCAAATTTTTCAGAACGTGCATTGTAACCAAAGTCATTTTTACCTTCGCGAACTTTCTGAACAATCACGGCACCTTCACCACCTGCATTAGCAACAATTTGGCGTAATGGCTCTTCAATAGCACGCCTAACGATTGCAATACCGGTTGTTTCGTCTTCATTATCGCCTTTTAATTTATCTAAGGCTTCTGCAGCACGAATAAATGCAACGCCACCACCCGGTACAATTCCTTCTTCAACAGCAGCACGTGTTGCAGATAAAGCATCCTCTACGCGGTCTTTTTTCTCTTTCATTTCAATTTCAGTAGCAGCACCAACATACAACACAGCAACACCACCGGCTAATTTAGCCAAACGCTCTTGCAGCTTTTCTTTATCATAATCAGATGTTGTAGTTTCAATCTGAGCTTTGATTTGATTTACACGGGAAGTAATATCAGCCTTTTTACCTTTGCCACCAACAATAGTCGTATTGTCTTTGTCAATAGTAACTTTTTCAGCCGAACCTAACATGGATAGTTCCGTATTTTCAAGTTTATATCCTCTTTCTTCGGAAATCAAAGTACCACCCGTTAACACAGCAATATCTTCTAGCATTGCTTTTCTTCTGTCGCCAAAACCAGGAGCTTTTATAGCTGCTATTTTTAATGAACCACGAATTTTATTTACTACCAATGTAGATAACGCTTCTCCATCTATATCCTCTGCAATAATAACTATTGGTTTACCAGTTTGAATAGCTTTTTCAAGTACAGGAAGCAATTCTTTCATGCCTGATATTTTTTTATCAGTAATTAAAAGAAGAGGACTTTCCATTACAGTCTGCATTTTATCAGCATCTGTAACAAAATAGGCAGAAATATATCCACGGTCAAATTGCATACCCTCAACTACTTCAACAGTAGTTTCAGTGCCTTTAGCTTCTTCAACCGTGATAACTCCTTCTTTTTTCACTTTTTTCATGGCTTCTGCAATCAGCTTCCCAATGGCATTATCATTGTTAGCAGATATAGTAGCTACCTGCTCAATTTTTTTGTTGTCCTCACCTACCTTTTGTGATTGCTTATTAAGATTTTCAATCACTGCAGCAACAGCCTTATCAATACCACGCTTTAAATCCATTGGATTTGCCCCCGCAGCTACGTTTTTTAAACCAGCCGTAACAATAGCCTGTGCAAGTACGGTTGCTGTAGTTGTTCCATCGCCTGCTGCATCGGCTGTTTTAGATGCTACTTCTTTTAACATCTGAGCACCCATATTTTCAATCGGGTCTTTTAATTCAATTTCTTTAGCAACAGTAACACCATCTTTTGTTATTGTAGGCGAACCAAATTTTTTGTCAATAATCACATTGCGTCCTTTTGGTCCTAAGGTTACTTTTACCGCATTTGCCAATGAATCAACACCTTTTTTTAAGCGGTCACGAGCATCTATATCAAAAAGAATATCTTTTGCCATTTTTTTTATTTTTAGATTTTAAGTTTATAATTTAATTTTTCTACCACCCTTCAAAAAACAATTTGTTATTCGCGTCACCCTGAGTGAAGTCGAAGGGGCGTTATTCGTTGTTTATTATACTATTGCGAAAATATCTGTCTCACGCATGATCAAATAATCTTTACCTTCAAGCTGTACTTCGGTTCCTGCCCATTTACCATAAAGTATGGTATCGCCAACTTTTACGGCAGGCTTATTGCCTTTTTCATCTATTTCACTAACAGCAACTACTTTACCCAATACTGGTTTTTCTTTTGCTGTATCCGGAATAAAAATTCCTCCTTTAGTTTTTTCTTCTGCCAAAGCAGCTTCAACAACCACTCTGTTTTGGCTGCCCGCTACTGGCTTGATGTTTACTTTGGTGCTTTCTTTTGCCATTTTTTTTATAGTTTAAAAGTTAATATTTTAAAATTTAAATGCGCCTTTTTGTGGCAGTTTTTGTGCCAAATAGTAATAAGTATTTTAAAAAAGACAATTTTTCAGTTAAAAAATAAAAATGTCAGAATGAAATGACACTCTGACATTTAAAAATTTGCAAATCTGGTAAATTATTTAGTACTATCCCCGGCAACAGGAACAGCGTTTGCTCCTGGAGCAGGTGCAGAAGGAGAAGCTTCCCCACCTTTTTGACGGGTAATAGATTCGCTACCTTTTTCAACTCCTTCAGACCGATTATAACTCGTTGATATTAAACTTAATGCCAATAAAGAAATTGCCAGTGTCCAGGTTGCTTTTTCTAAAAAATCAGCAGTTTTACGTACTCCCATTACCTGGTTAGAAGATGCAAAAGAAGATGCCAGGCCGCCTCCCTTAGAGTTTTGTACCAATACTACCAGTATAAGAAGCACACAAACTATTATTATTAATATGGATATAACCGTTCCCATGTTTTATTGTTTTTATTAATTAATTAATTAATTTTTGAATATTTTTTATTTGGGTTGCAAAGTAAAGTCTTTTTTCTGGATATTTCAAACGCAAATTTTCATATGCCTGTATTGCTTTTACATAATTTCCCTGTAACACCAATATTTTAGCCAAAGTTTCACTTATAAAAGTTATATCCTCTGTCACACTTTGTTTAGCCTTATTCACAGGATTATAAAATTCTGCTTTATGTTTAGATATTTTTGGTTCCTCTCTTAAAAATTTGTCAATCAAATCGGCAGAACTTAATTTTCCCGAAATTTCTTCTTTAGTTACTCCCTGTTTATCGATTTCAGAAGCATGATTTAACCATTCGGTAAAGGAATGTGGTTGATTATAGTTAAACTCTGTAGACCTTTCAGAGGATACCGCTTTTGTTTCTTCAACAGATTTGTTTAATAAAAAATCAGGTTCTATCTTCTCCTGGCTTTCTACTTCGGAAAAATAATCCTGAGCTTCAAATTCCCTGTGTATTAGTTTTAACTCCGTTTCAGCAATAGCTGCTTCTGCCAAGTATTCCTTCTCTAACTTATTAACCCCAATTTCCTGGTTAGAATTTTCTTCGGCTATTTCTTTTTCAGACTCAGTTATTAAAACACTATTTTGACTACTATCTTTATTACCAACATCTTCCGAAACAACCTCAACAATATTTTTAGGAATATTTATTGATTCTAAATCTATTTTCTGTTCATCATTTTCTATAGTTTCAGCAGAATTTCCCTTCTCATCTTTTACTAGCTCTTGAGTTTCTGAAACGGTATTATGTATATAATCTTTATCATCCGTTGCGGCTTTCTTTTCCGGTTTTATCTCCCGGGCAACTGTTTCTGAAAGTTCTGCTACATTTTCTGCAACTTCAATAACTTCATTAACAACTTCCCCTATAATATTCGACTCTGTTATAATTCTTTCTTCAGTAGCAGTAACTATCAACCCTTCAATATCATTATTTACTTTATTTTTTTCCTTTGAAGCCTGAACAGTAATCTCTTTAACTTCTGACTTAATATCCTCCGCCACAACATTAACAGATTCTGAAACAAACTTATTTGTGATTAAACGATACAGTATCTTTCTGTCCGTTGCATAAGTAGCCGTTATTTTTAGTTGATTGTTGTAATGAATACTATTTTCATTGTGTAAGCTTTTAGCATATAACAGGTGAGCTGTCTGGAAATAAGGAAAGTCTCTTAATAAATCGGCAAGTAAAACACCATCACTCCCTGATAATTTATCAGGGTTATCCATAAATGTTATGAATTGATTGCGATTCATTCTTTTAATATCTTCTCTTTGCACAACTCCCCTCTCTATAGGAGATGAGCCGGGGGTTAGGGCTTACCAGTCATTCAATGCCCTGTTAAATATATCCTGCACTAACTGATCATTAATCTGCTCAATTAATTGGTCTTCCACTGATGCCAAACTTTGAGTGCTTGCGTAATCATAAAAACGACTAAAAGACTGTTCAAAATTCTTTTTTTCATCAAAAACACAAGTATATTTTACATTTACCGTAATCGTTAATCGATTTAAAGCAGCTTGGTCGCTACTTTGAATAGCTATTGGAGCGGTCATATAACCAATAATACTGCCTTCAAAAGCTAAATCTCCACCCCTGCTCACAAGTGCCAGACGGGTTTGGGAACTTAATTTATCACGAAGTGCCTCAGTAAATTTCTGACTTAACGTAGGAGGTGCGAGAGATGCGTTATTTTGGAAATATTGAACCGAAACGGTCTTTGCCTCTGGTGGAATAGCAGCTCCACTAAAAGAATAGCTTACTTTACAACCTTGTATTAAAGAAAAAATTAAAAGACCAAATCCGATAACTATCGAATCAAAAGCGATAAAATTTAAAATACTTGTTTTTCCCCGACTAAACGTTTTCAACTTTTGACTTTTGATTTTTTTACTTTTAACCTCACAACTATAAACTCCCGGCTCCCAACTACTTTATCCCATATTCATTTATCTTCCTATACAATGTTCTTTCAGAAATACCCAGTTCCTTAGCGGCATTCTTACGTTTACCTTTATGTTTAGTGAGCGCTTTCTTAATCATATCCTCTTCCAGCTCATGTAACGATAGATTTTCTTCTGTCACAATTGCATGTACAGGAACATTCTCCTCCTTCGCCTTTACAAAAGCCGGTGTAGTTGCATTATATCCTAAGTGCAGAGTAGTTTCCGGGGTACCTACTTCCTGGTACAGTTTTTTAATTAAAGAAGCATTTTCCGGAGCAAAATCCTGGTTCAATTGATTATCATTCTCAATCAAATCAACCACAATCTTTTTCAGATCCTGCAAATCTTTTTTCATATCAAATAATACCTTATATAACAACTCCCGCTCACTAAAATCTCCGGCCTGCCCTGCAGCATTATTAACAAGAACAGGCAACTGTGGCATTGCTTTTTCCGGCAAATAACTGCGTATTATATCGGCAGTAATATCCCGTTGCTTTTCAATTACTGAAATTTGCTCTGTTATATTTTTTAGCTGGCGCACATTCCCCTGCCAATAATAATTCACCAGCAGCTGCTCTGCCTCTGCATCAAGCTTTATGGATGGCATTCTGTATTTTGCAGAAAAATCGGCAGCAAATTTCCTGAAAAGTAAAAATATATCCTGTTTACGGTCACGTAACGGAGGAACTATAATAGGTACAGTATTTAAACGGTAATACAAATCTTCTCTGAATTTCCCTTTTTCTATAGCCTGAGGAACATTAACATTAGTTGCCGCTACTACTCGTACATCCGTTTTCTGCACCTTTGATGAACCCACTTTTATAAACTCACCGCTTTCTAATACACGTAATAAACGCGCCTGAGTAGCATGAGGCATCTCTGCAACCTCATCCAAAAATATAGTGCCGCCATTTGCTACTTCAAAATAGCCTTTACGTGCTTCATGTGCACCGGTAAATGAACCTTTCTCATGCCCGAAAAGCTCTGAATCTATTGTTCCTTCTGGTATTGCGCCACAATTTACAGCAATATATTGGCCGTGTTTACGCGCACTCAAATGATGTATTATCTGTGGAAAAACTTCTTTTCCTGTACCACTTTCTCCTGTTATTAAAACCGTTAAATCAGTGGGTGCTACCTGTTTTGCTATATCAATTGCCCTGTCCAGCAAGGACGAACTACCGATAATACCAAAACGGTTTTTTATTTCTTGAATTGTCATAGTTTATCACAATTATTAAGATAGCTCGTTCCCAGCTCTTCTATAATTAATTATTCAAAGTTTACTTTAAATCCTCCAAAACAACAATTTTAATTTCCCTTATTTTTTTTAGTTGTTTGTCATTTGTTAAAAATGCATCACAATTATTTTCAATTGCAATAGCAATTTGTATTGCGTCAAAACCTTTCAAAAAAGTATATTTAGCTCTTAACTTCGATGCACGCTTAGCAACTGCTAAATCCACTTCTTAAATCCTTTCATCGGCTCTGCTTTCATTTATGATTTCCTGAGCATCCTTTTTCCAAACCCCCTTTCCTATCCCTTTATATTGAGATAAAAGTTTTTGTGTATCTTCCATTTCTCTGATTTTTTTTATCAGCTTCTGAAACACTAATCGGATTTCACTGGTTTTTAATGTTTCAATCTCTTTTAGTAATATATCAACTTTTGTCATTTTTAATAAATTTATTATTATATTGAAAATATTTATTCCACAACAACTCCAATCAATGTCGCACTTGTGCAACTTGTCGCCAATACATTCACATAATCCCCGGGTTTATAGTTCTCTCTTGGAAATACCACAGTAACATTCTGCGAATTACGACCCGATAATCTATTATCCGATTTCTTTGATACCTTTTCCACTAAAACCCTATGTATTTTCCCTAACCCTTCACGTGTCCGTTCTCCAGAATGTTTCTGTTGCAAATCTACAACCTCCTGTAGCCTGTGTTTTTTAATATCTTCAGGCACATCATCTTCATACTTTCGCTCTGCCATTGTTTTAGGACGTTCGCTATAAGCAAACATATAGGCAAAATCATATTTTACCGATTCCATTAATGATAGTGTATCCTGGTGCTCTTCTTCCGTTTCACTGCAAAATCCTGTAATAGTATCCGAAGATATTGCACAATCCGGAACAATCCTTCGAATCACAGCAATCCGCTCTATATACCATTCGCGTGAATAACCTCTGTTCATCATTTCCAGAATACGTGAGTTTCCGGACTGAACTGGCAAATGAATATACTTACAAACATTTTCATACCTATTGATGATGTGTAAAACATCATCTGTCATATCCTTAGGATGAGAAGTGCTGAAACGAACACGCAAATCAGCATGCACCAATGCAACCTTCTCAAGTAACTGTGCAAACGTAGTGGCATTTTGCAATTCTTCTTTAGTAAGGTTTTCCTTTTTCAGACCACCACCTGCCCATAAATATGAGTCGACATTTTGTCCAAGAAGAGTAACTTCCCTATAACCCCTGTCAAATAAGTCCTGCGCCTCTTTTACAATAGTTTCCGGATCTCTGCTACGTTCGCGCCCACGTGTAAAAGGAACTACGCAAAAAGCACACATATTGTCGCAACCTCTCATAATACTTATAAATGCCGATACCCCATTAGAATCTAACCTTACCGGAGCTATATCTGCATAAGTCTCATCTTTTGAAAGAAGCACATTTACTGCTTTTTGTCCGGTTTCTGCTGTTTCAATCAATTCCGGCAAACTACGATACGCATCCGGGCCAACAACTATATCTACCAATTGCTCTTCTTCAAGTAATTTTGACTTTAAACGTTCTGCCATACATCCCAACATCCCTACTATTAAATCCGGATTTGTCTTTTTTATCTTTTTAAAATCCGTTAAACGCTTCCGTACACGCTGCTCAGCCCCTTCACGTATTGCACAGGTATTTACAAATATTATATCGGCTTCTGTATAATCCTTTGTGGTAGTAAACCCTTTATCTTTTAATATAGAAGCAACTATTTCACTGTCAGAAAAATTCATCGCACAACCATAACTCTCTAAAAAAAGCTTTTTACCATTCGGAGAAACAGGTGCAGATACCATTAATGACTCCCCTTGTTTGCTTTCATCGATTATTTTACTCTCGCTCATTTTTTATTCTATATTTGCGCCCGTTAAAAATTAAATGGACAGAAATTGGGACGACAAAGGTAATACAAAATAAGTGTATGACAAAATGTCGCACGCCATTATTGAAAGTCCTCCGAATCTCTTGTTTTTATTATGTTTTCAGATAAGCTGATGATTCTGATTAAAATAATATTTGCAAATTCCGGTTTGAATTTGTTTTCTTTGCATTTTTTTAGAGGCTGTTGGTGGCAGGTTTTGTCTCAAAAAGTGGATTTTAACTGAATTTCTTTTAACACTTTATAATATATATAATATATGAGTAACAACTTAGTAATAGTGGAGTCCCCGGCAAAGGCGAAAACAATTGAAGGATTTTTAGGGGAAGGATTTACAGTAAAATCAAGTTATGGACATGTTCGTGATTTAGCTAAAAAGGGGTTTGGAGTAGACATAGAAAATAATTTCAATCCAAACTATGAAATACCGCCAGACAAAGCAAAAGTTGTAGCCGAATTAAAAAAATTAGCAAAAGGAGCCAACATGGTATGGTTAGCAACCGATGAAGACCGCGAAGGAGAAGCTATTTCCTGGCACCTGTTTGAATCATTAAACCTTGATAAAAAGAAAACGAAACGTATTGTATTTCACGAGATTACAAAAAATGCCATTAAAAATGCCATAGCAAATCCCCGTTCTATCGACAAACATTTAGTGGATGCACAACAGGCTCGCAGAATTCTTGATCGCCTTGTTGGTTTTGAACTCTCTCCAGTGCTATGGAAAAAAGTTCGCCCCTCCTTATCTGCAGGGCGTGTTCAATCCGTAGCCGTTCGATTAATTGTAGAACGTGAACGTGAAATAATAAATTTTAAAAGCACATCTTCTTATAAAGTAATTGGAACTTTCCTCTCAGGTAGTAACTCAATTATTAAAGCCGAACTGGGAACAAAATTTAAAACACTGGATGAAGCTCGTACATTCCTTAAAAAATGTGCTGCTGCCGACTTTATTATTGATAATGTTGAAACCAAACCTTCTAAAAAATCTCCTTCAGCACCATTTACTACATCAACCCTCCAACAGGAAGCCAGCCGTAAACTGGGTTTTTCCGTTGCACAAACCATGGTTGTTGCACAGAGATTATATGAAAGTGGTAACATTACTTATATGAGAACGGATTCAGTGAACCTTTCCGATACCGCTATCAGCCAGGCAAAAGAAGCAATTACGGCAAACTACGGAGCAAAATATCTTAATATACGACACTATAAAACTAAATCAAAAGGAGCACAGGAAGCGCATGAAGCCATTCGCCCTACTTATATTGATAAATCAACCATCTCTGGCGATGCTGCCGACAAACGCTTATACGAACTCATCTGGAAACGAACAATTGCATCACAAATGAGTGATGCTGAATTGGAAAAAACTACTGCTACCATTACTGTTTCAGGCGCTTCAGAAAAATTTATTGCTCAAGGCGAAGTACTCAAATTTGATGGGTTCCTGAAAATATACCTCGAAGGTACTGATGATGAAGATGAAGAAAATCTGGAAGCTATATTACCCCCTTTAAAAGTAGGAGAAACACTCAAATCAAATGAAATTATAGCTACAGAGCGATTTACACATCACCCTGCACGCTATACCGAAGCAAGTTTAGTTAAAAAATTAGAAGAACTGGGTATAGGACGGCCATCAACCTATGCCCCTACAATTTCAACTATCCAAAAAAGAGAATATGTTGTAAAAGAAGACCGCCAGGGTATACAACGCAATTACAATATCGCTGCCTTAATAAACGGCAAAATAACCGAAGAAATTAAAACAGAAAATACAGGTGCCGAAAAAGCTAAATTATTTCCTACCGATATTGGAATGGTTGTAACCGATTTTCTATTGACCCAATTCCCTCAAATTATGGATTTCAATTTCACTGCAAAAGTGGAAGAAGAATTTGATGAAATTGCTGAAGGAAAAATCTCATGGACAAAAATGCTGGAAGCATTCTATAAACCTTTCCATAAAACTGTAATAAATACTTCCGAACACTCTGAACGCGCCTCCGGGGAACGTTTATTAGGAGTTGACACCCAAACAGGAAAAAATTTATATGTACGTATCGGCCGCTTTGGCCCGATGGCTCAGCTCGGAGAAAGTAATGACGAAAATAATAAACCCAGATTTGCCGCATTACGAAAAGACCAACGCATTGATTCTATCACTTTTGAGGATGCAATGGACTTGTTTAAGCTGCCTCGAACCGTAGGTGAGTTTGAAGGAAAAGAAATGACAGTTGCTATAGGCCGCTTCGGCCCATATATCAAGCATAACAATGCTTTTGTCTCCCTAAAAAAAGAAGATGATCCTATGACAATCTCTGCGGAACGTGCAATAGAGCTTATCAAAGCAAAACGTCAGGCAGAAATTGATAAATATATCAAATCATTCCCCGAAAATTCATCAGTACAACTGCTGAATGGCCGATGGGGACCATATCTGGCAATCGATAAAAATAACTATAAACTGCCTAAAGGCGTTGATCCATTAAAACTTACATTAGAGGATTGCCTCGCAATAGCTGCCGATCCAAAAAATGCAAGCAAGGGAAATCGTTTTAAGAAAAAAGAAACAACACAGGCATCCACAAAAGTCTCACCAGCAAAGAAAGTGACAAAAAAAACACCTGTGAAACCTGCCCGTCCCTCAGGTGGGAAGATGGCAACAAAGATAAATAATAAAAAAACAGCTAAAAAATAATAAAATATAAAATCAAACCAAACCCTGCTTTATTAAAGGGTTTGGCTTGGCTGAAGTTCATACCTAAATGCAAGAATATTTTACCCCAATCAATATCACTAATTTTAGTGGAGTAAATAATTATAGTGAATCATCCTACGGAAAGCGTATCAGAACTTACATTGATGAAAATGACTTCCCTGACCTCGAAAATATCAACCTTGCAATCATTGGAGTAGAAGAAGACCGAAAGGCTGTTAACAATGAAGGTTGTGGCCTTTCCGCAGATTACGTTAGAGAAAACCTGTATAAATTATATCAGGGAAACTACAACGCTAAAATTGCAGACTTGGGAAATATCAAAAAAGGAAATACCATTGAAGATAGTTATTTTGCAATTACCGATGTTCTTTCCCAATTACTAAAAAAAAATATTGTCCCTATTATTATTGGAGGTAGTCAGGACTTAACCTATTGTAACTATAAAGCATACACAAGTCTCGAACAAACAATAAATATTGTTACCGTTGATTCTTGTTTTGATATTGGCGATGGTGAAAAAGAACTGAATTCACAAAGTTATCTTAGTAAAATAATTTTACACAAACCCAATATACTTTTTAATTACAGCAACATAGGCTACCAAACTTATTTTGTTGAACAAAATGCAATTGAGTTAATGAACAAATTGTATTTTGATGCCCACCGGTTAGGACACGTACGTGCCAATATAGAAGAAGTTGAACCAATAGTACGAAATGCAGATCTAATGAGCTTCGATATTTCAGCAATACGGCAAAGCGATGCTCCTGGTAATGGCAACGCTTCACCCAACGGGTTTCACGGAGAAGAAGCATGCCAAATTACAAGATATGCTGGTTTGAGTGATAAATTATCATCAATTGGTTTCTATGAAATGAATCAAATATTCGATCCAAGCAAACAAACCGCACATCTTGTTGCTCAAATGATATGGTATTTTATTGATGGCTATTACAATAGAAAACAGGACTATCCAATAGTTGACAAATCTAAATACACAAAATACAGAGTATCTATAAAAGACCATGACTACGAAATCGTTTTTTATAAAAGCAATAAAAGTGACCGATGGTGGATGGATGTTCCATACCCCCCTAACCATCAAATAAAACATGAACGGCATCATGTGGTTCCCTGCTCCTATAATGACTATAAAACAGCATGCAATGATGAAATGCCCGACAAATGGTGGCAAACATTTCAAAAGTTAGGATGATACAAAAAATTATTTTTTGAACCTTGAACAATAAATTAATTAAAAAATTTGTTTTTATAAATACAATAGTTAACTTAGCGACCTGAAGTGTACCTAAAAAATTGCAGAGATTGTTTTAATATAACAATATATCGTATGAAAATAAAACTTACTACTGTTACATTATTGATTACCGGACTTGTGGCATTTGCACAGCAAGACGCACAGTTCAGTATGAACATGTTTAACCGTTTGGCCGTTAATCCCGCTTATGCTGGTATGAATAAAGCGCTTTGTGGTACTTTATTATACCGTCAACAATGGACTGCCTTCCCTGGCGCACCTAAAACAGGGTTATTAAGCGTTGATTTTGGCGAAGTTCTCTACGGTGGTGTTGGTCTTACCATTGACCAGGATCAATTAGGGTTTGATAAAACCTTAAAAGCAAAATTGGCATATTCATTCCATTTGCCACTCGGGCCAGGTTCTTTAGGTATTGGATTAGATGCTGGAATGATTCAAAAAGCACTTACCGGAAACTTCATTGCTCCTGATGGCACCACAACTGCTAATCCAGGAAATGATCAGGCTATTCCCTGGTCAGGAACATCTGCTGTAACTTATGATGTTGGTTTAGGACTTTATTATACAACTAACAGACTATATGTTGGTTTATCATCATTACATCTGCCACAGCAAGAACTAAAAAAAGCTGCTGCTTCATATGATTTTAATTATAAAGTAGCAAGACATTATTACGTAATGGCAGGATATACATTTCAATTGGGTAATCAATTTGATTTAACTCCATCCGTATTAGCAAAATCTGATGCCTCTGCTACCCAATTGGACTTAAATTTAATTGCAAAATGGAATAAAATGATATTTGCTGGCTTTTCATATCGTTTAAGTGATGCAATGGTTGGAATTGTTGGGTTGGAAAAAAGCTTCACCCCCAAGCTTACTGCTAAGTTCGGTTACTCTTATGATATAACAACTTCTGGAATTAAAAACCATAGCAATGGCTCCCACGAGATCATGTTAGGTTTCTGTTATAAAATAAAAGGCGATACAAAATCCTCCAGTCACATGAATGTGAGGTTTTTATAAAAATAATTTTTTTGTAACTTTTAATTAAAAATACCGTTCAAGCACACTTAAAACCCTTTTAAACAAATTTGTCAAATTTTTATGATAATTTGAAACCTAAAAGGGAATGTTTAATATAAATATAATAAACATGAAAAAGGCCATCTTATTAAGTTCCATAGTTATTATAGCCGCTACAGGCTGTAAAACAAGTACTGGAGAATTAGTAGGCGTTCAGGGACGTCCTGAATGGTATGATATTGATCCCTTCGGTATGTTACATATCCCTATGGGCAGCTATAATATGGGAACTAGTGATGAAGATGCCCCTTATGCACATACCACAAGAGCAAAAACAGTTTCTGTTCAGGCGTTTTATATTGACCAAACAGAGATAACCAATAATGAATACCGCCAATTTGTACAGTACGTTCAGGATTCTATTGCTCACCATGCTTTATTTGAAAGCGGAGTTGCTGAACATGGTATTGAAACTGATGCCTATGATCAACCTCTTGAACCACCGCTGATCAACTGGGATGAAAAAATAAAGTATGATGAACAAGACGTAAGAGAGGTGTTAGAGTTTATGTATCTGCCACCTGAAGAACGCTTTTACAGACGCAGACAAATTGATACCAGAAAGTTAAACTTTGAATATTACTGGATAAACCTTCGTTTAGCTGCAGCTAAAACCAACCGCTTTAAACCAGCAAACTCTCCGGATGAAAAGACAGGACAGAATTTTATAAATGGCTACCAATCTACCAGTGTTGGTGATAATAAAACGTTGGGACAATATGACGTAAAAGATGAAATCTCCGATGGTAGAGGAAAATATAGTACTCGCGAAAGAACCGATAAGGACAGAAGTGTTTTTATAGTAAAAGATATAGTAAACGTATATCCTGATACATTAGCCTGGGTTCATGATTTCACTTATTCGTTCAATGAACCAATGACTAATATGTATTTTTGGCATCCGGCTTATGATGACTACCCCGTAGTAGGTGTTACATGGAAACAGGCAAGGGCATTCTGTATTTGGAGAACACAATTATTTAACAACTGGTTGCAAGGCAATGGCCAGGCTTATGTTAATGATTTTCGCCTGCCTACAGAATCAGAATGGGAATACGCTGCAAGAGGTGGTAATGCCCTGAGTCCTTACCCTTGGGGAGGTGCATATATCAGAAACGCATTAGGCTGTTTCTTAGGTAACTTTAAACCAATGCGCGGTAGTTATATTGATGATGGTGGTTTCCATACTGTAAAAGCTATTTCATATAATCCAAATGATTATGGATTATATTGTATGGCTGGTAATGTGGCAGAATGGACAAGCAATGCATTTGATGAGTCTGCTTACGACTTCTCTCATGATTTAAACCCTGACTACGTATATGAAGCCCAGGATAATGAAGCTAATGTCTTCAAACGCAAAGTCATTAGAGGTGGATCCTGGAAAGATGTAGGTTATTACCTGCAAACCAATACAAGAACATACGAATACCAGGATACTGCAAAATGCTACATTGGTTTCCGTTGTGTACAAACTTATCTTGGCCGCGCAAAAGGTGATGATCTTTAATTGCAAAATCTTAAATCTCAAAATAACTATTTTATTAACATTTTAAAAAATTAAAATTATGGCTGGTTTTATTGGAAGTAAAGGATGGAAAAATTTCATGGCCAAACTCTATGGGATTGGCGCAGCAGTGGTAATTGTTGGTGCTATGTTTAAAATTCAGCACTGGCCTGGTGCAGGGCTAATGCTTGTTTGTGGATTATCCGTAGAAGCTGTTATCTTCTTTTTCTCAGCTTTTGAACCGCCTCACGAAGAGGTTGATTGGTCATTAGTATACCCGGAATTAGCAGGTATGCATGGTGAAGAAGGTCACGCGCTCACAGAAAATTTAATAGAAGAAGATAAAGGTTCATTAACTGAACAATTAGATAATATGCTCGAAGAAGCTAAATTAGAACCAGAACTAATTGAAAGTCTTGGAAATAACCTGAAACATCTTGGTGACCAGGCAGCTAAACTAACGGATATTGCTGATGCCGGTGCTGCATCAAATGAATTTGCAAACACAATGAAAAGTGCCGCTTCATCTGTTGGCAGCCTTTCAGGCTCCTATGATAAAGCAAAAGATAAAATTGAAGAACTTGCTGATTCTTACGATCAGGCGAAAGATACTATGCAGACTTCTACTCAAAGACTTTCGCAATCATATAGCAAAGCAACCACAGCTATTGAAGCCCTTGCAAATGATGATTCTCAAAATTCATTCACAGAGGAACTTCAAAAAGTAGCAAAGAATTTATCTGCATTAAATGCTTCTTATGAATTACAGCTACAAAGTTCTAACAGCCACATAAAAACTACCTCTCATTTTCAGGGCGGACTGGAAGATTTATTAAAAAATCTAAACGACTCTGTTGAAGATACAAGAAAGTATAAAGAACAAATAGCACAGTTATCGACCAATCTTGAAGCTCTCAACACAGTATATGGTAATATGTTGAACGCAATGAAAAGATAAGAATTTTGGCAGAGGAATAGTTTTCTTCAACTCAGGGTAAATTAAAAAATCATATTACATAAATACATTTAAAACAAAGAAAAAATAGAATATGTCAGGAGGAAAAGAAACCGGTAGGCAAAAGATGATTGGTATGATGTATTTGGTACTAACGGCACTATTGGCAATGAATATATCCAAAGATGTTCTTCTCGCTTTTATTACTGTTGAACACGGATTAAACAACACAAATAAAAATTTTGATGAAAAAAATGACGTTTTGTATGCCAAATTTGAGAAGGGACTAGCCGAAAACAAACTAAAAACTCAACCTTGGGCAGATAAAGCATTTAAAGTAAGAGAAGAAGCTAAAAAATTATGTGAATTTATAGATGAAGCAAAATCTGAATTGTATAGGCAAGCTCAACCCGAACTTACTAAGGAGGTAGCAGATACTTTTCAGTTAAAAAATGGTACATCAAATGATAATTATGATATTCCAACTAATTATTTGATTGGGCCTGAAGCATCCAAGCCAACAGGAAAAGGTGTTGAAATAAAAAAGAGAATTGCCGAATATAGAGAACTGGTACTTTCTATGGTTCCTGAGAAAGATAAAGCAGGATTTAAAATATCTTTAAATACAAAAGATGTATTTGACCATCATGCTGAGAAAACAGTGCCTTGGGAAGTTTCTAATTTTGATCATACTACCATGGCTGCTTGTATGTGTCTTCTTGCAGGGGTAAAAAATGAAATAAAAAATGCTGAAAGCGATATTGTTACTTTACTGCTAAGGGCCATTGATGCTGGTGACTTTAAATTTGACATGATTACTGCACGCGTTGTTGCTCCTACCAGCTATATTGTTTTAGGAGAAGAATATTCGGCTGATATATTTGTGGCAGCTTATAGTACCACCAAAAATCCTGAAATCTTAGTTGGCTCGGTTGATACTGCGGCAAAGACTATTAAAGGAACTCCAATAGTTATTCCCGTTGAGAATGGCTTAGGTAAATATAAAGTCAGACCATCATCTGAAGGCTTACAAACATGGAGCGGATTAGTAAATGTAACAGCACCGGATGGTAGTGTAAAATCTTATCCTTTTGAATCAAATTATATGGTTGCTAAACCATCGTTTGCTGTATCGCCAACAAAAATGAACGTATTTTATATTGGTGTTCAAAATCCTGTAGATATTTCGGTTGCAGGTGCCGCACCAACAAATGTTGTTGCAACTTTAGCCGGAAATGGTAGAATAGATAATAAAGGTCAGGGACACTATGAAGTAACTGTTACAGGTGGAACAGAGTGTACAGTTAATGTTGCCATAAAAGACCCAAAAACAAATACAACCAAATCAATGGGTCCCGGACAAAAGTTCCGTATCAGAAGGGTTCCTAGTCCTGTTGCTAAGTTTGCCGGAGTTACAGGTGACGGCTCTGTTACAAAAGGAGAAATAGAAGCAGCCGGGGGCTGTATTGCTGACTTATCTGACTTTGTATTCGACTTAAAGTTTCCGGTTACTCAGTGGACAGTGTCAATGAACATTAATGGATTGTTTCAGGAAGAAACAGCAAGAGGAGCCTCTGCTACATCAGGCATGAAGGCACTTATCTCTAAATCAAAAAAAGGTTCCAAAATATTAATTGAGAATGTGCATGTGCAGGGACCTGACGGTGATAGGAAAATTGTAGGTTGTAATATTAAAATAAAATAACTTTTGAGAATAAAAATTTGTTTAAGATGTTTCTTAAAATGAAACATTAATATGAGTTGTAAATATGTTACTAACTAAATCACTAAAAAAAAGCGCCATGAAAAATCTAAAATTTATTTTAGCATTGTTTCTCATCGCATATTTCCCTTTTAGCGGTTATATGCAACAAACTTCAGGTGGAGCAGAGGTAATAAAGCCTCCTAAATACCCCAATGGTGTTTATACAAAAGAAAACAGCCAAAGCAGACGGCCTATACCCTACACTTCTTTACGTGAAGCTGATGTTATGTGGAGTAAACGTGTATGGCGCGTGATTAATCTGAAAGAAAAAATTAATCACCCTTTATATTATCCTACTCAACCTATAGCAGATAGAAAGAGTTTGTTTGAAGTACTAAAAGATGGAGCTCTTAAAAGTGGAGTAATTTCATGTTTTAATTCTACTGATGATGAATTTCGGATTGAATTTACCAAAAGCGAAGTAGAAAACTTATTGGTTCAATGGGATTCCTCAGCTACAACTGAAGACCCTAATAACCCTGGCCAGTTTATTTCTGCACCTGTAAAAAATGAGATTAATTCAGAAAAAATTTCTAAATATTGGATGAAAGAAGATTGGTTTTATGATAAACAACGCTCTGTTCTTGATGTTCGTATAATCGGGCTATTAGTGGTAATCCCTAAGGTATCAGAAACAGGTGAGGACCAAGGTGCTGATAAACCATTGTTTTGGGTATATTTCCCGGAAATAAGACCAATATTAGCAAATCAGGAAGTATATATGCGTCATAATGATGCAGAAAGAAGAACCTTAGAGGATATCTTTTGGAAACGTATGTTCTCAAGTTATGTAATAAAAGAAAGCAACGTGTACGATAGATATATTTCGGAATATACAAGTGGAATAAACGCTCTGTTTGAGGCCGAAAGAGTAAAAGAAGATATATTTAAATTTGAACACGACTTGTGGCATTTCTGATGTTCGCCAACAAAGAAGATACTTCAATATATAAAGTGAAAGGCTACCAAAACATAATATGGTAGCCTTTTTACTTTGAGATTCCATTACTCTTATTGTTATATGGATTCATTGACACATATAGTATTAGGTGCAGCTATAGGAGAAGCTGTGCTGGGCAAACGAATTGGCCGTCATGCTATGTTGTGGGGTGCAATTGCAGATACCATCCCGGATCTTGATGTTTTTGCAGCACCTTGTTTTTCAAATGCACAACAGTTAATGGTCCATCGTGGTATCACACATTCTATTTTATTTGCTGTTGTTATGTCTCCTTTGCTGGGATGGCTGTTAAGCAGATGGTATAAAAAAATAGAAGTGAGCTGGAGAAGCTGGTCTTGGTTGTTTTTCTTAGGTTTGTTTTCACATATAATTATTGATTCCCTTACTGCTTATGGTACAGGATGGTTTGAACCATTCAACAGCTATCGTGTTGCTTTTAACACCATTTTTGTTGCAGATATTTTTTATACACTTCCTTTTCTGGTTTGCGTCATTATTGCCTTAATTGCAAAAAATGGTTCACCAAAACGGATAAAATGGAACAAAACAGGTTTAATAATTAGTACGCTTTATCTGGGCTTTACAATTATAAATAAATGGCATGTACACAATAAAATGCATGAATCATTATTAGAAAAAAAATATATACAGACCACAGATATTGTAACTACCCCTACCCCACTGAATAATTTTTTATGGATGGCCTATGCTCCTGATAAATCTGGCTATTGGTTTGGATATTATTCAATATTTGACAAAACAAATGACGTAGAATATTTCCATGTGAATAAAAATGATTCATTGCTTCTACCTCATCTGAATAATAAATCCATTAAACTATTGAAACAATTCTCAAAAGGATATTACTGCATTACAAAAAGGGATAGCAGTATATACTTTAATGACATACGTTTCGGCCAAATTGGTGCATGGAACAACCCTGACTCAACATTTGTATTTTCTTTTGTAATTGATGAAAATGCAGATAATTCAGGAGTCTTAGACCGAAGCAAACTTAAAACTTCCTATTCTGAAGCCATTTCATCGCTCGTTACCAGAATAAAAGGAAAATAATGGGGCGAACACACAATAAGATTATAAAATTCAGGATTTGCAGTCATGCTAACTAACTCACAATTACCCCAAGTTATTAAATCTCTATAATAAACTTAATTGCAACATCGTTCTAATCAAAAGACTCTACATGTAAAAACTGCTACTTCAATATAGTAATAACAATTAATAATCTAAACATCATGAAAATATTGAAGTATTTGATAGCGGTGTTAATCACTACAGGGTATGCTCGCATGGTTTACGGACAATTAACGCCAAATGCAAAAGTTATAAGTCCTCCCCAAAACATATATTCCAAACAACATGTTTACGACAGAAAACCCATTACGTATGCTAATGTGCGTGAAGCAGATGTAATGTGGAGCAAACGGGTATGGCGTGTAATTAATTTAAAAGAAAAATTCAATTTTCCTTTATACTATCCAACAATACCGGTAAAAGACAGAAAAAGTTTATTTGATGTGATAAAGGACGGGGCTCTTAAAGACAGTACAATTACCTGCTTTAGCCCTACTGACGATGAATTTCAGGTTCCTTTATCCAGAAGCGAAATAGAAGCCATTCTTGTTAATTGGGACTCAACACACCAAACTGAAAACCCCGAGAATCCTGGGGAAATGATTACTTCTCCCATAAAAAAAGAAATTACCTCTGAGGATATTACCAAATATTGGATTAAAGAAGATTGGTTCTTTGACAAACAGCGATCAGTAATGGATGTAAGGATCCTCGGAATATTAGTAGTAACAGCAAAAAAAACTGAAAATGGAGAAGATGCAGGTGGGGATAAGCCATTATTTTGGGTTTATTTTCCGGAAATACGTCCGGTTCTGGCAAACCATGATGTTTATATGCGCCATAATGATGCAGAAAGAAGAAGCTTCGATGACATATTCTGGAAGCGAATGTTTTCAAGTTATATAGTAAAAGAGAGCAATGTTTATGACAGATATATTGCTGAATACACTTCAGGAATCGGTGCGTTATTAGAATCTGAAAAGATAAAAGAAGATATCTTTGAATTTGAACACGACTTTTGGCATTATTAATCTTAACCCACTTCGAAATAGCCTTCAACAGAAAGGTCTCTCACTTAATTATTTTACTTTAACATCTTCCACCAGCCTGAAAAGGCTAAAAATTAACTACCTTTGCGAAAATTTTAAATACATTAATGATTTCAGTTAATTCAGTAACAGTATCCTTTGGAGGACACGGTTTATTTGATAATGTGAGTTATCTGATTAATCCCAAAGATCGTATAGGACTTGCAGGTAAAAATGGTGCGGGTAAATCAACTATGCTTAAATTACTGGCGGGACTTCAACAGCCCACCAAAGGAGAAATCTCAAAACCCAATGATTATCAGATAGGCTATTTACCTCAGGATATGATCCATCAACAGGGACGCACAGTATACGAGGAAGCTGCTACCGCCTTTGAAGAAATACAACGCCTGGAAGCTCGTCTGGAAACGATTAATCACGAACTAACTACAAGAACAGATTACGAGAGTGATGCTTACATGAGATTAATCACTGAACTTACAGATATTAACACACGTTTGGATTATTTGGGTGCGGGCAACAAAGAAGAAGAAATTGAAAAAGTGTTGAAAGGACTTGGTTTTGAACGCATTGATTTTACAAGACGAACACCTGAATTTAGCGGAGGCTGGCGCATGCGCATTGAACTTGCTAAACTATTATTACGAAAACCTGATATTCTTCTTTTAGATGAACCTACCAATCATCTTGATATTGAATCAATACAATGGCTTGAAGAAATTCTGGAAACTTATGCCGGTGCAGTAATACTCATCAGCCATGATAAACAATTCCTCGATACGGTTACTTCAAGAACTATAGAAATAGCTAATCAAAAAATTTACGATTATAAAACTAATTATTCCCGTTATTTAGTGTTGCGCCAGGAACGTAAAGAACAACAGGAAGCCGCAGCAAAAAACCAGCAAAAAATAATTGATCAGACAGAAACACTGATTAATAAATACCGCGCTAAAGCCAGCAAAGCATCTTTTGCACAATCACTTATTAAGAAACTCGACAGAATGGAAATAGTTGAAGTAGACGAAAGTGATGCAACAACTATCCGTTTTCGTTTTCCACCTCCGGCACTTTGCGGTAAAATAATACTTACGGTTGACCATGCCGGGAAAGTATATGGAAACAGCCGTATTTTTAAGGATGCCAGTTTCATCTTAACCAAAGGAGAAAGAATAGCCCTGGTGGGACGGAATGGTGAAGGTAAAAGCACAATTATGAAAATGATTGCGCAACAAACCGATTACGAAGGCATCATTCAGATAGGTCATAACGTAAAGATGGGCTATTTTGCCCAGGATCAGGCCGAAAAATTAGATCAAAACAAAACTGTTTTTGAAACAATTGATGAACTGGCTGTTGGTGAAATTCGCAAAAGTGTAAGAATGCTTCTTGGCTCTTTTTTATTTGGGGGTGATGATATTGATAAAAAAGTAAAAGTATTGAGTGGTGGAGAGCGAGGACGTTTGGCATTATGTAAACTATTGTTAGAGCCATACAATTTGTTGCTTTTGGATGAACCGACTAACCATTTAGATATACGCAGTAAAGAAGTTCTTAAACGTGCACTACTCGCTTATGAAGGTACTGTAATTGTTGTATCTCATGATAGGGATTTTTTAAATGGTTTAACAGAAAAAATGTATGAGTTTAGGAATGGGCAGGTAAAAGAACATTTGGGCAACATTTCTGATTTTATGCAGAAATTAAAGTTGAACCGTTTAAATGAAATGAATGTGAAAAATCCTTTCATTAAAGCAACAGATACAGTAAAAGAAGACAAACAAAAACCGACAGAACAGAACAATGAGCTTGAAAAAGAGCAGAAGCAACTGAAAAATCAGATTTCAAAAACAGAAGCGGAAATTGCAAAATTAGAAGCGGAAATAAAAGTAATTGACGACCAGCTTTCCGATCCTGCACAATATCAATCTGTAATTAACAACAAAGAAACGTATGCTAAATACGAACAGATGAAAAAGCAATTGGATATCATCATGAACAATTGGGAAACATTACAGGAAAAATTGGATGAATTAGTAAAGAAAAAATCATAAAGTCTGACTTCTTGGGCATCTTTATATTTTTATTTTTTTAACATTGATTTAGCATCATTACTTTTTTCTTAGCATGTACATTCGTAAATTTGTAATACATGCAAGATATAGAACCATATTACAACTGGCGTCACATCTACATTGCTTCCGAAGATGAAAAATCACCTTTTTACGGCCGTGAATACAGTGAGTTTGAATATACGCATGCTATTTACAATTACCTTATTCATCCGCAATGGGATGATATCGACTCTCCTACCCTTTACATAAAAGTATTAAATGTTGATTATGACCTCGGCTACGCAATAATTGAATTGATTGGCGAATGGAATGACCTTATCAACAATGATATTATGTTGCTAAAGCGCGATATTATTGAAAAAATAATGGAGTATGGGGTTAATAAATTTATTTTAATAGGTGAAAATGTATTGAATTTTCATGCCTCAGACGATTGTTACTACCAGGAATGGTTTGAAGAAGTTGAAGACGGCTGGATTGCATTTCTGAATTTCCGCAAACATGTACTGGATGAATTCCAAAGTGCCAATATTGACTATTACATCCTCTCCGGAGGCAAATTAAACGATATAGCATGGAGAACTTCTACCCCACAGCAGCTATTCGAAAAAGTAGATCATTTTGTGCAGAAGAGGATTGGGTAATACTTTATTTATTTTTCCTCCTCTCAAAATACGCCTGTAACTCCACCCTGCCTATTGCGTTAAAGCACATCTCCCTGGTCAGCATTCCTTTGCGTGCAGTACATACACCATAATACATATCATAATATCCCTGCTTTTGATGTGCATCCGGATTAATGGATACCATTACCCCTTTCTCCATACAATATGGGATCCAGCGCCAGTCAATATCCAGGCGGTAAGGATGAGCATTCAGCTCTATTATAACACCATTAGCGGCACAGGCATCAATTATTTTTTTATGGTCAATCGGGTAGCCGGAACGCGACAATAGCAGGCGCCCTGTAGGATGTCCCAATATGGTTGTATAAGGATTCTGAACAGCTTTGATAATACGGGCTGTAGCCTTTTCTTCATTCATCTTTAAATTGGAATGTACGGAAGCCACAATAAAATCAAATGTTTTCAGAATACTTTCCGGATAATCCAATGAACCATCATTTAAAATATCACTTTCAATACCCTTAAAAATTTTAAACGGAAAAAGCTGTTTGTTCAGATTATCTATTTCTGCATGCTGCTGTAAGACACGCTCCGGCTTTAAGCCTTCGGCATAAAAAGCCGATTGAGAATGGTCGCAGATACCCAGATATTCATATCCTAATTCTTTACAATATTCAGCCATTTCTTTCAGGGTGTGCAAGCCGTCACTATAAGTACTGTGATTATGCAATGCACCACGTAGCTCCGAAATCATTACCAATTTGGGTATTTTATTCTCCTTTGCCATAGCCACCTCATTCAACCCTTCACGCAACTCTGGCTCTATGTATTGTAGCTGAAGCGCTTTATAAATTTCCTGCTCCGAAGCATATACATTACCCACTGAATAGCCCGTTTGTGCCAAATGCTTTTCAGAAGCAGTAGTTTCAAAAAGCCGTGTATAAAATACTGCAGGGCTACAGACTATTAATTCAACCGATACATTTATCCTGCTCTCTATATCACCAATAGTAACATCATTTTCCGAAGCAATTAAAATCTGAATCTTATCAATCACTTCGCACTTCCTGTGCATGGCTCCGGTAAGAGATACCAATTCTGTATTATATTTTTTTTTCAATATTTCTACCAAATCTATAGCAAACTGTTCAACAGAGGCATAATGAAATTTTCCACGATTGAACTCGTGAAACTCAATCTGTTTTTTCACTTCGGCCTGCGTTTTAGCACCAAAACCCTTTAAGGTAATCAAGCGATTTTCATTACATGCATATAACAATTCCCCAATACTTTCAATTTCCAGCTCGCGCCAAAGCTGTCCTACTTTCTTAGGTCCAATCCCTTTCACATGCATCATATCAATAACTCCGGCAGGCGTTTTCTCCACCATGTCAGCCAGTTCCTTCAGATTACCTGTGATTTGCAACTCATTGATTTTCGCAGCAATACCTTTTCCTATCCCCTCAATCTGCTCCATTTCATGCATCGATTTTCCTTCTAATGAAATATCTGTTTTATTCAGCTTATAAGCAGCATTGGCAATCGACTTTATTTTAAATGGATTTTCATTGTGCAGTTCCATCAACTGAGCTGTGAGTTTCAGCGCACGTGCTATTTCTTCAGTTGTCATTATAAATCTTATTTGTAAAATATGTTCGAGTTCTTCTATACTCCTGCTATTTCTAACGAAACAGAGAAAAATGTAGCAGACCTTTACATATCCATAACCAAATTAAAAGCAGTATCAAATTTTAGTTTTCCGTTCACTTTAGTTCCATTACTCAATAACCCTTTGATAACGGCAGTTTCTCCCTTCCTTATCAGAGCCTGTACTGCTGCTTCACTCAGTTGCTTATCCATAAACACATACGGCAATCGGAAACTACACCCATCCTTCCATATACTGCAACCATACGCAGCATTACCTTTAATAACAATACCAGTTTTGCATTTCGGACATTTAAGCACGGCCTCCTTCTTATGTTTAGGAACCGAGGGGGGTTTTTCTTCAAATTCAATATTAAATGCAGAAGTAAGTTTTAAAACACCATCCTTTTTATTCTCGCCAACATTAAGCCCTTTAACAACAGGTGTTTTACCTTTTTCTACCAGCGTTAATATCTGGTTATCACTCAAACGTTTATTCATAAGTTCAAACGGCACTTTAAAATCACAACCTTTCTTAAAATCGCTACAACCAAAAGCAGTCTTACCTTTCAACATTTTACCATTTTTACATTTAGGGCAATACACTGTTTCCTGATGATTTTCATTTATGCCCGAATCAATCATTGCGATAGCGATTCGTTTCGAATGCTCATTCTTTACCTGTGTTACCAGGTCACTTACCATTATTTTCATTTCCTGAATGAAAGCCTCAGCTCCGTAATTTCCTTTCTCAATTTGTCTGAGCTTGAACTCCCAATTACCTGTCAGTTCAGCTGATTTCAGCAAATCGTTGCTGATGGTTTCAATCAGTTCTATACCAATGGCTGTAGGAACAATATTTTTACGCTCCCTGCGGATATAATTCCTGCGGAACAATGTTTCAATAATAGCAGCCCGTGTAGAAGGCCTGCCGATACCATTATCTTTCATTAAATCACGCAGTTCCTCATCATCAATCTGCTTACCCGCAGTTTCCATAGCTCTTAGCAAAGTAGCCTCTGTATATGGCTTTGGAGGCGAAGTTTTGCCTTCTGCCAGCCAGGCTTCATGTGGTCCGGTCTCCCCTTTCCGGAAAACAGGCAGCAACTGCGTTTCTTCCTGTTCTTCCTCAGAAAGACCTTCTTTGCTATAAACACCTCTCCATCCCGATTCCAAAATCTGTTTCCCTGTAACTTTAAACACAATATCCCTCACTAATCCTAAAACAGAAGTATTCGCTACTTCACAATCAGGATAGAATGCGGCAATAAAACGTTTCGCGATTATATCATACACTTTTGCTTCATTACCCGACAGACCTTGTGCAGCAATATTTGTAGGAATTATAGCATGATGGTCTGTCACCTTTTTATCATCAAATACCTTATTCGACTTGCGGACAGGGACTCCCAGCAATGGTTGTATCAATTGCTGATAATCTGACATCGAAGCAAGTATTCCAGGTATTTTCGGATAAATATCATTAGGAAGGTAGGTTGTATCTACACGCGGATAAGTAACAAATTTTTTCTCGTAAAGGTTTTGAATCGTTTTTAATGTATCGTCAGCGGAAAAGCCAAACTTTTTATTACACTCTACCTGTAATGAAGTTAAATCAAAAAGCCTCGGGGCAAATTCCTTACCTTTTTTAGTTTCTACAGAAGTTATTTCAAATAAAGCATCTTTAATGGTAGATAGTATATGTTCTCCTTCATTTTTATTCTTTTCATAAAAACGATTCAGGTTAGCGCTGAATATAACATCGCGGTATTTCGTCTTTAGCTCAAAAAAAACAATTGGCTTAAAATTATTGATTTCCGCCTGCCGGTTTACAATCATTGCCAGCGTGGGCGTTTGTACACGCCCGATAGAAAGTACCTGTTTACCATTGCTGTATTTCAATGTAAACAAGCGGGTGGCATTCATGCCCAATAGCCAATCCGCTACAGCCCTTGAATAACCGGCAAAATAAAGACTTTCATAATCCTTACCCTCTTTCAGTTTTTTAAACCCTTCGCGAATAGCTTCTTCCGTGAGTGAAGAAATCCATAACCGTTTTAGTGGTTTCTTACAGTTGCTTTTTGAAATAATCCAGCGCTGAATCAATTCCCCTTCCTGACCTGCGTCACCACAGTTGATAATCTGCTCAGCATTCGAAAATAATGTTGCAATAATACTGAACTGTTTTTCGATTCCCTTATCATTCTTTAGCTTAATGCCAAAGCGTTCGGGCAATATGGGCAACATATTCAGATTCCACTCTCTGTAAACTGAATCGTACTCATGAGGTTCCTTCAACTCGCACAAATGCCCGAAGCTCCATGTAACCTGGTATCCATTGCCCTCATAATATCCATCCTTACGCTGATTTGCACCCAACACTACCGCAATCTCTTTAGCTACACTGGGTTTTTCTGCTATACAAACTTTCATAACTACTTTTATGATTCAGAAAAGAAACATTTATCTCTTCAAAAATAGTATTCATAATGGTTTTAGGGAAAAAATATTATTAACAGATAGTTGATATCCAATTTTTAAACATGGTTAGATAGCAATAACCACGAAGCAATCAATATAACGTGGAGTATACACTCCATTGGATTTTGATATGGCTTTCAGAGAAAATCACGGTAATAAAATGTATACTTCGACTGAATGGATTTGCAACAGTTCGACAAGCCTCACTAACCATTAAGAACTTATTCGCTCAGTATAAATAAAGACAGGGGTAGAATAATAGTTAAAAAAACAGCAAAACAGTTACTGGTATTTATAATGTAAATTAAATACCAGTAACTGCAATGCATTTAAAAAAGACTGCCAAATACACGCTGTAAAATTTCACTAACACGTGCTGCGGGGTCTTTACGTATCTTCAGCTCTTCCTCAGCTATCAGCATAAACAACCCTGTAATGGCTTTATCAGTAACGTAAGCTGTTAAATCAGGATTTTGCTTTTTAACTAATGGTAATTTATTATATTTTTTAATAATCGGGGTCCAGTACTTAGTAATTTCTACTTTAGCAAGAGCTGCTTTTACTACAGGCGTAAATTTTTGTTTTAACTCTGAAGTTGTTTTATTCTTTAGAAATTGGGTGGCCGCATTATCTCCACCCTTTAAAATTGAAAAGCCATCGCTAATGCTCATTCCTTTGACAGCACTCACAAAAATTGGTGCAGCATTTTTTGCTGCCTCTTCAGCAGCGCGGTTGAGTGTCATTACAAACTTATCAGTTTGTGGTTTCATTCCCAGTGCATCCATTTTTTCTTTAACATCTCTTGCTTCCGGAGGGAAAGGAATAAACAGTTTAGGATTTTTATAAAAACCATCTACTTTAGAAGCAATATTAGTAGAGTTGTTAGTCCCTACGGTTAATGCGTCCTTTAAACCACGTACAACCTCATCGTTACTTAACGGTTTAGAACCTGCTCCTGAAGTAGAAGAGTTGGAAGTTCCGGACAATATTTGGTTGGCTATATTTTGTAAATTTTGCCCTGTAGATGCAGTAATTGTCATGACAATTACTGCAAACGCTGAAATCATTTTTTTAGTCATAATTCAAGTTATTAGTTATTAAAATTAGTAGTTTTTTATCTTGTCTGCATTATTTTATACTTCGACTGGATGAATTTTCATAGTTTGACAAGCTCACTAACCATTGCACAAACCTATTCGTTCAGTATATTTCAAAATCAAGTAATTTCTGATTTTCAATGTATGCTTCTAACCTATCGCCTATCTTCACCGGACCAACACCTTCGGGTGTTCCGGTATATATTAAATCACCGGTCTTTAAAGTAATAAATCTGGAAACATGAGCCAGAATTGCATCAAATGAAAACAACAAATTTTTTGTATTGCCTTTCTGAACAATATTTCCGTTTATCATCAATTCAAAATTGATATTTTTTTCCTCAGCAAACTGTTTTTTATCAAGGAACTTTCCGATAGATGCTGAACCATCAAATGCTTTTGCCTTTTCCCAGGGCAATCCTTTCTTTTTACATTCAGCTTGTATATCACGAGCAGTAAAATCAATTCCTATGCCAATTTCATCGTAATATCTATTTGCAAACTGTGGTTGTATATTTTTTCCCGGCTTATTTATTTTAATTACTAACTCTACTTCATGATGTATTTCCTTTGAAAAATCAGGGTAATAGAAGGGTTTATTATCTTTTAATAAGGCGGTATCAGGTTTTAAAAAAAATACAGGTTCTTGAGGTATTTCGGAATTTAATTCTTTTGCATGTTCAGCATAATTACGTCCGATACAAATTATTTTCATATAAAGAACTATTTACGTTTAGCAATTTTAGATTCTAATTCATTAATTACTAAATCTTTTTTTCGCACATCGGCACGTAAAGCTTCAATTTCCTGGCGTAATGCTTTAATATCCTGAATTGATTTAGGTTCTTCATCCTTATCCCATATACTTACATTATAGTAAGGCTCTTTTTCAAAATCAAATCCCTCAATATTTTCCCGGAAAAAACTATACAAAGGGATACGCAATTCTTTGGAAATAAGCTCCAGAGTGCGTATTTCAATGGTATTATTTTCTATAGCCTCATCTAACTCAGATTCGGAAACAGAAAGATAAGATGCCAGATCAGCATAGGTATAATTTTTCTTTTCCAACACCTGAAGTAATTTCTCCTTTAAATGTATCATATTAAGAATCATAATTGTTTTGCTAATATAAGTATATTTATTAATAGTTACTTTATTACAAAATTCATATTTTATAATAACTGAAGGTTTTATAGCGCGAACTCTTAAAAGCAATTTTACGCACAGTTATTGTTATATTTGTACACTCATGAAAACACTGTATAAGTTTATTTTAAAATCATATATAGGGCCTTTTGTAATGACTTTCTTCATTGCAATGTTTGTTTTTTTTATGATGTTTATTTTTAAATATATTGATGATTTTGTAGGAAAAGGTTTAGGTGCAGGTATTTTATCAGAATTATTTTTTTATTTCTCACTCACAACCATCCCAATGGCATTGCCTTTAGCTATTCTTCTTTCATCTTTAATGACCTTTGGTAATTTGGGAGAGCATTTTGAGCTAACGGCAATGAAAAGTTCCGGTATATCATTACAAAAGGCAATGACTCCTTTAATTTTTACAACGCTTTGTATATCAACTGCTGCCTTTTATTTTTCTAACAACATTTTACCCTACACTAATTTAAAAGCAGGCGCATTATTATATGATGTACGCCAATCGAAACCAGCATTATTATTTAAAGACGGAATTTTTAACAATAGTCTTGATGGATTTAGTATTCGTATTGGAAAAAAAGATAAGGATAGTAAAACGCTACGGGATATATTGATATATGATCACAGGGCTATGCAGGGCAATAATATTGTGTTAGCAGCTAAGAGTGGCACTATGGAAGAAACACCGGATAAAATGTTTTTAGTGCTTACACTCAAAGATGGAGTGAGCTATAAAGAAGTAGCTGATAATCCCAAGGATATACAAACACGGCCATTGGTAAGAGATAAATTTGAAGAACGCATTATTCATTTTGATTTATCGGAATTTAAAATGTCGCGGACCAATGAAGATTTATTTAAAAATAACCATCAGATGCTTAACCTTTCACAGTTAATTGGAGCTGTTGATTCACTCCACCTAAAAAGGGAAAAACGCATGGAAAACTTTAACAAACAGTTAAAAATGAGTTATTATGCACATTCAACAGCTTTTCTGAAAAATTATGATTCCGTTTCTAAAAGTTATACTGATACAACCGATTTTTCAAAGCTCTCAAAAACCCAGCAATTATCTATAATTGATAATGCTGCTAACACAGCCCGTAGTGCAAAAGCCTATTCTGAATCAATAGTAAATGAAAATGAATCAGAGGACTTTTCTATATTAAAATATGAAATAGAATGGCATCGTAAATTTACCCTGTCAATTGCCTGCATTGTATTGTTTTTTATAGGAGCCCCACTTGGTTCAATAATTCGTAAAGGTGGGTTAGGAATGCCGGTTGTAATATCAGTTGTTTTCTTTATTATTTTTCACATTCTCTCCATTACTGGCGAGAAATTGGCTAAAGAGGGTGAAATTCCAGTATATCAGGGCATGTGGCTGGCAACAGTTCTGTTATTTCCTATTGGAGTATTCTTAACCTACAAAGCAACTTCCGACAGCAGCCTGTTTGATGCCAGTGCTTATATTGAGCCATTAAGAAATTTGTTTATCCGTAGAAAAGAAAAGCAATAGCCCAACCGTTTTTCTAATGAATATATTGCAAATCTGTAATAAAGTGCCATTTCCACCCAAAGATGGCGGCTGTATGGCTATGAATAACCTTACACAGGGCTTGTTGAATGAAGGTCATAAAGTAAAAATATTGGCTATTAATACAAAAAAACATTTTACCGAAATTGAGAAATTGCCTGCCGACTACCGTTCCTCTACCAACATTGAAGCTGTTTTTATAGACACTACTGTAAAACCTGTAGCAGCATTTTTTAATTTATTCTCCTCTAAATCATATAATATTATTCGCTTTTATTCTAAAACATTTGAAAGAAAATTAATTGAAGTACTCAAGTCTGAAAGGTTTGACATTATTCAGTTAGAAAGTCTCTATGTAAACATGTATGTTGATGTTATCCGTAATTATTCAAAAGCAAAAATAGTATTACGGGCACACAATATAGAATACCAGTTATGGGAGCTTGCTGCACAACAATCTGCTAACCCTTTAAAAAAAGCATACTTAAAACTGCTTGCAATACGTTTAAAAAAATATGAATTAAATAGCATCAATAGTATTGATGCTATAGCTGCTATTACTGCAAATGATGAAACCTGTTTCAGAAAAGCAGGTTTTTCCAAAGCAATTCAAACTTTTACATTTGGTATTGATACACCCAATATTAGTGGAGATATTCAACAACAGGAAGATTATCCCTCTGTTTTTCACATTGGGGCAATGGACTGGCAACCCAATATAGAAGGTCTAAAATGGTTTTTAAGCCAGGTATGGGATAAAGTGCATGCGAAACATCCTGATCTAAAATTATACATGGCTGGCCGTAATATGCCAATCAGCGAATGGGAACAACTCAATAAACCTAATGTTATAATAGTTGGAGAAGTTGAGAATGCACAAAAATTCATGCAATCAAAAGGTATAATGATTGTTCCTTTGCTTTCTGGTGGAGGAATGCGGGTAAAGATTATAGAAGGACTCTCATTAGGAAAAACAATTATCACTACTAAAATCGGAATACAGGGAATTGATTGTGAAAACAATAAAAACTGTATTATTGCATCCGGTGCTGATGAATTCGGTGCTGATGAATTCGCGGAAGCTGTTAATAAGTGTGTTTCTGACCGGGAGTTCTACAAAAGAATAGGAAAAAATGCAAAAATATTAGCATCAGAACAGTATAATAATACTGACATTTGCAGGCGGTTGACTAAGTTTTATTCGTTTATCTGTAACCCATGAAGTTGCTTGTATTATTATCCCGTGTTCCCTACCCACTTGATAAAGGTGATAAGCTACGTGCATTCAATCAAATAAAGCAGCTTTCAAAAAAACATCAAATCATATTATTTGCTTTAAATGATACAACATTAGATGAAACTGCACTTTCTGAATTAAAAAAATACTGTATAGCTATCTCTATAATTAAATTTTCCTGGTTCACTATTTTTTTTAACCTTTTAAAGACTTTTTTTAGTGGTTTGCCATTTCAGGCAGGTTATTTTTATTTTAGTAAGGCACAAAAAAAAGTAGACGAACTAATAAAAAAACATAAACCCGATCATATCTACTGCCAGCTTATCAGAACAGCAGAATACGTTAAATCGTATTCAGATATCCCAAAAACATTGGATTATATGGATGTATTTTCCAAAGGTATGGAACGCAGAAAATACACCGATCCTTTTTATATGAAACCATTATTATTCCTTGAACACAGACGGCTGTTAAAATATGAACGTAAGGTGTTCGACTATTTTAATAATAAAACAATTATATCAGAGCAGGATAAAAATCTGATAAACCACCCTAAAAGCCAACAAATAAGGGTAGTTCCGAATGGTGTTGATACAGAGTATTTTAAAAACATTACACATCAAAAAAAATTTGAACTGCTGTTCAATGGCAATATGAATTACCCACCCAATATTGAAAGTGTTGAATACCTTGTAAGTAAAGTGATGCCATTAGTATGGAAAAAGCTGCCAAATGTACGTTTGTTGATTTCAGGAGCTTCTCCACACAAAAGGGTGGTAGCACTAAAATCAAATAAAGTAGAAGTGAGCGGATGGGTGGACGACATACGCGAAAATTTTGCAAAATGTAAATTATTAATTGCCCCCATGCAGATTAGTATCGGTTTACAAAACAAATTATTAGAAGCTATGGCAATGCAATTGCCATGTATCACTTCAACATTAGCTAATAATGCTTTAGGTGCCAAACCCGGTGAACAAATTTTGGTTGCTGATACTCCTGAACAATATGCAGCGTATATCTTTGAATTATTACAGGATGAAGAAAAAGCAAAAAGAATAGCCCTAAATGGTTATAAATATGTAACTACTAACTTTAACTGGCAAACCACTACAGCACTATTAGACTCATTATTCAATAAAAAACAATGATGTCCTCTCTACCCCTGAAATGAAAATATTAGTTTTCGACAATTACGACAGTTTCACATATAATCTTGTTCACTACCTTGAAAAGGTAGCTGAAGATGCTACAATTGAAATACATCGTAACGATAAAATCAATTTAAAAGCCATTGATAGTTTTGATAAAATACTACTCTCTCCCGGGCCCGGTATCCCTTGTGAAGCAGGTATATTATTAGATGTGATAAAAACATACGCTCCAACTAAAGATATATTGGGCATTTGCCTTGGACAACAGGCTATTGCAGAAGCGTTTGGTGGTACATTAACCAATCTGAAAGAGGTGTTTCATGGGGTTGCTACTCCTGTGGAAGTTATAACTGATGATATTTTATTTAAAAATATTCCTAAAAAATTTAATGTAGGGCGTTATCATTCCTGGGTGGTGAGTAAAGATAATTTACCTCAGGAGTTAGAAATTACCTGCATAGACTCTTTTGGCAATATCATGGGTCTTCGTCATAAAAAATATAACATACGCGGTGTGCAGTTTCATCCGGAGAGTATACTTACAGAATGTGGGTTAGAAATGATTAAAAATTGGGTAGGGAATTAAGGACTATATCGCGTAAAATTTTTTATTTGAAATAGTACATACAAAACCGTATCTTGTACAAGCATTACGCTCCTTTTGATATGTATAAAATTCTACCCCACTTATTAATTGCCTTGCTACTCGTCTTTATATACAATAAATCTGGTGCACAGGGATGGATTAATAAAATACAGGATCCATCCGTTAATTTTTATGATGTACAGAAATCTTTTAATAAATACCAGGAACAAAAAGAAAAGAAAGAAAAACTAAAAAAAATTTTCAGCTTCGGGCAAAATATAGAAGAAGAAAATGAGAATTATATTTTATATAAACGCTGGGAACACTATGTTGCTCCGCGTGTTTATCCTTCCGGTGACAGAGCTGTTATGCAGACAGGAAATCAGGAATTTCAAAAAATACTTAGCAATCATTTTTACAAAAGTGCCATGCAGGCTGGTGGTAACTGGTCACCATTAGGAGCGTTTACTATTCCTGCGGATGGTGGTGGGGCGGGCCGCCTTAACTGCATTCGTTTTCATCCAAATAACCAAAATACCATATATGTAGGTGCACCTTCAGGAGGTTTATGGAAAACAACTAACGGAGGCCTTACCTGGTCAACCAATACCGATGGGCTGCCCTCTATTGGTATAAGTGATATTGCTATTGATGCCACCGATCCTGATATTATGTATATTGCAACTGGCGATATTGATGCTTCAGATACGTATAGTACTGGGATATTAAAATCGGTTAACGGTGGGCTTAGCTGGAACATCACGGGACTTAACTGGACTACCAATCAGGCCAGAGACATTTGTCGTGTCATTATCAACCCCAATGATCCTAATATGCTATTTGCCGGTGCAAATACAGGTGTTTTTAAATCGATAGATGCAGGCATTACCTGGACAAAAGTATTGGCAGCGAGTAATATTAAAGACATCGAACTTAAACCAGGTGATCCAAGCACCATTTATGCAGTATCATCTACCAACTTTTATAAATCCACTAATACCGGAAACAACTTTTCCGTTGTTAATAATGGTTTACCTGTAAGTTCAACAGTTGGACGTATTGCAATAGCTGTAACTCCTGCCGATCCTTCGTATGTATACCTCTTATATACCAATAGTACTGATTTTGGTTTTCTTGGGCTATACCGTTCCATCAATTCAGGAACAAGTTTTACAATGCAGTCCGATTCGCCCAATTTATTAGGCTATGACACTGATGGCCAGGATTCAGGTGGAAATGGATGGTACACACTTTCATTGGCAGTGTCTCCTGCAAGTCAGAATGAAATTGTAGTAGGAGGTGTTAATATCTGGAAATCGTATGATGGCGGGGTAAACTGGTCTCTGAATGCACATTGGACAGGAGATGGCGGAGCGCCTTATGTTCATGCAGATATTCATGATTTGATTTACAGACCTGACGGTGATACTTATTATGCTGCTACTGATGGTGGCATATATAGCACTTCTGATGGAGGAGTTTCATGGTTAGACCAAAGCAGCGGATTACAGATAGGACAAATGTACAGGCTGGGATGTGCTGCTACAAATGCCAGCTTGGTATTACAAGGATGGCAGGACAATGGAACTAACCTGTATAGTTCTGGCAACTGGGAAGCAGTATTAGGTGGAGATGGTATGGAATGTTTTATAGACTGGAGTGATCCAACTTATATGTATGCCGAATACCAAAATGGAGCACTTAGCCGCTCTTTGGATGGAGGAGCTAATTTTTCTGATATTGTAAATAATATCTCTGAGCCTGGCCAATGGATAACCCCATGGCAGCAGGATCCGATAGATCCTCAAACTATTTATGCCGGATTTCTGAATGTATGGAAATCAACTGACAGAGGCGATACCTGGGCAGCAATTTCAGCATTTAATTCAGGAGGGTTGACATGCCTGGCTGTTGCTAAATCAAACCCTTTATATATTTATGCTTCCGATGGAACAACAATTTATAAAACTACAGATGGCGGAACTACCTGGAATACCTTAACAAACCCTGCCGGGAGTATAAATACACTCACTTATATTGCCGTATCCGAAAGTAACCCTGATAAAATATGGCTTACTTATTCGGGATATACAGCTGATAAAAAGGTTTACAAATCAACAAATGGTGGAAGCAGTTGGAACAACATCTCAGGCAATTTGCCAAATATACCTGTCAACTGTGTTGTAAACCAATCAGGCACTACTGATGGTGTATATGTAGGAACTGATATGGGAGTATATTATACTGATGCTGGTATAACTTCATGGATGCCCTACTCCAATGGTTTACCTAATGTAATTGTTGATGAATTAGAGATTCATTATGCTACCAACAAACTACGTGCAGCTACCTATGGACGGGGGTTATGGGAAACAGCCATCTATAACCCCGCTTCTAACCTTCCTTTTGCAAGTTTTTCAGCAGATAGCCTGAGTGGTTGTCCGGGGCTTACTGTTCAATTTTCTGATAGTACACTCAATTCTCCAACATCATGGCAATGGTCATTTCCGGGGGGAACACCTGACACATCTACTTTACAAAATCCGGTTATAACATACAATAACCCAGGCACTTATAACAATGTTAGATTAGTTGTTACCAACACTTATGGAACTGATTCGGTCACTAAAAACAGTTATATCGCAATAAGCCCCCATATCCAGCCTGTTATCTCATTAAGCAATAATGACTCCATTTGCGAAGGCCAGAATACCGTATTAACATCCAGTACCGGCAATTCATTCAGTTGGCATCCAACAAACCAAACCTCACAGAGTATAAACGCCAATACAAGTGGTACATATTCAGTCACTGTTACCGATGCTATGGGATGTGTCCTAACCTCACCAACGTTAAGCATATATGTATTTCCTGCCATGCCCGTTCCTACTATCAGTATTCAGGATGATACACTTATATCAAGCGCAATAAGCGGAAATCAGTGGTATTTAAATGGAACAATTATTCCTGGCGCTACAGCTCAAACGTATCCAACACAAGGTATTTTTGGTTCATATACTGTTGTTGTTACAGACTCTATCGGCCTGTGTTCAGCTACTTCAGCACCCTATGTTGGAATTGAAGAATTTAATAATGGAATTAGTTATATACTATACCCTAACCCATCTAACGGACCAGCAACACTTGTATTACAAAGCAACCAACTCAGTGATTTGAGCATTGAAATTACAGATGCTTTAGGCAAAAAAATATATTTCAAAAATATCCCTTCTTTTAAAGGAAGTATGGAAACATCAATTGATTTAACTACCTGGCCAAAAGGTATATATACTCTTACTATTAAAAATTCAAAAGGAAATGCTTCAAAAAAAATTGTCAGGTATTAATTTTAGAGTTTATTTAGGAGTATAGTGAGTAAAAACAGATTAAGACAGGCAAAGAAATATATAACTTTAGGCGCTTCGCTCAAAGATCTGGGTGAAAAATGGTTTACTTTTTCTAAAATGCATAAAAGCTCAGTGGAAAGTATACTTCGGCTGAATGAGTTTGCGAAAAACTACAAACTCATTCGCTCAGTATTACTGAATCTAACTGCCTTTGCTATTGCAAATTTAGTAAGATTCAATATATCTTAATCTCAATTTCAGAGTTGATATGAAAAGTTTAGATAAAAAAAGTTTGGAAAACGCTTACCGCTTGTTTGAAGCAGGCGATATAGACAAAATTGAAATTGGCACAACAAAAGGATTGCAGCAAATACACAAATATCTGTTTGCCGGATTATATGATTTTGCAGGACAAATACGCATAAAAAACATAGCCAAGGGTAGTTTCAGATTTGCAAACGCTTTGTATTTGAGCGAGATTCTGATAAAAATCGAACAAATGCCCGAAAACACTTTTGAAGAAATTATTTCCAAGTATATAGAAATGAATATTGCCCACCCTTTTATGGAAGGTAACGGCAGAACCATGCGTATTTGGTTGGATATGCTACTGAAAACGAAACTAAAAAAAGTGGTAAACTGGCAGTTTGTTGACAAAACGCTCTACTTACAGGCAATGGAAAGAAGTCCTATTAACGACTTGGAATTACGAACATTGCTTGCGGCCAATTTAACAGACGAAATAAACAACCGTGAAATAATTTTCAAGGGCATAGACCAATCCTACTATTATGAAGGATATGAAAAAGAGGATGACAATGAGTAATAGGGGGGTAAGTTGGGGAAATCATTTAGAACCTGATTATAGAATTATTTAAAAATCATGAATAAAAATACCATTATAGTAACAGGTGGAGCCGGCTACATTGGCTCCCATACAATCATTGAACTACTTACAAACACTGATTTTAATGTAATTTCCATTGACAATTTTTCTAATTCTTCACCCAAAATAATTGATAGAATTGAGAAAATAACCGGCAAAAAGATAAACAATTACAATGCTGATTTATGCGATAAGAACGCTATTGAAAAAATTTTTAAACAGGAAGAAAACATTACAGGAATTATCCACTTTGCTGCATTCAAATCTGTTTTTGAATCGGTTGTAAACCCTTATAAATATTATTATAATAACATTAATTCTTTACTGAATATTTTAGAATGTTGTTTAAAATATTCCGTCCCGAATTTTATTTTTTCTTCCTCCTGTTCAATATATGGTAATATAAAGCAACTGCCAGTGAAGGAAGATACACCTTTTGGAAAAGCTGAATCACCTTATGCATATACCAAACAAATTGGTGAAGAAATAATTAAAGACTATACTATTGCTTATCCACAACTCCAAACTATTGCTTTGCGTTATTTTAACCCTGTTGGAGCACATATCTCCGGGCTTATTGGCGAATTACCTATTAACAAAGCAAATAATCTAATCCCTATTATAACACAAACAGCTATCGGTAAAAATGAACAAATGGTGGTGTATGGCAACACTTATCCAACACGTGATGGCACCTGTATTCGCGATTACATTCATGTTACTGATATTGCCAATGCCCATATTAAAGCATTGATGTATTTGATTGGCCATAAAAACGAATCCGGTTTTTCAGTTTTCAACCTGGGTACAGGCAGTGGTGTTAGTGTATTGGAAGCCATTAAAGCATTTGAGAAAGTTAGTGGGAAAAAGCTAAATTATACAATTGGAGATAAACGCCCTGGTGATGTAATAGCCATTTATTCTGATACTACGAAATCAGAAAAAAAACTCCATTGGAAACCTCAATTTAGTCTGGAACAAATGATGGAAACCGCCTGGAAATGGGAGTTAGAACAAGCTAAAGAATTGGTATAGAAGTTTCAGGTTTAAGATTTAAAGTTTAAGGTTAAAAAGCCCGAAACTATATTCTTTTGGATTTAGAATTCTTTCGGTTATCGAAAAAATTCAATAAAATGATTCTATTGTTTTTTATACGATAAAAAATTGTTGTTTGGCGGGAAAAAACAAATCCTCTAATGCCTTTATCTTCAACTTCTATCTTACCAATATCCGGTTGCAATTCAAGTGCTTTAAGAAACATATTTACTTTTTTTACAAATTTTGCAGCCGTCTTCTCACTCCATTCTTCTTCTATATATTCAACTATTCTTTGAAATGAAATTTCAGCTCGCTTCGTCCATTTTATTTCTAAAGCCATTTTTTATATTTCTTCATTACCGTTTCGCTATCAAGCAAATTCGTTTCGTCTTCACTCTCTGAATAGGATAGTAATACTTCTTTTCTTTGTTCATCGCTTAAAGAATCCCATATTTTCCCTTGAGAAATAGTAATAATTTTTTTCAATTCGTTATAGTACTCTTTTAATAAGTTTGTATTATCCAACTTATCGATCAACAAATGAAGATTGGCTTTTAACTCAATATTGTTCATAATGACTAAAATTTAACATATAAAGTTAATCAAATTCATGCAGATTTCAAAATAAAACAAAAATCAATAAATCCCCGGAAATTTCTCCGGATTACTCTCTCTCATCATTTCATAAACAAAGTCAAACACATCTTCGGCATTAGGCTTAGAACAATAATCTCCATCAGTTCCGTATGCAGAACGGTGTTCTTTTGCACTCAATGTTTTAGGCTCAGCATCAAGGTACCGATATGCCCCCTGCTCCACCAGTATCTTCTGTAAAATATAACCACTGGAACCACCAGGCACATCTTCATCCAGGATTAACAAACGATTTGTTTTTTTAATTGATTCTACAATTGACTGATTCAAATCAAAGGGCAATAATGTTTGTAAATCTATTATTTCTATAGAAATACCTGCTTCAGCCAACTGTTTAGCTGTTTCCACAGCAATCCTACAGCAAGAGCCATAAGTCACCAGAGTTACATCGCTCCCTTCATGTATAGTTTCAACAACACCTAAAGCAACCTTATATTCACCTATATTGGAAGGTAACTGTTCCTTTAAACGATAGCCATTCAAGGGCTCAATAATTAGGGCTGGTTCATCTGCACATAAAAGCGTATTGTAAAAACCTGCTGCCTGTGTCATATTGCGGGGAACACAAACATTTATGCCACGAATAGAATTTACAATCATTCCCATTGGAGACCCGCTATGCCATATCCCTTCCAAACGATGACCACGTGTACGCACAATAACAGGAGCCTTTTGTCCGCCTTTAGTCCGGTATTGAAGAGTAGCCAGATCATCACTCATTATTTGTAGTGCATACAAAAGGTAATCTAAATACTGAATCTCGGCAATAGGGCGCAAACCACGCATAGCCAAACCTATAGCCTGCCCCATTATGGTTGCTTCACGGATACCTGTATCAAATACGCGTATCTCTCCATATTTTACCTGCAACCCCTCTAAACCCTGATTTACACCACCTATTTTACCTGAATCTTCACCAAAAATAAGCACTTCAGGATATTTTGCAAGTATCGCATCAAAATTATCACGCAGCAGTTCCCTGCCATCAACCAACCTGCTTTCAGTATATTCAGCTTTTACAGGTTTTACAGATGAAACATTTTGTTCTGATTCACTATACAGATACGAACTATACCGGTCATGGTTTGACAGCTTTATTTCATTGAACCAGCCGGCAAGCTGCGTTCTGTAAATGCCACTTTCGTTTCTTGTTAAACGTAATACCTGTTTTGCTGCAATAATAACATCCTTTCGGATGGGTTCTTTTAGAGCATTTAAATCATTTCGTATCTGGGAAATAAACGAAGCATGGGAAGATTCCCCTGCAATCTTTTCCATAAGTGCATCCACTTCATTCAACTCACTCTTAATTGGATTCAGGTATACATTCCAGGCCACTGCCTTAGCTTCACGAACAACTTTTTTAGCATTTTCTTCAATTTTATTCAGTTCCTCCTCTGTAGTTAGTTTATTGGCCAATATCCATTCACGCATCTTTTTTATTCCATCAAAATCAATTTCCCACTGAAGGCGCTCCTTTGATTTATAACGTTCATGCGATCCGGAGGTGCTATGTCCTTGTGGCTGAGTTACTTCTTCTACATGTACCAATACAGGCACATGCTCTTCTCTGCATACCTTGGCCGCTTTTTCGTAGGTTTCACACAAATGAGCATAATCCCAGCCTTTTGTTTTAAATATTTCGTATCCCGCACCACCTTTTTCACGCTGAAATCCTTTTAATATTTCAGAAATGCTTTCTTTTGTTGTTTGGTATTTTTTTGGTACTGAAATTCCATGGCCATCATCCCAAACGGATACCAGCATAGGCACTTTCATAACACCAGCAGCGTTGATTGTTTCCCAGAATAATCCTTCTGAAGTACTTGCATCCCCAATGGTACCAAAAGCTATTTCGTTCCCCTTATTGGAAAATTTTGAAAATTTATTGCCCTGCAACTGTTCATTTTCTTTATAATATTTAGATGCCATTGCAAGCCCCAGTAAACGTGGCATTTGACCGGCTGTTGGAGAAATATCAGAAGATGAATTTTTTATCTTTGTCAGGTCTTTCCAGCTACCATCGGCATTGAGGCTACGGGTACCAAAATGTCCGCCCATCTGACGTCCCCCACTCATAGGCTCTGCATCTGTATCGGCATGTCCGTATAAACCGGCAAACCACTCCTGTAAACTTAGATTATTGGTGGCAAACATAAAAGTTTGATCACGATAGTAACCCGACCTGAAATCACCATCCCGGAAAACTTTGGCCATAGCCAGTTGGGCTATTTCTTTTCCATCGCCAAAAATTCCAAATTTGGCTTTACCTGTCAATACTTCGCGTCTGCCCATCAAACTGGCTTCCCTGCTTTCATTGGCAATACGGTAATCGTTTAAAACTATCTTTATAAATTCTTCCCTGGAGAAAACCTGTTTTTTTTCTTCCTGAATTGTTTGTTCTGTATCCACCATGAAAAAAGACTTTTTTTAATCTTAATAATATTCACAAATTTAACTATTTATCAAAATTATGAGCTAATTTCAGAAATTTATACTACAAATGAGCTAAATTTCCTCAGCTATACATTAAACGGGATAAAAAAGAAACGGAAGAACCCGAAGGTTAAATTAAAGATGAAAAAGTACTTTAAAAGGGTATTTTTTCTGCCCCCCATCTTTCCGTTTTTCCCGTAAAAAAAGAATTTTACTCCCGGTGCAAGGTATAAAGCAACAAATAATTTTTTAAAAAAGTAAACCTTTTTCTGAGTTTTCCGTAAACCGAACAAAACTCAAACTACAGACAAATTGAAGCAATTCACAGAAACAAGAAAACAACATACAGAAACAAGAAGATGAAAGAATATCTGCAATTTTTTTTATGTTTGTATACTAAATCTATATACATATACATGAAGATATAAAGACGGGTAGGGTTTTGAATAAACCGAAACAATTGTTATGTCATGTTACGCAAAGAAAAAGATTTAAAAATGATAGACTTTTATACTTGTAATGGACAAGAGAATTGATAAAGAAACATACTCTCAGTTATACCGCAGCGTTGAGCATTATTTTTTTCGTAAATCTAAATACTTGCGGTATAAAAAATTCATAATCATTGTCATTTCGAATCCTGCTGAAAGCAGGAAGAGAAATCTTTGCAATTGATTGACAAGATTTCTCACTGCGTTCGAAATGACAGGTGGAAATATAGAGATATTCTGAATTAGATAT
>JAHEXZ010000109.1 GCA_023251835.1 Bacteroidota bacterium | reverse complement strand
CACCGCTTAAAATCATTACCTGAGGGAAAAAAGTAATTTTCTGAATACCAAACCAGCCCAATTTGGGAGCCCAAAAGAATTTTTTGAAATTCCAGTTTGTTTTCGGAAAATCTTCATTACGGTAATTCTTCCCCTTCTCAATAATTAAAACAGAATAACCCTTTTCTGCAAGCCGCATTGCAGAAACAGAGCCACCAAAACCAGAGCCTATAATAATGTAATCATAAATTTTCATTTTTCATTTCCTTATTTAATTTCTCTTCACCGCCTGATTCCCAAACGAAAATAATAATTTTATTACCAGCAGCAAAGATTAGTCTTCATAGTTTTTTAAAAAAACGTAAATTTGATTTTGCTGATACTATATAAACCATACTTAAAATGAAAAGAAAACTTACCTGCTTCATTCTTTCACTCTTAGCAATAGCTACCGAAACAAGCCAAAGCCAAAATGTAACCAACTATAATTTCTCTGATACAACCTCAACATATTCCACTGTATTGCTTGGAAACTATTTAACAGGAGGTGGTTGGGATGAACAATATTTCACAAACCAGGATATTGGATTTGCCTTTTTTTATGGAGGACACATCTACACCAAACTCACTGTTTATTGCAATGGGTATATAATGCCTGGTTCCATGGTGAGTGTTCCTTCTGATACGATGCCTCTTACACATAGCAATGCTATTAGTGTTTTCGGAACAAACCTGGCAAAATCAAACAACCTGTTTTCAAATATACAAATCAGCACTTCCGGTACTCCCGGCAATCGGGTATGTACCATACAGTATGCAAATGTTGCAAAAAAATCATTTCCGGCAATGTACGGCAATGCCCAGATAAAATTATATGAAGCAGATGGAACTATTAAATTTATGTATGGTGGTTTTACCGGATCATTCCCTTTTTCTGCCATTCAGGTGGGGTTGAGCGGAGCGAGTGATTTTAATAATCTTAAAGGAAACGACTGGACAAACCCTTTGAGTGGCCTCAATGCCACAGACACAATGAATGCTGCCGGAACTCAACCGGCAAACACTCTTCCTGATAATTCACGTACTTATATTTTTACTCCCGATACCTCTTTGGTTGCAACAAGCCCAACAGCTATTTCATTTACAAATGTTGGCTTACAGACAATTACCATTAATTGGTCAGATAATTCTGCCAATGAAGTGAATTTTGCCGTGTATGATTCGACCAATGGTAGCAGTTCATACACTTATGCAGGAAACATTATTCCTTCAACAAGTACGGCAGGTATAGGAACAATGTATTCTCAAACCATCAGTGGGCTTAATCCCGGAACTCAATATTATTTTAACGTGTATGCATTATCAGAAGGCGGATTCAGTGTTCCGCTCACCGGCAGCCAGTCAACTAACCAACCAACTTTTCCTTTGACCGTTAATGTTCCTTCCGGTTCCTATCCATCCATTACTGCTGCAATTGATTCTATTGATACGTATGGTTTACAAGGCAATACTGTGATTACCCTGCTTCCCAATTATACAAGTAATGTTGAACCTTCGTTTCCAATTATAGTCCCAATGCTCCCGGGAAGCAATAATGACACAATAACCATTCGCCCGGACACAACAGCCACCAATCTTTCCATCCTAAGCAGTTCTGCAACTCAAACAATTCAACTCAATGGCGCTAAAAATATAATTTTTGACGGACGCCCTGGGGGAATAGGAACATCACAAGAACTTAGCATCGAAAATAATAACACATCAGGTAATGCCATTGAATTTATTAATGGAGCAGAAGATAATAAGTTTGATTTTTGCACTATCAGCGGCACTAACAATTCTATAACTTCAGGAGTTGTTTTTTTTTCCACTTCTTCGTCAGCAACAGGCAATAGTAATAATGTTATCAGTAATTGTAATTTAAAGGATGGAACATCAACTCCAACAAATATGATTTATTGCAATGGCTCTAACCCTGCTGTAAATACAAACAATTCCATTATCAACAATAATATTTATAATTTTTGGAGTAACTCACAAAACGCAACAGGAATTCTGGTAGATACCAATAACGTTAATATTATCATTAGAAAAAATAGTTTCTATCAAACCGCATCACGCACCACAGCAACAGCAACCACATTGCTCACTGCAATAAATATTGATAATACCCTTAATCAGTTTGCTTTTTTTACAGTTGACAGCAACTATATTGGTGGAACAGCTCCAATGGCAGGAGGTGGCCCAATGTTATTGGGGCCTTCGGGAACAAACGTTCATCAATTTACCGGCATCAGTATTGCAAATTACGGATATCTTTTACCGCTTGCATTTATTAATGCAAATACAATTGCCAATATTTCAATCAACTCCACTCCTGCAAGTGGTAGCGGAGGAACTATTTTTACGGGAATTAAACTCAGTCCCGGGTGTGCCTCCATTTCAGCTAACAGCATTGGCTCTGAAACAATAGCATCATCCATTTTTCTGAATTCTACAAAACCGACCTCTGTTGTTGGAATCAAGTATAATGGCGACATAGACGCGGCCGGAGTCATTACTCTAAATAAAATCGGAGGAATAGAAATTGCTGCTTCGGGAACTGCAGGTCATAATTTCTTTGGAATAGAAATGAACAATGGCATTAATACGATTCTTTCCAATACCATAGGAAGTACAACAGTGCCCCATAGTATTTATAACAAATCTACAGCAAACAGTATTTTGAACCTGAATAATTCTACTGTTGGAATAAATGTGAGTGCCGGTACAAACACCATTAGTTTTAATACTATCGCTAATATAACTTCTTCCAATACGAATACCATAGCCTCTTTAATTGGTATTAATACTACATTGCTGGCAACCGTTCTTTCTGTTGATCACAATACAGTTTTTAATCTGAGTTCGAAAAGCCGGTCAAACGGAGCATTCAACCTTACTGCCGCTGCAGGCATTCAGGTAGACAATAGTTTTTTCCAAATCACTATATGGAATAATAAAGTTTATAGCATTATTGACTCTAATTCAACTTCGGTAGCAACCACTGTTACAGGGATCAACCTTACGGGGTCAAAGAAAACTAAGCTTGACCAAAATATTATTCAGGGATTAAATAATCTTTCTTCCTCTTCATCCGCTTCTATAATTGGCATTAGCAATAATGCCGACTCTGTTGTTTGCACCAACTCTATGATTCGTCTGGGGCTGAATGATGATGGAAGCAGCATCATTCAGGGAAATACCAAAATATATGGTATTCGTGATAACAACGCTTCTTCAAATGCTATGTCGAAGTATTATTTTAACACTATTTATATTGGTGGTAATGGAGTTGTTTCAGGAAGTACCAAATCTGCTGCTTTTTACCGTGAAACATCATCTGTAGACTCTGTGAAACTTAAAAACAACATCTTTGTAAACGGGAGAAGCAATTCTACGGGCACGGGAACGCATTATGCCCTCTTGGTCAACAATGCAGATAAGGTTGTGAGCAATTATACTATTTATCAGGCTTCAGGAACCGGTGGCTCCCTTTTTGGAAAAACGGATGCCACTGCAGCGGATTATACAACAATCCCTTCCTGGCAAGGTTATGCAGCATCACAGGATGTCAACAGCCTGGTGGGGGCTCCTTTTTTTATGGGAAAAGACAGTGCTTTTGACAACACTCATAACTCCAACCTGAAATTGCGTGCTTATACTATAGCAGAAGCCAGTGGTACCAGCATCTTACCAGATACAACTTCTATTGATTTTGAATATAATGTAAGATCCTCACTAACCCCAATTGACATTGGGGCCGATGCAGAAGATTTTTCATGCACCGGCTTTCTGGCGACCATTACTTCAATTGATACCAGCACGTGCCAGGGCGATAGTATTCTATTGATTGCCAATATGGGTATTGGGCTCTCTTATCAATGGCTGCTTAATAATTCGCCAATCAATGATGCAAACCAGCAAACGTATGCTGCAACTGCAAGCGGGAATTACAACGCAATTATTATATCTGATATAGGATGTATTGATACCTCGGCAAGCATAACAATTACCATCAATCCTTTACCAACAATTATTTATACACAAACACCAGCAACGGTATGTTCCAATTCAAACCCCATCACACTTAGCATTGCTTCCCCGACAGGTGGAATATACAGCGGAGCAGGAGTTAGTGGCACCACATTCGACCCCAATAGCGCAGGAGAAGGCACATGGAACATCATTTACTCATACACTGATGGCAATGGCTGCACCGATTCTGCAACACAACAAATAACAGTTGATTTATGTACTCAGCGTAGTTCTGAATCATATCTTTTGAAGCTTGAAGTTTATCCTAATCCAACACACGGACAATTGACTATTGATTTTCAACCTGCAAAAGCTGAAATTGAGCTCTATACTGTTTTGGGAGAAAAAGTATATTCAACGTCAATATCGGGGATTTCAGCAACCAATAAAGTTGATTTGAGCTTTCTGTCAAATGGGTTATATTTTTTAATCCTGAAAAATGAAAATACAATAGTGAACAGGAAAATACAGATTCAGAAATGATGCTTTTATCAGATAGTATAGCTGTATTTTCTATTTTTTTACAATAAGTTCGCCACTTATCAAATGATAAAAAATAATATGAAATTAGGCAATCATATAAAATATGTAATTGTTATTGGCTTAGCAGGCATAGCTGTAATAGGCTTATTAATTTTTGTTGAATACAAGTCGATTTCTGCCGCTTCTGAAAATCAGGCATTTATTGTGTTGAAGATGAATACCTGGCTTTATATTCTTTACGTAATTTCTATTCTGTTGATAGCGGGTGTATTTACATTATTGAGTTATGCCGCTTATAATATAATCAGAAGAAATAATGAGATTAATGCAGCCCTTAGGATTAGTGAAGAAAGATTTCGTACCATTTTTAAAGAAACACCTTTAGGTATCGCACTCATTGATGCATATACTGGTATAATATGGGAGGCTAATCCAAAATATATGGAAATCCTTGGCATCAAAGAAGAAGAGTTGGGTGCAATTACCTGGATGAGTATAACTCATCCGGACGATTTATCAGAAAGTATGGAATACAAGAAAAAGATAAATGAAAACAAGTTGAGAAATTTTAAGCTGTTAAGAAGATATAAACGTCCTGATAATAGTATTGTTTGGGGGAGCATTTCCGTTTCTACTACTGAAACCAAAGAAAGAGCACATGGGCTTTACCTTTGCACATTGGAAGATGTAACAGAACAGATAGAACTTGAGAAAAGTATTAAAGAAGGAGAGGATAAATACAGGTCATTAGTGGATAATGCAACAGATATAATTATAACCATTGACCTGGAAGACAAAGTTACCTTTATAAATTATGCGGCAGGGGTATATACCAAAAAACAGCTTATAGGTGCGAGCATATATAGTTTTGTTGCACCGGAATACTATGAGCTTGTGAAACAGGCACATATTCAGGTTAAAAACAGAAAAAAGCCTATGGTATACGAAACTGTATCGCATGGCGAAGATGGAGTTTCGAGGTGGTTTTTAACCACAGTTTCACCCAATATCTCAGAAGATAAAGTTGTTGGTTTAACATTATATACTAAAGATATTACCAAAAGAAAACAAATGGAGGAGGCGTTAAGAGCCTCTGAAAATGAGCTTAGGGGTATTTTTGCTGTAATGGAGGATATCATTTTTGAGATTGACAGTAAGGGAAAATATTTAAAAATAGCGCCAACAAATCCTTCACTTTTATATAAAGCTGCAAATGAACTTTCAGGAAAAACAGTAAGTGAAATTTTCCCTGAGGAGCAGGCGGAATTATTCCTAAGTAAAGTTTGTGAGAGTTTGCAGGAAAATAAAGTAGTTCAATTAGAATACAATCTTGAAATTAACGGGAGCGCAATCACATTTGAGGCTTCGGTTTCTCCTTTGACCAACAATTCGGTATTGTGGATAGCCCGTGATATAACGGAACGCAAGCGTATAGATGAGGAACGCATTAAAAATCAGCAAAATTTTGAAGATGCACAAAGACTTGCTAAAATTGGAAGTTGGGAACTGAGTCTTCCAACATACGAAGCAAATTGGTCAAAAGAAATGTATCGCATTCTTGAGCTTGATAATCAAGTTGTTGATAATCTTTATGGGGCGTATAAAAGTTTATGTTATCCTGAAGATTTGTCTAAAATAGACGAGTTGATAAAAAATGCGATAGAACAAGGAGTGGGTTTCAGCTACGAACATCCTATTTTATGTCGTAGTGGAAAAATAAAGCATCTTTCATGTATTGGCGAAGCTGTAAAAAACAGCAGGGGAGAGGTTATTGGTTTGAAAGGAACTGATCAGGATATTACAGAAATGAAAAAGATGCAGGATTTGCTGAAGCTGGAAGCTTTATTTAATGGTTCAAATGATGCAATTATGATGTTGACCAGAAACGGTTTTTTTGATTGTAACCCTAAAACCCTGGAGATGTTTGGTTTAACCAATAAAAATGAATTTACAGAAAGTCATCCTTCAGATTTATCGCCACTAACCCAGCCAGACGGGGAAAATTCGTATATAAAGGCAAACAAAATGATTGATATAGCTTTTGAGAAGGGAGTTAACAGGTTTGAGTGGTTGCACCGGAGAAAAAATGGTGAAGTTTTTCCGGCAGAGGTGAAATTATCAGCTTTTAATTATGGTGATAAACGGGTATTGCAGGCAACAGTACATGATATTACAGAACGTAAGCTGGCAGAGAAAAAACTGAAAGAAAGCGAGTCCATTATTTCCAGTGTACTTCAAACACTTCCGGTTGCTGTTTTTGGCAAGGATATAAAAAAAGATTTTCAATTTTCGATATGGAATAAAAAAGCGGAAGAGATTTTTGGTCTTAAAGCGGAGGAGTGTATGGGGAAGACTGATTATGATTTTTTTTCAAAACAGGATGCTGACTGGTATAGAAAAAAGGATATAGAGGCTAGTAAAACAAATAATGTTATTTATATACCGGAAGAGGTGGTAGAAAGTAAAAACAAACGAATTATTGTTCGTACCAAAAAAACGGTTGTAAGAGATATTAAAGGGGAGCCTCTGTTTTTGTTAGGTGTTTCAGAAGATATTACAGAACAAAAAGAAGTAGAAGAAAAAATCAGGAAGAGTGAGGAAAAATACCGTTCTGTTGTTGAAAATGCAGCGGATATAATTGTAATGATTGATGATAAAAATAGTATACAGTTTGTTAATAGAACAAGAGAGGGGGTAACAAAAGAACAGGTATTGGGGGTGAGTATTTTTAGTTATATTCCGGCAGAGTACGAAGAACAGGTAAAAGAGAAATTAAAAAAGATATATGAGACTAAACAACCGCAAAGTTTTGAAGTTCATGCCCGGCATTCGGATGGCGCTATGGCATGGTATTCTTCCAATGCAGGACCGATATTTGAGGGGAATAATGTTGTTGGAATTACTTTCATTATAAGGAATATTACAGAACGTAAAATAGCAGAAGAAAAAACAAGACATTCATTAAAGGAAAAAGAAGTTCTTCTTAAAGAAGTACATCACAGGGTTAAAAATAATTTACAAATAATATTGAGTATATTAAATCTGCAATACGCCAATGTTTCTGATAAAAAAACGCTGGAATTATTGCAGGATGTGAGAAGCAGAATAAAGGCGATGTCATTTATTCATGAACTTTTATATCAGGCGAATGATTTTTCCAGCATTAACTTTTCGCAATATATAAGTAATATTACAACCAATCTTGTTTATTCCTACTCTAAAGATCATACTGTTAACTTGACACTGGATGTTGGCGAAGTTTTTCTAGATTTGGACCGTGCCATTCCATGTGGTTTAATAATAAATGAACTTCTTACCAATGCGTTAAAATATGCATTTGCTGAACAGGAAGAAGGTGAAATAAGCATTTTGTTAAAGCAAACAGATGAGTATATAAAGCTGGTAATTGCAGATAACGGTAAAGGGTTTCCAATGAATATTGATTATAGAAATACGGAATCACTTGGAATGCAATTGGTAATAACGCTGGTTCAACAGTTGAGAGGAGAAATAATGCTTGATAATTCAAAAGGTGCAAAATATATAATTACATTTAGTAATCACCCAGATGCTCTTAGGTTGGCATAGTTTGGTGTGTTATTTAAGTTTTGAGGATTTAACCCAATCAATAAGTTATTTGTTTTGCCAACAATTTGTTATCAATAGGTATTGCTGCTAAAATATCAGCAATTTGTTTTCCGGAAGCTCCTTTGCCATAGACATTTTTTATGTCAGCCAGAGTAGCTTTAAAGTCCTTGTTATAAAGTACTTTTTCAATTGCCTCTTCAATAGAACTTTGTTTAATGTCACAAAACACTACGTTTCCAGCGTTTAATCTGCCTTGTTGACGTTTTCCAACATTAATTGCCGGGATTTCTATAATAGGACATTCCAAAAGCCCCATACTTGAGTTTCCAATCAGAAAGTTTGAATATTTAATCAATGGAATAAATAAGTCTCTTGGTAAATTTTTATAGTAAATAAAGTTAGGATTATCTAGGTATTTATCAATAATATCAATAAGTTGTGGAACAACCGGATAATTATTGGGATAAGAAAGAAGTGTTTTTACATTTAGCTTTTCAAGTGCTTTTAGTATATTTTCAAATTCTAAAAGACTTTCCGCTATATTATTGGGCAGTACGTGATGAATCACAACAGCATATTCTTTCTGTTTTATATTTGTGTTCAAATAGTCTTTGATAATGTCAAATGGGATAGCATCATAGAGTTTATACTTATCAAGAGCTGGTGAACCAAAACAGTGTATTCTCCACTTTTCTTCTCCCATCAATTCAATCCGTTTAGCATGTTCGGGATGAGACGGAAAATGAAGGTGTGCAAGTTTTGTTGTTGCATGTCTAACTTGTTCATCAATATCGCCAATATCTTCTGGAAAAGTTTTATCGCCTCCATACAAATGTGCAATAGGGATATTTAAAAAGGTAGCTGCTGTTGCGGCTATAATAGTTTCTTCCCTGTCTCCGGCAACCATTATCAAATCCGGTTTATAATTTTCAAAAACATCACAAATCCCATTCATAAGTATTGCTGCTGATTTAGCTTTTCCTGAATGGCTGTCACAATCAAAGAGAGTCAATATTTTGGCAATGATTTTGAAATTATCATTTTCTATATAATTAACAGTTTTTCCGAACCGTTCGCTCAAATGGGCGCCAAAAACAACAAATCCAAATTCAATATCCTCTTTGTCATCCAATGCCCTGGCAACGGAATATTGTATATCATATTCTGACCGAATTCCGGTAAAAGCAATAATTTTTCTTTTATTCATTTTCATTTTCACCGTATATTATCCAGTGCGAACATACTATATTATTTAAGTTTGATTCGAAATAACCAATTTGAAGAGCACTGAACATATTAAATAATTTTTTTATGTCATCTTCTGAAGAAACAGCAATAAGCCTGCTTCCGGCCTGGTTGCCCAGAACCTCATTTGAAACTCTTTCATACTTATTTCTTGGCTTGGAATTAGTAATAGAAATATCTTCCTTTCTTGCCATTGTTCCAATAAACTTTCCTTCCGGTTTTAATATACTTTTGATAGAATACAATACCTTGGCAAGACTTTCTATTGAATTATAATATAATACCTGCCATGCAATGACAAGATCAAATTTTTTTTTTTCATAAGGTAAATTGACTTCTTGATCCATAATGAAGAGTTTATCAGCATCAAAACCATCTCTAAGTTTTTCCAATGTTAATTGTTTTGCATATTCACATATTTCCACACCATAAACATCGCAACCTAAGGCATCTAAATGCCTGAGATTACTACCTGATCCAAATCCGTAGTCGAGGACTTTAAGCTCTGAAAAGTTCTTATCCGGATACAAGTAAAATAGATAGCGTACCAGGTTTTCATTTGGATAGGCTAAGTTATTTTGTCTGGCTTTATATATATTAGTCCAGATATTTTTATTTATTTCAAATGAGTCTTTCATCAGATATAATTAATAGCGTTTTTACCTTCATTAAATACTAAATCCATTATGGATAAATAGGGAACAAATTCATTTGCTTTATTGATTTGACTATATTCTTTAAATATATAATTTATGTGTTGAATAGAAACATTTTCTTTTTCAAAATCGCTTAAATTTAAATATGATAATCCACCACTGCCACTTATATAAGAAGTTGCTTGAAGGGTTTTACAAATAGAGAGGATTAAATCTGATTTGGTACCCTTTTTTTCTATTTCAGAAGAAAGGACTGTTTTTGTTTTGATTCCAAGAAAGTTGAGATAGAAATTTATTAAATCAAGGTTCAATTCGGATAAAAAACAATGATTACGAGTATAAATTGGTTGTAAGTCTGTAGCAATCTCTGCAAAAAAAGAACTCTTTTTATAATTTATTTCAATTGTTTTCCAATGTTTTTTTAAAATGCCACTATAGGAAATTTTTATGGCATTAATTGGAGTTGAAAGAGAATGAAAAACAGGTATTGTTAAACGCAACCTGCCTTTTCGGCTTAAAATATAATTTCGGTTTTGCAATCCATTTTTTTGAAATTGAACATCGTCAAGAAAAACAAAAATATCAGATTTTTTTATTTTACTGAAATAAGGAACCCATGGCAAGTATTGGGGTTGATGTATAGATATTATCACAGTATTTTTTAATTAATATTAATTTATTGCAATAATCTTCGATGCGATTTCATGTGCCTGAACAAAGCCATATTTAATGATTGGATGTGCTTCAATCTGGCGAAGCAAATGTATTTGACCGTTATTAAAGTGGAATTAAAGTGGAATTAAACTTGAATTAAAATTTAGAGAAAAACTAAATTTGAAGGGGCTGTTTAACCGGTGTAAAATGAGAGTTTAAAAAACGGGAAAGAAAAGAAATGAAGTTAATCAGTATAACATTCATTCCTATAATCTTTCCCGTAAAAATGCAATAAGAATCAAAAACACACTCACAAACAAAAAAATGAAAACCCTTAGCTGCTATTTACTTCAATATTTTTAGTAACCTATAAAACCAAAATATTTTTTCAAATGACAAGAAGAATGGTTAACGTTTTTTTATTATTTGATTTTATTGCTTTTTTTAAAAAGTATCAATTTTTGTTCTGAATAAGTTTAAATAATTCGTCAAGTTTAGGAGAGAGAATAATTTCTGTTCTCCTGTTTTTTGCTTTTCCTTCAGCAGTTTCATTGGCTGCTACCGGGAAGTGTTCTCCTTTTCCGGATGCCGTTAGTCGTTTCGGTTCAAGTTTATAATCGTCCGTTAGCAAACGAACAACAGAAGTTGCCCTTGCTGCGCTCAAGTCCCAATTATCTTTATAAACAGCAGTTTTGATAGGAACATTATCTGTATGTCCTTCAATCAGAACATCTACATCATTGTTTTTATTTAGAACCTCTGCTAATTTTTTTAGTGCATCTTTTCCTTTTATTTCTACATCTGCACTACCAGATTTAAACAGGAGCTTATCAGACATTGAAACATATACTTTACCATTTTTCATTTCAACTGTAAGTTCATCCGGGTTAAATCCAAGCAATGCACTTTTAACAATATTATTCAAACTATTAACTAATGAATCCTGCTTTGCAATTATTGATTGCATTTCTTTGAGCTTCTGCTCCCTTTCTTTTAGCAGTGTTTCCTTTTTTTCAAGTTCCTTTGATTTGGTTTTCAAATCATTATTCAGCTTTGCGAGCTGCATATCAGAAGTTGAAGAAAGTGTTTCGTATTCTTCTTCAAGTGCTTTATAATCTGCCTGTGTTTTGCGGAGCTGCTTGCCAAGTTTAGTGGTATCAGCCATTAGTCCTTTGCTTTTATTACAAAGTTCATCCCGTTCTATTATAGCATCTTTATAGCGCCTGGAGGTTGTAAGATTATCCAGTTTCTTAATAAAATTATTTTGCGCAAAACATTGGCCAATGAACAGATATATTAATATCGCTGCACAAACAAATTTCGATGTATAAAACATTTTATTTTTTTTACCACCCCGGTTTGAAAAGCAAAACTTAGCAAAAATAAGCAGTTGTAAATATGGCGAAATTAAAATTGTATTAAAATTGCTTTGTTTTGTCTGCATAATTGATTTTGAATTAATGTTAGTTCATGTTTTCTATAAGCAAATTTACAATGGAAAAGTAGTTTTTACGGTTGTATATTTATTAATTACAGAGTCAATGGTTAAATCTCCCTTGTGGAGCTGGATTATTTTTTTCGCTAAAGAAAGCCCTAATCCATGTCCTGAATATTTTTTAGCATTATTACCCCTGTAGAAAGGTTGAAAAATTTTTTGAATATCCGCCTGGGAAATACCAATGCCCAAATCTGTAACATTTAGTTCAATAAAATTGTTGTTAACACTAAATGAAATATTGACTTCTTTGCCTGATGAAAATTTGCAGGCATTTTCTATAATATTTAAAAATGCTGTTTTAAGTAATTGTTCACTTCCGAGCATAATTAATTTAGTTTCATCTTCGGGGAGATCTGAAATTTGGATGTTAATTCTATAATTGGGATTCCGTTTAATAATTTCGTTTTTTACCTGCCATAATAATTCATCAATGCGTATATTATTTAGTTTTATTCCGGCAATATCCATACTTGCGTGGGTAAGTTCCAGAAGCCCGTTGGTGAGTTTATTCAGACTTCTTGTATCTTCAAGGATGGAGAAAAGTACTGCTTCATACTCGTCCTGGCTTCTTTTATTCATTAATGAAACTTCAATTTGGCCGGTAATTGAAGTTAAAGGTGTTCTTAGTTCATGTGAGGCATTTGAAACAAAACTTTTTTGTATGTTAAACGCTTCCTCAATACGGTCGAGCATTCTATTAAAAGTAACAGCAAGATGGGCAATTTCATCTGTTCCGTTTCCTTCATTTACCCGTTGATTAAGGTTAAAAGCAGTTATTTTATCCACCTCTCTTACTACTTCTGCAATAGGGCGAAGCATTCTTCCTGAGTATATCCAACCGGCCATCATGGTGGCAATTACACAAATAAGCAATCCGCCAATAAGAATGAGCCGGAGGTTTTTTAATTTACTTAATCCGTATTTATCAAAGGCAGAGGCAATCACAACAAACTGGTCTAATTTTCCGGGAAATATTATCGCTAAAATGTCTTTTTCGTTTTCCTCAAAGTGAACTTCTTTCTTTTGTCTGGTTTTTTCCAGAATAGTATTGAGATTACTGAATCCATGTTTATCATCACTATCGTAAACTTTTTTATTGGAGGAATTGTATATTGCAATTTTCTCTTCCGGTAAAGAAATAGTGTTTTTATCAATAATCTTTAACAAATCATAACTTACCTCATCCACTTCTATTAATAGCTTAGCGGTATTTGTGGCTTTGTCTTTTAGTCTGGAAAAAAATTGCTGTTCGCGATACGTAGAAGAGGAATAATAAATAGCAATAGCAAAGAAAAAAAGTATAGAGGCAACAATTAATGTAAAGTACAGAGCCAGTTTCGTTCTTATTTTCATTTTATTCGGCTTCTTTTAAAACGTATCCCATACCTATATGGGTATGAATGAGTTTAACAGGGTAGTCCTTGTCAATCTTTTTTCGGAGGAAATTAATATATACATCTATAACATTTGTTCCGGTATCAAAGGTAATATCCCAAATTTTTTCGGCAAGTTCGCTTCTTGAAATTACTCTTCCTTTGTTTCGGATCAAAAATTCAAGCAATGAAAATTCTTTTGCTGTTAAATCAATTTTGATATTGTTTCTCTTTACTGTTTTTGAATGTGTATTAAGTTCCAGGTCTGCAACATGAAATATTGCCCCGGCCTGGTTAGGTGTTTGGTTTCGTTTTAACAGGGCTTTTATGCGTGCGAGCAACTCTCTAAACTCAAATGGTTTTACTAAATAGTCATCAGCTCCACTATCAAAACCTGTAAGTTTATCTTCGGTTGTGCCTAAGGCTGTTAGCATTAGTATAGGAATGTCGATATTGTTTTGTCTTAATTTTCTGCAAACTTCATAACCATTCATTATCGGCAGATTAATATCCAGAATAATGGCATTATAATTATCTTTTAACACCATGTTTATGGCGCTGAAACCATCATACGCGATTTCTGCCGCATAATGGTTTTCTTCCAATCCTTTTTTGATAAAAGAGGCAACTTTGGGCTCATCTTCTATTATTAATACTTTTGTGGAGTTCATGTAACAAAGTTCTCTCTTTTTTAAAGATAATAAAAAATGGAGAGTGTTTTTTAATCTTTTTTTAATTTAAAAGCCACAGATTCACAGATTTATCATTATTTTGAAGTATTTAAAATCCGTGAATCTGTGGCTACAGTTTTTGGTCGGCAGTAAAACCGCGAAGTATTAATATAAATAAAACGGATTGCCAAATAGGTTGCGTTTTTGCTCAATTTCAAAAAATAAAGTAGGTTTGTAATCATTAGTAAAGTTTTCAAAATAACTTCAACAAAAGAAATATGATTCATTTTCAAATTGCCACCCACAGTCTTCCCTTCGACTTCGCTCAGGGTAAACTAGCTCTGACTGACCGCGCACGAGTCATAT
>JAHEXZ010000108.1 GCA_023251835.1 Bacteroidota bacterium | reverse complement strand
CTCATTACAAAATCATCTATCGTGTGGTAGACCGCACTATATATTTCCCGGAAAAAGGGAAATACATAGTCTACATAGTCTCACGAATAAAAATAACCTTTGAATACATTTTTTCGTTGAAAAAGATTATATCTTTACCCGTTCCAATTTGTGTGACAGGATTCTATGAAAAAATTTTACTTTACTGGTAAATTATCTTATATAAAGACTAACGCTTTATCTGTCTTATTAATAGCTTCATCTTCATTATTTGCCCAGGATATTCACTTTTCACAATATCTGCAAACTCCTACATTAGTCAACCCAGCTCTTACCGGGTCGGCATATACACTCAGAGCTGCTGTAATATATAAAGACCAATGGAAGGGAGTTACTGTTCCTTATAAAACATATGGTGCCTCCGTTGAAATGAGATTGAAGGCCAGCAATTGGGAAAAGTCAGACCCCAATAAAAAAGCATATAAAAAATCAGTCAGCAGGCTGGCCGGAGGTCTTTCTTTTTTTAGTGATAAGGCCGGTGATGGTAATATGGGTATATCACAGGTAAGTTTTTCTCTTGCTAGCTTTGTTCCGGTAAGCGATAAAAACTCTCTTTCACTCGGACTTCAAACAAGTTTTGTTCAGCGAAAAATAGATTTCTCAAAACTCATTTTCCCTGAGCAATATAATGGTACCACCTATGACCCTACAATGTATAACGGGGAAAATCCTTCAACACAAAGTTACTCTTATCCTGATGTTGCCGCTGGCGTAAATTGGAGTTATGGATATACTCAAAAAGCTATTGGGACAAGCAGCAGCAGCATCAAGGCCAATGCAGGACTTGCTGTATATCATCTGAATAAACCCAGACAAAAATATTTAGCCAGCTCCAACGATCAGTTGTACATGAAGGTTGTTTTGCATGGCGATGCAACAATAAGTGTTAAGAGTACAAATATGGCAATCATACCAAGCTATCTGATGGAATTTCAGGGGCCTTCAAAAGAAATTCTGATGGGAGTTATGACTAAATTTTATTTTAGAGAAGATTCAAAATATACAGGAATTATTAAGCAATCAGCCTTTGGAATTGGCGCTGCATACAGAAACCGTGATGCTTTAATAGTTTCTGCCCAGATTGAATTTGGACAATATGCAATTGGGTTTAGTTACGATGTAAACACATCTAATCTCAGAAAAGCAAGCTTAGGCCGTGGAGGCCCTGAAATATTTATTCGGTTTGTCACTCCAAACCCATTCCTGTATCACTTGAGTAATACAAAAGCAAGATATAATCTGAATTAATACCTTTTTCCTTTCCAATGAAAAATAAAGTGTTTGTAATTCTCCTGGCTATTACCTGCTTTTATACCGCCTGTGATTATATACAAGATCCATATCCCGAAGTAAATGCAAACTTAAGCGATACTGCTACCTGTCCTGCACCGCAATTTCCAGTACTCACTACTCATATAAAGAAAATACTAATAGAAGATTTTACTGGGCATACGTGTGGTAACTGCCCTAAGGCTGCTAAGGAATTGCATGAAATAGACTCTATTTATCCGGGACAAATTATTGGACTTGGAATCCACGTTGGGGGATACGCGCTTCCCGCCCCTGGTTACAATGGCTCTGATCAAACCGCTTTTTTAGATGATTACAGAACAGCTACAGGCGACCTTTATGATGCTGCATTTGGTGCAAGCGATTTTGGACTGCCACAGGGAATGTTTAACAGACGGGATTATGATGCCGTTAATAAAACACACTTAAAATTTTATCCGAACTGGAAAACATATGCAGCAGGTATTGCCTCCGAACCTTCTGTCGTTGATATTCAAATTGCTGCTGATTATGATAATACAACCCGCAAGTTATGTGTGGCTGTTAAAGACTCCGTCTTAACAACTGTAAATGGCACCTTCAAGCTTACTGTATTGTTGACACAAGACAGCATCATAAGCTGGCAGGATTATATAGGAGTAAACAAACCAGATTATGTTCACCGCCATGTTTTACGTGATGCAATTACTCCCTCCGGTGCATGGGGAGAATCATTGTCAACAGGCACATTAAATGCCGGAACAAAAGCAATAAAACGGTTTGCATACATTATACCCACCGATTACAAAGGTGTTACCTGTAATATAAATCAATGCCATATTGTAGCCTTTATTTACAATACTACTACCTATGAAATAATACAGGCCGAAGAAATTAAAGTAATTCCTTAAAACTATCCTATTCCAAGTATTTATTACCTTTGGGTAAATGCGCAACTTCATATTTATATTATTATTAAGTACTTTTATACAGCTAAAGGCCCAACAAAGGTTTAAAGCTGGTATTAAAGCTGGCTTAAGCACCAGCCAGGTTGCAGGAGACACTTATAGCGGCTATAATAAAGCAGGGTTTACCGGAGGTGGATTTCTGACAGCAACAGTGGGGGAGAAGTGGACAGGTCAGTTTGAAATCATCTATATACAAAAAGGCAGCAGGCACAATGGTAACCCTGAAAAAGGAGATTATACTTATTATTTTCTGCAATTAGATTATATGGAAGTTCCCCTGCTGCTTCAATATCGCCAAAATAAATTTACATACGAATTAGGTACTGGTATCAGTTTTTTAATAAAAGAACAGGAGTATTTTAACTGGCAAAACCTGACGGGTATAAATCCATTCAATAAAAATGAAGTGGATATTAACCTGGGAATAAGTTATACTATTTTTAACAATTTGGGTGTCAGCTGGAGATTCAGTAATTCCATAACACCAATAAGGGCACATGCGTCAGGGGCCAGCAGATGGTATAACCCTGGACAGTTAAATAATGTGCTTGCATTTACTCTGACATATCGGTTTGAACGTGGGCATACAGAATAAACATAAATTAGTTGTAGCTATTACAGGTGCCAGTGGTGCCATTTATGCAAAAGTGTTATTGCATAAACTACAGCAGTTGCAGGAACAAATAGAGGATGTCGGTCTTGTTATGTCTGATAATGCCAAACAAGTATGGCAGTTTGAACTGGGTAACTCTGACTATGAAAAGCTGCCATTCAAACTATACAATAAATCTGATTTTTTTGCTCCTTTTGCATCTGGTTCAGCCAGATATACAGGCATGATTATATGTCCATGCTCTGTGGGCACTATGGCCCGTATTGCAAGCGGTATTTCCAATGATCTTACTACCCGTGCTGCGGATGTAATGCTCAAAGAAAGAAGAAAATTAATTCTTATTACAAGAGATACTCCGCTCAGTTTAATTCATATTAACAATATGAAAACCATTACGGAAGCCGGAGGGATTATTTGTCCTGCAAGTCCTTCATTTTACAGTCAGCCCAAAGACTTTGAAGCCCTTGCCGCTACAGTCATTGATCGGGTACTTGATTTGTGTGGAATGGAACTATCTACCTATCGCTGGGGCAATAAATAATTTGCTTATTTCCAGCCTGTTAATAACTTACTGTAGAATGTTAGTAATATTTAATTTGTTTCAATATATTGATTATCAGTGTATTGGTGTCTGAAAATTTCAAATTAACATTATTTATAGTTGCATGGTAACTATAGAAAAGTAACTTCGGACTTTGGTTATCGTTTCAGAAACATAAATTTTGTTTTTTTAATTTATTTTAACTTAACTTAAAACCACGCTACATCATGTTTGAATTAAGTAAAAATATTTTGGAAAAAGTAAGCTTTGATAAGATACTTTTCCGCAAAGAGTTGACAAAAGCCCTCAGTTGGCTTAAGCCAGATGAAAAAATGTTATTAATGGCCTGGTGCATTAGCACATTTGGCTATAAATACGGTGACGTAATAAAAGAAGTGTACAAAAGCGTCACAAATTCTTAACAAAATCAATATTCCGTTTTAACCCTTTAAATTTGGTACGTTTAACAGCCGAGTCTTTAAACACACGTTTAAATGTCTCTGCTGTTAAATCGAGCCAGTTGTTTTGGGTCATTCCTAACAGCTCCTTATCCGCCCGAAAGTGAGGTTCATTATGTGGTTTTGAAAACCTGTTCCAGGGACATACATCCTGACATATATCACAGCCGAATATCCAATTATCAAACTTACCTTTTACCTCTGCCGGAATATTATCTTTTAGCTCAATGGTGAAATAAGAGATACATTTACTCCCATCTACTACATAAGGTGCTACTATGGCATCGGTAGGGCAGGCATCCATACAACGTGTACAAGTGCCACAATAGTCTTTTATTGCACCATCATATTCAAGTTCCAGATCAATAATCAGCTCGGCAATAAAATAAAAGGAACCGTTGTTTTTATTAATCAGATTGCTGTTTTTTCCTATCCAGCCTAAGCCACTCTTTTTAGCCCATACCTTGTCCATAACAGGTGCTGAATCAACAAATACGCGGCCATCTATTTCGCCAATAGTTGACTTTATGAATTGCAACAACTGATTTAGTTTTTCTTTAATCACAAAGTGGTAATCTTTACCATAAGCATATTTGCTTATTTTAAAAGTAGCATTATCTGCCTGGTTATCAGTAGGGTAATAATTTAATAGTAAAGAAATCACTGATTTTGCTCCTGGAACAAGCAGGCGGGGATCCAAGCGTTTATCAAAATAGTTCTGCATGTAGCTCATCTGGCCATGCATGTTTTTATTCAGCCAGTTTTCTAAACGTGGGGCTTCATCCTCTAAAAATTCAGCCCTGGAAATACCACAATAATCAAACCCCAGCCGTTTAGATTGGGATTTGATTAATTGGGTGTGACGTACAGTTGGAGCCACGTTTATTCCTTACTAAAATCCTCCAGAGTAACAATTAAATCATTTAGTAAAACTACCCGTTCGGAGGAAATATTCTTTTTTGCAGCTTTTACTTTTTTCAAGCCTTCAATTACATGCTCTCTGTTAAAGGGGCCTTCCATTGTAGAAATAACCGTTATAGCTTCAAGAGAAACCATATAATCATCATCCAAAGCCAGTAGTATAAAAAATGGTAAATATTTACTGAAATTAATCTCTGATTCCCAGCAGGCAGCAATTAATTTATGTCTGTGTTCTTTGGCTTTAGGGCTGGCAATCGCCAAAAGCAACAGATCTTCTTCCTTATCTTTTTTTAGCGTCAGTAAAGCCTGTTCTTTTATCTCTTTATTAGCAGGATCGGTTAACAATGTAATCAGATTGGCTACTTTATTTTCTAAATCAGGAACCTCTTCTGCTGCTATTTCTTTTCCTATTATTTTGGTAATGTATTCTGTAGGATCGAAATATTTTTTTAAATCTTCTGTTTTTTCTTCCATTGTTATCATATGACTACTATTTGTTATTTTAATTCAAATGTGGTTGTGCCATCCAGCACTCCTTCATTATATATTTCTGCTTTATATGTTCCTTTTTGAAGTTGTTCTGAAGGCTTATAATCTGCGCAAATCATCATTTCATCATCTACAGCATCTATTACTCGTTTTATCGAAAACGGAATTGATTCACCTTTGTAATCAAACAGGTTTTCTTTTCTATGGCTTAATATATTGTTATTTGCATCAATAAAACGAATGTATATTACCTGCTTGCTTCTATTTTTTGCTTGTGGATTAGCAGTAACCGAAAAACAGAGGCGTATAACTTCTGATGAATTTGCATTTTCCATTACAGCTATATTATTTGCAGTATCTAATTTTCCTGCTCTTGCAATAATATCATCAAGATGCAGTTGTTTTTCCATCTTTTTTACAGTTTCAGCCAGCGTTTCATTTTCTTTTTTCAATGTAATAATTTCTTCCTGAAAGTTCTTTTTCTGTTGATAAGCATACCAGGCTGTAGCACCGGATGAGAGCAGTAATACACTGCTTATCGCAATCCATAATACAGGTTTTTTAGCCTTGACAGCGGGAGCAACAATTGGTGGTGTGTTGGATTTACTATCCGTAACCGGCTCTGTATTTACAGAGGCTGGTATACGTTCGGTATGCTGCATAACCGTTGGCTGCTCTATGTCAACTGTTTTATGAGCCGGATAACTGCTGTCTGTTTTAGTGTCAGATTTATTAGTTGTAACTGTGATTTCTTCTTTTGGAATAACTACCGTTTTGTGGGTCGGATAGTTACCGGCATTATATGAATCTTCATAAGATGTAACCGGCTTATTTACAGTTGGAATAGTTTCTGTTTTAATAATGTCCTGTTCAGCAACAATAGTTATAGTTTTATGTAAGGGGTAGTTGCTTACTGCATTAATTTCCTGTTTGGCAACTTTTTTATCGGCAATAACTCTCTCCTCAATCAAACTAACTGTTTTATGAGTTGGGTAGCTATCGTTAGTATCGGTAGCTGAAAATGTTTTACCTACAGTATCCAAAGTTTATACTCTTTCCGATAGTTTATTATAGGGATCTATGCCAATTTTGTCCGGCTTTTGATCAAGTGTAAGGCTGAGAGGAGTAGCCGTTTTGGTAAATTTATAGCTTTTTAAATAAATTTCTTTACCATTTTTCACCATGCCAATTTGAATATCGTCATTAATCATTTCTTCTTTTTCTTTACCGGTGCTATCAACAGCAAATTTTTTAGCAGTAACGGTCATCCCTACCTTATAAGTGGTGCCAACAGGTATACATGAAACATTGCTAAGTCTGACCTCATAAATGGAATTACCTTTTGCAGCAGTTGAAGAGGCTGGGGTAGTTTGTTTTTGTGTAGCAGGTGCAGCTGTAGTTTTTTCCATTGGTTTATTATTTCCATTAGAATGCATATGTTTCAGATTTAAACCATACAGTACAACAAACGTAACAGCAAACACCAAACCTCCTATCGCTGTTAAACCACCTGCAAGGCCAAGTCCCATTATTAAGGGGAGTACTGGCTGAATAAGTTCAATAGGGGCATAAATATAATAACCAAGTTTTTTTTGCTTCCACATCAGTAATACACCAGCCAAAATAGGCAGGTTTAGTGCTGTCTGAATTAGCACAACAAGTGCCCATTTATTAGGATCCAACCCAATTGCCCCCATCATGCTATTCAAAGCCTGTCCTGCTTTTTCACCATTTTCAAGTCCTCCAAGGCTGTTGGATAATGCATTTCCGGCAGATGCTAAAGCTGAATAAGAAAAATAACTTATGATACCGCTAACTATGCTAATTCCAATTCCAACAAAAGATAAAATACATAAAACCGTTAAAAATTTAGGTCTTTTTGCCGGAACAGAAGTAGTTGAATTGGTTGGTTCCATCGTTTTTTGAGTTTATTAAGAAGTTTGTTTGTTCAATTATTCTTACCTCGAATTACAAATATATTAAATTTTATAAATGACGGGTGTAAAGACAAAATAGAATCCGGTTACTTCACACTCATCAGTTCTACATCAAAAGTGAGTTCAGACTTAGGAGGAATCACCGGAGGATGACCTATTTCTCCGTATGCCAGATGGTAAGGAATAACTAAGCGAAACTTATCTCCCACATGCATTAACGATATGCCTTCGTCCCATCCCTGAATGACCTGAGCTGCACCCAATTTAAATTCAATTGGCGTACCTCGTTCAACAGAGGAGTCGAACATAGAGCCATCAGCCAGGTATCCTGAATAATGAACTTGTACTGTATTTCCGGCACCTGCTTTTACAGGATTATTGCTTTTAACTACTTCATAGTATTTTAAACCCGAAGCTGTAGTTTTTAGCTCTTTTCCTGTAATATCAAATTTAGCAGGAGCAAAATCAGGAACAACATCTAAAACTTCAATATCAAAAATCAAATCAGATTTTGGAGGGATAATGGGAGGGTGGCCTGCCTCACCATATGCAAGGTCGTAAGGAATAAAGAACTTTGCTTTTTCACCTTTGTGCAAATGCAAAAGACCTTCTTCTAATGCTTTGATTACCATTCCTTTACCTAATTTGGCAGAAAATGGCTGCCCTCGTTCTACAGATGAATCAAATGGTTTTCCATCCTTAAAAAAACCGCTATAATGCATAGTAACTTTTGCTCCTGTTCCAACTTTTTCAGCTTTTTTATCTTCCTTAATTACAATGTATTTTAAACCACTCGGCAGTTTAACTGTATCTTTACCTGCTGCTGTCCATGGCCTTGGAGCTTCTATTACATTAAGCAGTTCTACATCAAATATCAGGGTTGATTTAGGAGGTATTGCACCAGCACCTCTTTCTCCATAACCCAATTCAGGAGTCAACCTGAGGGTGGCTTTATCGCCTGCCTGTAATAATTGAAATGCTTCATCCCATCCTTTGATTACCTGACCCATCCCCAATTTAAATGTAAATGGTTGTCCGCGAAGCACTGAGCTGTCAAAAACTGTATCATTTGTGAACCTGCCTGTGTAGTGGACCACTACTTTATCACCAACAACCGGTTTTTTGCCACTCCCTTTTTCTTTGATAGTATATTCTAAACCCGAGGCGGTTTTTATAGTTTGCGGGTTAGTAATTTTCTGGCTTGTTGAACTCATTGTATTCTGTTGAGCATTTACATTTGCTGTTGTTAATGCTAAAATAATGATTGCTGTTTTTTTCATTTATAATATAACTGATATTATGCAAAACTAATCTAATGTCGCTATTGTTTGAAATACTAAAATACATTTTGCTATTTAATTGTTTTTCAATCGTTAAATAAATCTAATTCACTTTGTTAAAACTAACTTTTCCTGATATTTCGGTGCTCTGCACCTGATGTATTCCATTTTTTATTTATCTACAAATATTTCGCGGCTCTGCCGCTTTTTTTAAAACTGCAAATAAGTGTAGCGGCAGAGCAACTCATCCCTTATATAGGGCTTATTTCTTATTTAGCAGGTGTAAAACTTACTAATTCTACTTCAAATGTCAGGGGTGAATAGGGTGGGATGGGTCCGGCACCATGTTCGCCATAAGCAATAGCTGAAGGAATAATTAACAGGGCTTTTGTACCTGCATTCATTAAAGCAATTCCTTCATCCCACCCGGGAACTACCTGGCCTTCGCCTAAAGGAAACCCAATAGGTTCATATGGCCTTCTTGCATCAAATACTCCTGCTTGTTTAGCAGCAGCTTCATCGCTTGTGTCAAATATACTGCCATCTAAAAGCCGACCGGTATAATTAACTCTAACCATACTTCCTTTGCCTGGTTTAGGGCCTTTGCCTTTTGTTTTTTCTATATAATACAATCCGCTTGCAGTAGGTTTTGCTTTTATTTTATTGTCTTCCAGATATTTAGCAAGCACTTTTGGTTCTTCGTTTTTGCGAAGCTCAGCCATTGCCCTTTGTTTTTCTATTTCTTCTTTACGTTCTTTTTCAACAGCTTCTTTGGCAGTAACTTTTTCAAGTTTTGTTTCAAAAGTCAGCATACTGCCTTTTTCAATGTATGGGGGAAGGTCTTTTGCACGAAATGTTTTAAGGTATACTGAGTCAGCACTGATTTTAAAGCTGGCACTGTCGCCAACAGCCATCATTGATAAAGCATCTTCAAAGCTGCCTTTAAAGGTTGATTTAGTTAACGGAAACTCTATGAAATTGGTTCGGGTGGGGTTATTATTTTTTGAATCAAATAAAACAGAATCTTTACTGTTTTTATAAATCAGGCTTAACTTAACAACATCTCCTTCTTTTGGTTTTACACCATTTGCATCTTGTGTATAAAATTTGGCATATACACCATTTTCGGCCATTTCATAACCCGGATAAGGTGATTTATTACAAGCAGTAAATGCTAACACTGCAGCACTCACAGTTGTAAATGCCATTTGTCTGGAGAGTTGTTTTTTCATTCTTTTTATGAATTAATTGTATTTATGTTGTTTGTGTTTTTATTTGAGGCGCAAATATACTGAATCTTACTGAATTTGTGATTAGCCCCCGAGGGGCGGAATATTGGTAGTTCCAATGTATTTATCTTTTTTTAAGCTCCAAAGGAGCGTAATATTACGCTCCTCTGGAGCTATAGGAGGTACTGGGGTAATCATTCTACTAATCTCGCCACGCTGGGGCTTTTACTTGCAAAAGGTTAAATTGAACCATAGAAATATGACTCGCGCGCGGTCAGTCAGATCTAGTTTACCCTGAGCAAAGTCGAAGGGAAGACTGTGGGTGGCAATTTGAAAATGAATCATATTTCTTTTGTCGAAGTTATTTTGAAAATTTCTCTTACTGAGTTTGCGATAGCAAGGGCGGTTATATTCGCTCAGTATAGTTATTATAACTTCTGACTCTTTCTTCTGATAATACCTCTCTTTTTTTCTTTTTTCTGCTTGGATCCTTTTGTTCGTTTACCACCGCTGAATCCTTCAGGAGCCTCACCTTGTCCGTTAGCCATAATTGTTCTCTTTTTGTTTTTAAGAGAAAGGAAGGTATATCCTTCATAATTCTTTTTGGTTGGAGTGTACCTTGCACGGCTTTTCTTACATTTTGGATTTTTAAATATTGAAAAACCCAGGTTAAAATAAATATTTCCTCCATAAGTATTGGTACGTGCAATAAGCGGCAATATATTATCCATTCCTAAAACAAACGTTCTGAAACGAATAGCAGCACCCAGTTGGGGATAGATATATCTGTAAAAGGTTAAAGGAACTGCGAACTCTATGTTTCTTGTTTCAAAACGCGGGGTGATGGATAAAGAATTTGCATGTTGCACTCCCACCATACGTGGGCCTGTAATACCCTGTACTATGGTAGCATTAACATAAAAATGGTGAGTTAAGTTTAAATCGCCCTGAATACTGAAAGCAGTGGGTAAAGTAGCCCATATTGGTGCATCTTTTTCTTCTTTATAGTTAAAATCGGCTCTCATGATGGAATCAAAATCAACGTTCTCGAAATTATAAATTGTTGAGCTGCCGGAAACTTCATTTTTGTATGTATTTTGAGCAAACCTTACTGCACCAACATCCAACAGGGAGGCTCCGATTTTATATTGATAATCAATATATTTACAACCTGATTTTGGGGAGTTAGCATAATAGCTTTCAACAAAGTTGAGTGCTTTTTTATAAGTGAATCCTAAATCGAATCCAAAGCCTTTTCCTGATTTCCACGCGGGTTCGTTGTATCTGGCTTTTGCATTTACATTATATATTTCATACTGTGTACCGTTAATCTTTGAATTGAGCCGGTATATATTACCGTATGCCAGGTTTACTCCTGTTATGTATTTTGCATTACCTCCAATGGTGATAAGGGTTTTGCTGTGCTTAAAATACATCATGCCAAAATTGGCTCCGTATTCTACCCATGACATTTCACTTATTCTTGTATTTCTGATATTTATATCCAGCAACTGCATTGTATCTATTTTGTTTTCTACAGCCATTTTAATAAAATCTTCTGGTATATTATTAGCGGCTACTTCCACACGTGCTCTTGCAAATAAACCTGCACCTATTTCCTGGTTGCTGACAACAATAGAGGGGGCATTAAGCTCTGCTTTAAAATATGCAAAACCTTTTATTCCTTTGGGTTCTGCCTTTGGGTCGTTAACGTTTCCTTTTGCTGCACCCCACACATTAAATCGCGGAATACATACCTGGTTATTCATTGCAAAGATATTGACACCAAGCAGGTTACATTGTAATAAGGTGCGGGAATCAACAGATGAAGAGGGATTTAGAAAAATACTGTTAATGCTAGAATAATTACTATTAGCAATACCTATTCTTTCCTGACCTGCAGCCGAAAGAAAATAACCTAAAAAAATGAGTGCGGTAAAAATCCTTTTCATAAAAAGATTCTAATCGAAGTCAAAGATAGAATAAAATTCGTATCAATTATTAATTTTATTGAATTGTACAAGAATGTGGGTTATTGGGTTATTTGTATTTTTGGCTTAAATACTTTAACAAATAAAAAACATGAGCCGCCATAAACCATTTCATTTTCACAGCAGAATAAAAAGTATAGGTTTTGCAATAGAAGGAATTATAGTTTTTTTAAAAACACAGCACAACGCCTGGATTCATATAGTTGCTGCCGCTATTGTTGTTGCTCTTGGATTTATTTTAAAGATAAATAATACAGAATGGTGCCTGCTGTCTGTTGCAATTGCTTTGGTAATGCTCACAGAAATGTTTAATACAGCTATTGAATTTTTAACAGATACGGTATCCCCATCATATAATCCTCTTGCTAAAAAAGTAAAAGATGTGGCAGCTGGTGCAGTATTGTTTGCTGCTCTTGCTGCGCTTATTATTGGAGGAATTGTGTTTTTGCCTAAACTATAGTGGTTCTTAGCGGATTTTCGGTAGCAAAAACGCTTAGAAACTGGGCAAAACGGTACAATTATGATTTCATATTTACAAATTGTAAAGGCAAATCATATTCCCCTCTCCGCATCAATGCAATAGCAGCTTGTAAATCATCAATCTTTTTTCCGCTCACTCTAACCTGGTCATCCATCAGTTGTGCCTGCACTTTGAGTTTGGAATCTTTAATATCTTTAATAATCTTACGGGCTACATCTTTATCAACACCTTCGCGTACTTTAATATCCTTTTTTATCATCGCGCCAGAGGCGTATTGTTCTTTTCCAAAATCAAGGCATAATGGATCTAATTTTTGTTTGATCATTCGGTTTCTGATAATGTCAATGATTGAATCCAGACGCATATCATTTTCAGTCAGGATGTGGACTGTCATTGTTTTTTTATCAAGATTAAGCTCGCTTTTGGAACCATTGAAATCAAAACGATTGAGTATTTCTTTACGTGCTATATTTATTGCATTGTCCAGCAATTGGGCATCTACTTTGTTTACAATATCAAATGAAGGCATAGTGGTTGGTTAGGTTTTCTTTAACACAAATCTATAAAAAATTTTGTACCTTTATAAAATGAAACAGCCTGTAACAGGGATAATTATAATGTTGTTTGCAAGCTGTGGTTTTACAGCATGTAATTATTTTGTTCATGCCGATACTACCAAAAATACCACTTTTGTATCCAATGCAACTGTTTCCGCCACAGAAAATACAAATCCTGAACCATTACCTGAGCCGCCACAACTTGAGCCTGTTTATCCTCCTCTGCTGATTACACCCACTGAACAAGCTATCATTAATGCAGGTCTGACAGATGTAAAAACAATGGATAGCAGCATTGTAATAGATTTGAAATATTCCACAACAGATAACTTTTTGGGCATGGATGTGTATGGCGATTTTAATAAATGTTACTTACAACCCGATGTAGCAGAAAAACTAAAGTGTGCTCAACACTGCTTAAAAGAAAAGTTCCCGTACTACAATCTAATTGTTTATGATGCTGCACGTCCACGCAGCGTACAACGTATTATGTGGGATACAGTTGACATCCCTTATATTGAACGTTCAAAATATTTGTCGAGTCCTACAGGTGGCTCGTTACATAATTTTGGTGCTGCAGTAGACATAAGTATTATTGATGAAAATGGATACGTACTGGATATGGGTACTCCTTATGATTATTTTGGCGAGTTGGCCTATCCACGTGAAGAGGAAAGGATGATACGGGAAGGAAAGTTAACTTATAAACAACTGCTCAACAGAGAATTATTACGTTCGGTGATGCAACAGGCCGGCTTTTGGGGGATTACAACAGAATGGTGGCATTTTAATTCATGCAGCCGTGATAAAGCATATGAGAAGTATACAATATTAGAGTAGGGAGTCAGTATAACTGAGCGAATGAGTTTGCCGTTTTTTACAAACCTGATAGCTATCGGGTCATTTAGCCAAAATATATATACTCTTCATACGGAATGCCTTTTTTAAACTCTTCAGAATAAATGTACTGCTTAATATGTGCAGCCCAGGTACGGTGAGATTTTGTATTATCCAGTAATGATGAGTCGAATGGTTTACCAAAGTGTATTTTTATGGTATGCCCTTTTTGTTTAAACATTTCATCAGGTAAAAACAACATTTCAATATTGGCTTTTATTCCAATACGTTTTCGAAAATTAGCGAAACGGTAAAAGAACCTGGAATTTTGTCCTTCAATAAAAACCGGAATAATTTTACGCTTATGGTCAATAGCTTGTGTTACAAAACTTTTTTTCCAGGAAAGGTCTTTTATTTGTCCTTTTTGTTTGCGTGAAACCAAGCCTGCCGGAAAGAAAATCACTGCATCTTGCGAAATGAGAATATTTTCCATAACTCTCAGCGATCTGGCAGAAGTAGAAGTTATTTTATTTACACCAACAAAAACATCACCATAGTTTTTTAAATTGTCAAGTACATCATTTACTACAAAACGTACATCACTTCTAACATCACCAATAGCCTTGATAAGTGCCATGCCATCTAATCCTCCTAATGGATGGTTTGCTGCAACAATAATTCCTCCGGTTTTAGGAACATAATGAGGGTTTACTGTTTCTATTTTGGCGCCAAACTTCTCAAGTCCTTTTTTGTTGAATTCAAGGCCATAGTCATCTTTTAATTCATGCATCAATTGGTTTATTTCCTCTTCATGAAGCTTTTGTTTTAACCAAACCAATACAAATTTAGGCATCCATTTTTTTAGTTTAGGTGCCTTTTCTGTTATTACTGTATCAACATCTATAAATTTCTTCTCTTTCATAAAGCCAGGTTTGCTAACTTGGATTGCACCAAAGTAACTAAAGTTTTGGGAAATTAACAAAAGCATTTTGATAACAAATTTTGTTTTCTTGTTTATTGAAGCAATAAATAAGATTATATTGTTAATTTGCTAATTTGCCAAGCTGATGAA
>JAHEXZ010000006.1:7803-14805 GCA_023251835.1 Bacteroidota bacterium | reverse complement strand
ACCAAATCCTTCATCAATTTTTCAAAATGATCAAGATGCAGCATATTAGCTCCATCTGATTTAGCTATAGAAGGATTAGGATGTGTTTCCAGAAAAATGCCATCAACTCCAACAGCAATAGCGGCTTTGGCAATAGTTCCAATAAGTTCAGGTTTACCGCCTGTAACACCGCTTGTTTGATTGGGTTGTTGTAACGAGTGTGTTATGTCCATCACAACAGGAACATTATTCTTCTGCATTGCAGGAATACCCCGGTAATCTACAACAAGATCCTGATAGCCTAAAAATGTTCCGCGTTCCGTAAGCATAATATTTGAATTGCCGGACTCCCTTACTTTATCAACAGCAAATTTCATAGATTCAGGCGACAAAAACTGACCCTTCTTTATATTCACATGTTTACCGGTATTTGCTGCGGCTACCAACAATTCAGTCTGACGGCATAAAAAAGCAGGTATTTGTAATACATCTACATATTTAGCTGCCAAAGCAGCTTCTTCATTGGTATGAATATCTGTAAGCGTAGGAATATTAAATTGCTTTCCTACTTTTTGTATTATTTCCAATCCTTTTACATCACCAATTCCTGTAAAAGAATCTAAGCGTGAGCGGTTAGCTTTACGATAAGAGGCTTTGAAAATATAAGGAATACGTAGTTTATCCGTTATTGTTTTCACACGCTCTGCAATTTCAAAACAAATTTCTTCTGTTTCCACAACACAAGGGCCTGCGATTAAAAAGAAATTATTGCTTTCTAAATGTTTAATAGATGGTATATTTTTTAATGACATATTACCCCTCTCCCCTTTCCCCTCTCCTGTGGAGAGGGGTATATTTTAATTTAACAACTTATTTTTGCAATAGAAATTCTCTTTTTTCAATATCTTCACATCTTATCCCACCCTCTTGTGGAAAAGGAATAAAAGGGAGAGGTGTTTATTTAAAATTTTTAATCAGCGACAAATAAACTCCCTGCCCCACATGTGTCTTAGGTGCAATATATCCTTCCAGATTATTGCTTCCTGCATATACAACTATTCCATTTTTAAAATTGGCATACATTCCAAGGCCATAATTAAAATGTCCGTACCCTCCATATCCACCATAACCAAACGTAGCTGATATCATAAATTTTGGATTAATATAAAAATTACCTTTTACATATCCCAAAAGCCCGTAATTTGCATTAAACACATGCCGGATACCTTCAATCAAATATACATGTTCATTGAGCTTTGTTTCATAAACTAAATCAAATACAGCAGGTAATGTAGCCGAAAAACTTCCTTTTTCAAAGGGTAGTATTGAATTAATGGTACTGTCTTTTGAATTGCTTCCATCAGAGCTTTGTATATCATTCAAACTGTTTAAGTGTATTCCGGAATAATGAAAAACAGAATCTTCTTTAACCGTTAATGTTTGTTTATTAAAACGAATAAGGCCTATATCAGAAACTGATACTCGTATCCTGGCATCACCCAAACGGGTTTGAAAAGGAGCTTCAAAATAAAGCTCCACACTTGCTCCATAACCATTAAACGCTCCCATACCTGTTTGAGAAGTATCAGCTTTTGCAACTTGTAACTCGGTATTAAAATCAATATACTGACCATCTTCACTTGTATATAATTCTGCTTTTTTAGCCTGCACCGACAAATATTCCTGTCCTTTAAGAAATGAAAGGCCAATACCCCAGCGAGCCACACTGTCTAAGTTAGATGAAACAATACCTGCCTGCAATTGTTGATAATGAAATATGTTTAAGTTGAAATCATTGAAATAAGCCGTCTGTCCGGCATATTGAGCATTTCCATACAGCCCGACTTTAAACACATCCCTTGAAAATTGGGAATCGAAATGAAAACGGTCTCTTATACTCACAAAAAAACTAATATATTTTTTATGAAAAATTGAATCCGGTTTAAATGCAGCATAAATACCATAACTATAATTACCTCCGATCCGGTTTTTATTTCTTATATGTTCTAAAACAGAATTTTTTAAGCTTTCATCAATATATCCACCGGTGTAAAATTTCGATATTAAAGAGTTTGTCAAGGCGTTTGAATTTAAATCGTAATCACCTGTGATACCAATACGCGCTTTCGCTGACTCCGGAAAATTGTCAGAAAATATAGCAACTATTTGTGCTCTTAATGCCTGATTAATGAATAAAACAGTAAGTGCAATGGCTAATTTCTTCACGCTAAATTTTATCGTTTATTTTGTATGTACTGTATAATTAATATCTCCCACCAGCTTCACATCAATACTGTAATCACTATATATTTTAATATACTGCGGCTGTAATGTAGTATTGAATTTTACTTTTAGAGCCATTCTTTTTGTATTCATAAGTAAATTCATTTTGCTTTCATTTACAGGTACAGTAATTTTAGTCAGCCTTTTATCTATTACACGAAAATTTGAATTAACAGGAGCCTCATCAATGATATTAATAGTTGAAAAAATGGAATCAGTTATATTATTTGAATCATTCAATAAATACATCTGAAGTGCGGCATCAAATGGAAAACCATTATCTGCAAACAAAGTAAAGGTTCCATTTTTTACATCCTGGGAACCATTACCTGAAATAGTTAAATCCAATGTATCAGCAAGTGTTAAATTGTTTGCAACCAATGAAAGTGGTATTTCTATATCTAACGAGGCATCCAACAAGTTATCAGAATAAATAAAATCATTGGAACCCGAAACATTTCCAAGTGGGTTTGCAGTAATCTGCATCGAATAACCAAATTTATCCGGTAAGTTCTCAATCATCTGTTTAATGTTAGAATTGCTGGTTGTTAACGGGTAATTAACACTATATGGATATATACTACCTCCACTCTCTGAAGACCTGTTTATATTTATAGGTGAATTAATGATTGAATTGACAAGGTTTACCGTTGTTCCTGTACGGCTATTTATAGAACTCAGATTACTAATGAACAATTGTGCATCTATACCAACAGGATTTCTAATGTTAAAATTAAGATTAACATCTTCTAATTGTATAGTTCCATCAACAATACGTTTAAATAATGTAAACTCCGTTTCCTCAGGTCCCACATCAAATGTATTTTGTCCAAAATAGCCTTTCGCATAATAAGGTATCATATCATAAAAGGTATTCTCTACAACAAGACTGTCTGAATAAGACACAAGCACTGGCTGCCCGCTTGCACTTATTGAAGCTATAACTGATGTATAAAGCGAATTAACTTTGTCATTGTTGATCCCGGTTAAATCAAAAACATATCCCGACAAATCAAAAATCTGGTCAGAAATCCCTGGTGTTTCGCCAATAGCAGCAGGTATAGTTATGTTAACTGCAAAAGGAACACCATTGAGCTTTGCAGAAGGAATATTGTATGTAAAGGTTGTTATCTCATTGATATAACTTTTAACCCGGTAACGTACAAAACCTGATTTAATAGTGGATGTACGAAGTTGAATATCTGGCAAACTATAAGTAGTTTCTGCAGTATTATTAACTACAACCTGTCCGGGATTAAGAGTTAAGGTAACAGGGAGCATATATACCTTTTTTAAAATGGTATCAGGTATTTTAAGAAGAGTATCCATAGAAAGCGTATATATATTGTTCTGATATACAATTTTCATGGAACTATCAGGATTTTCCTGAAGTATCGAATCAGGAAGCAGGTTATCAATTCCGAGAGAAGTATTTATTATTGGCCCTAAAATATGAGTATCCCAATAGGGGCCATCGGCATCCTTTTTACATGATGAAAAAAAAATAATCAAAGATGGAATTATTATCAATAGTCTTTTCATACGTTTGTTCACGCCTTTACCCAGCTAAAAATACTAAACTTATTTTAATTGTGTAAAATAAATAAAAAATTGAAGAATGCAAACATTTAAAGGCCGTGTTTCATTAGCACAATAAAAAGATACAATGGTAATGTACTGAAAAATGGTTGGTGGCTATTCCAAAAAATATGATTAATATGCCCTAATCAATTTGAAGAGGAAGTAGGCTCTGCTGGGGAACAACCATTGAGGAATAGCTTGACCGATGAAAATGAAAAGCGGGTGCATTATAATCAACCGCTTTTACCCAAAATTCATTTTTATCGAAAATGCCTTAAAATATTTAAACTGTCAGATTAAATATTAACGATTACAGTCTAGTTCAGATCAAATCCTGATTCCAATAACCAGCACATCATCTACTTGTTCCAAATCCCCCTTCCAATTGTCAAAAGCCTTTTCTATAATATGCTTTTGTTCTAACATTGGTTTATCCTGAATTGAAAGTAATAGTTCTTTTAGAGCCTTATATTTGAATTTTTCTCCCTCAGCTCCTCCAAATTGATCTGCATATCCATCTGTAAATGTATATACAATGTCGCCTTTTCTAAGCCCTATCGTATTGGCTGTAAATGGTTTCTGCTCTCCATGATGCATACCTACCGGCATTTTATCTGGTTTGTATTTTATTATATCATTTTTACGTACAACCCACAAAGGATTGTTTGCACAGGCAAAACGCAGCCATAAACCTTTAAAATCATATACACATAGTACAGCATCCATTCCATCTCTGCTCTCAATATCGGAACCTTCGGGGTTTAATGAGCTAATTATCTGTGTTCGTACATAATCCAGTATTTTTTCAGGAGAATTAATTTTTTTCTCAATTATTGCTTCATTCAGATAAGTAATATTTAACAGGCTCATAAAAGCACCAGGAACCCCATGACCTGTGCAATCTGCCGTAATCATTATAAATTTGTTATCAATTGTATTAGCCCAGTAAAAATCACCACTCACTATATCTTTAGGTTTATAAAAAATAAAATGTTCTGGCAGATGCTTTTTTAATAAGGAATCGCTTGCCAATAATACATGTTGTATACGTTTGGCAGAATGAATACTATCTGTAATTTCCCTGTTCTTTTCTTGAATTATATTTTCTGCTTGTTTTCGTTCTGTTATGTCTGTGTCTATTACTACAAGCTTTTTTATTTCACCATCCTTATCTAAAATAGGTGTAAGCGTACTTTGTATCCATAACCTTCGGCCATCTTTAGTAAAATTAAGTGATTCATAGGAAACAGTTTGTTTTGTGCTTATACTATTATTTACTCTTTCTCCAATATTAGGATTATAACTAATTTCCTGAAGTGTACTTCCTTGTTCCTTCCATTCTTCTATGGTATATCCCAATAGCCTTACCATTCCCGGATTGATCCATTCTAAAGTTCCGTTAGGTTCACAAATCACTATACCATTATCAGTTTCACTGGCTACTATGGAAAGTTTCTCCAATTCGGTATTGAGCTTTTGCTTCTGGCGATAGCTTTTGAATAAAAATAAGCTGAATACCAATACAATTATTAAAACAAAAATAACTGTAAACAAATAAGCAAGTTGTTTTTGTTTTTCTTCTTTTGCCTCAGCATCTTTTTTATCTTGCTTTGCTTTAGCTTCTTCCTCTCTCTTTTTAAACTCAAACTGCATCTGCTTTTTCAATATCAGCTTTTGCGTTTCAACATTATTGATCTTGTCCAAAGTCGCTCTTAGCAGATCTTGCATTGATAAAGCTTCTTTATATTTTTCAGCAGCTACTATTGGCTTACCTGCTTGGTACGCAGCATCTCCCATTTTTCGGTAGATAACACATAATCGGTCACTTGCATTCCGTATATATTCAGGATATTCTAATTCTATTGATGCTTGCAGTGATGCTTTGCAATATTTCTCAGCCTCATCCAATAAATTCATTGCATTATTTGCAAAAGGAGAACTTACCTGTTTCAAATAAATGCCCCCCAAATTATATAATGAGTTAGCTATACCCGGTTTATTTCCGATTTCTTCCCATATCGCCTGGCATTTTTCAAGTAATTCCAACGTTTTGTTAAAGTTGGCCTTAATAGAGTCGGGATTTTCTTCCTTTTCACTTTGCTTTTCGTAGATGAATGCAATATTATTAAGTATTCGGGCGATACCTTCTTTTTCTCCAAGCCCTTCATATCTTTTTAGACTTTTCTGGTAGAACTCAAGTGCTCTTGCAAAATATTCTGTTTTTGCAGAAGCCTCAAAAAAAGTAAGCCCTTGATTCTTATAAAGATCTCCCAAAGTACTCAGAGAAAGGGCATAAGTCTTTTTATCACCAATTGCTTCTGATATTTTTAAACTTTTATTGTAATATTCAAGAGCTTTGGGGAAGGTTCCCTGTTTATTATATACATTACCAATATTATTATATGAAACTGCAATCCCTCTTTTGTCTCCGATTTCTTCACGTATTTTTAAACTTTTATCATACCATTCCAGAGATTTGGGAATATCTGCCTGGTTGTAATATATAAATCCAATATTGTTTGAAGATAAAGCAATCCCCTCCATATCATTTATATCTGTCTGGATTTTTAAAGCGTTTTTAAAATATTCCATAGCCTTCGATATATTGCCTTGATTATTATATATTAAACCTATGTTGTTATATGAAATTGAAATACCTTTTTTATCATCTATCTGCTCTCTTATTTTTAAACTTTTTTCATACCATTCTAAAGCCTTGCTATTATTCCCTTCTTGTTTATAAACATAACCAATATTGTTTAGCGCATTTGATTTAGTTATTAAAAAGGAGCTTCTTTCTTCATTATTGGCGTTCCCTATTGCTTTGTCAATTATTTCAATTGCTTTTAAGCAAAGCGGCATTACTGTATCAATTTTAGAAGAATATAGTTGTTCCGAAAGTGCCACGTAAGCAGACGCTTTGGTAGTATCATTTATAGCAGTTTCTATAACTGTTTGTATAGAATCAGTATTGATTGAAAATAAAGCAACATTATCATTTATTTGACTTAAATAAGGAAATGATACAGAAATTCCAACAATGCAAAAAAACGGTCTGAATACGTGATAATAATGTGATAAAAAGCCTGTTTTTCGTTTCATTGGTTCTATAATATTGTAGAAATATGACTTGGGATTTAAATAACAATACTAGAAAAA
>JAHEXZ010000006.1:0-7703 GCA_023251835.1 Bacteroidota bacterium | reverse complement strand
TCAGAAATAGATGCAATAATAGCATCTGTCATTTCCGGAATCGTCTGCCCTTCTTTACCTTGAAACCCGTTTGCCATTAACCATTCCCGTACAAATTCTTTGGATAATTGTTTTTGTGCTTCCCCTCTTTGCTGACGGTCTTGGTATCCTTCCTTATAGAAGTAACGAGAAGAATCTGGCGTGTGAACCTCATCAATCAAATATATTGTGTTTCCTTTTTTTCCAAACTCGTATTTGGTGTCAACTAAGATTAATCCCATCTTCTCAGCAATCTCAGTTCCTCGTTGAAAAATTGCTCTGGTATATTTTTCTATGGCTTCATAATCAGCTTTTGAAACAAGACCTTGTTTTAAGATTTCTTCTTTGGAAATATCTTCATCATGTCCAACAGATGCTTTTGTTGTAGGAGTTATAATTGGCTCAGGAAATTTATCATTTTCTTTCATCCCTTCCGGTAAAGGGACTCCACAAAGCATTCTTTTCCCTGATTTATATTCTCTCCAGGAATGGCCTGATAAATAACCTCGTATTACCATTTCTACCTTAAGTGGTTCACATAAAATACCAACACTAACCATAGGATCTGGGATTGAAATTATCCAGTTCGGAACAATATCTTCTGTAGCTTTTAAAAATTTCGCTGCAATCTGGTTTAAAACCTGCCCTTTATAAGGGATACCTTTTGGTAGAACAACATCAAATGCCGAGATACGATCGCTCACAACCATTACCAACACTTTATCATCTATATCATATACATCACGTACTTTTCCTTTGTAAAAACTTTTTTGATTAGGAAAATTAAAATTGGTTTTAGTTATTGCATTCATAATTCCAGTTGCAGTTTTCATTTTGCTTTACTTTACTTTTAATTAAGTTATATTATATAAAATACACAAAGTTACTAATCATAAAACATCCACGATATACCAAATTTGAAAGCCCTGTCATTTATAGGATAATTAGGAATCAGCATATAGTTATTACCCATAAATCCACTATTTAAATGATCAATCTTAAAAAAAATACGAACAGTTTTAATTCGTGCACTTATAAAAAAATCAATAAACGGATAGTTTCCGTATTTCCTTCTGTTTTGCAAATAAAATTGCGCTGTTGCAGGCATATAAGTATTTGCATAATAGGATGATGTATAAAAAACAGAAGCTCCAATCTGTAGCCTCATAGCATGTTTAAATAGATCATTTTCATAATATAAGGAATGGTCTAATATAAATTTCGGCAACCTTATTACGGAAGAATCTGAAACATTTTGATAATTAATCTTATTATTTAGATGCCAATTGTAAAATGTAAACTCCTTTTTTAGAAATAACGATAATACAGGAACTGGACCAGTGTATTGCTTTGCAATTGCTGAATCATTAAAATACAATACGTTGGAATAATTGCTATAATTGGCATTAAAAGCAAGATTATATTTTTCCATTACAAAATGAAATGTTATACGAAACTCCTTCATTTTGTTAAAATAATTTTCCCAAATAAAATGATTTGATATATACCGATTATAGATAAAATCAGGGGTTTGAGATTTATTTTCAACTTTTAAAGCTATTAACCCGATACTATCCCGAAGTGTCTTTTTTAAAATAGCCCCAACATAATAATCCTCTTTATTATATCCTTTTAGTCCATATTTGGTAGATATATTCCACCAAAATCCATTGTTTGAATAGGTATTAAAGATTTCTCCTCCGGCAATTATATTGCCGAATGTCGTATCTATTTTAGATTGCGTTGTATTAATAAGGCCCAGTACTGTACTTGCGTCAGATATTTTAAACAATTCGCGTTGCTCTATCTTTATTAATTGATGTTTAATGGCTAATCCAAAGCCTATAATATCTATATAACCTCGGTGTTTTCTATTATCAGTACGTTTCCAGGCTAATTCATTCTCAATTTTATTATAATAAGTGGAGTCAAATGTTCTCGTAGAATCATAATAAATGTTGGAATAGTATCCCGACCAAGGCCTGTCATCCTCATATTTTAATACATTATCATCATATAACGTTGTTAACAGTATTCTGCTTTTGGGAATTATAGAATTATTTGTAGCGCTATCGTGTAATTTTTCACCTAAATTGAAGTACTGCTTTAGATACAGCGTTCGGTTAATATTAGTACGCTTGGCATTGCTTAGGCCTATAGCTATTAATTTTTTGTCAATATTTTCACTATTTAGAAAAGCTGTATCGTTTGCAATTCCTCCATTCTCAGCATTTTTTGAACCGTTATATATGATGCTTGCTAACAGATAATAGCGATTATTTAGAGATTTGTAGTTAGTTGATAGAGCAATAAAATTATCATTGGTATTCTGTCTTAAATAAAATCCTTCTGAGCGAATTCGATTAAAATGGGCAGTTACATTCCAGTTTTTTTTTACATTATAAGAAAATACCATTTTAAACAACTGTTCACGTTTTGAACCTATAACATAAAATAGATCAGTAAATGGAGTTCTTGTATTGTAAAATTTTAAATTTTGTGGACTGAAAAAATAATTTTTATAGCTGTTTTTTGAGTAATTAAATCCAATATAATCTGTATTTGGTAGAGGATAAATAAAATCGTTTAAGGGTAAACCATTGTTTCCTAAATTATTTTTACCAAGATATTTAGTGAAATTATATAAAGTATTTTCTATATAAAATACAGAATCAGGATATTCAAACTGATTCAGATTAAAAAACGTTACTATCGATTGTTTAACTACTGGTCTGAGGGAATTATTCTGCTGAGAAAATAAAAAATGGGGTATAAAAAAAAATAAAAATAAGTTTCTTTGAAAAATTTGCATAGACAATAATTATGGACGCAAAGATAATACTATAAAAATAAAAAAGCCCCAACTCTTGAAAGAATTGAGGCTAATTTAAAAGTGGCAACGACATACTCTCCCACATATTACTGTAGTACCATCTGCGCTGGTGGGCTTAACTTCTCTGTTCGGAATGGGAAGAGGTGGACCTCACCGCTATAGTCACCTAAAATCATTGTTCCATTTTTGCAGAACATAATAATATTGACAAATAAAGAAAGAAAATATAAGATAATCCAATAATTTTTAAAAATACCAAGCTTATTAAGAAAGCTAACGGGTAATTAGTATTGCTCAGCTTTGACATTACTGTCTTTACACTTACAACCTATCAACGTAGTAGTCTTCTACGACCCTTTGAAGAAATCTTATCTTGAGGTGAGTTTCGCACTTAGATGCTTTCAGCGCTTATCTCATCCAAACATAGCTACCCAGCGATGCAGTTGACACCACAACTGGTACACTAGCGGTTTGTCCGACTCGGTCCTCTCGTACTAGAGTCAGGTCCTCTCAAATTTCTAACGCCCACAACAGATAGGGACCGAACTGTCTCACGACGTTCTGAACCCAGCTCGCGTGCCACTTTAATCGGCGAACAGCCGAACCCTTGGGACCTTCTCCAGCCCCAGGATGTGACGAGCCGACATCGAGGTGCCAAACCCCCCCGTCGATATGAGCTCTTGGGAGGGATCAGCCTGTTATCCCCGGCGTACCTTTTATCCTTTGAGCGATGGCCCTTCCATGCGGAACCACCGGATCACTATATCCGCCTTTCGGCCCTGCTCGACTTGTGAGTCTCACAGTCAAGCACCCTTATGCTATTGCACTCTACGTACGGTTACCAAGCGTACTGAGGGTACCTTTGAAAGCCTCCGATACATTTTTGGAGGCGACCACCCCAGTCAAACTACCCACCAAACAATGTCCTCCGTAAGGAGTTAGACTCCAAATAAATCAAGGGTGGTATTTCAAGGTTGACTCCATGATGCCTAGCGACACCACTTCAAAGTCTCCCACCTATCCTACACATGATTTATCCAAAGTCAATGTTAAGCTATAGTGAAGGTGCACGGGGTCTTTCCGTCCCGTTGCGGGTAATCGGCATCTTCACCGATACTACAATTTCACCGAGCTCGCGGCTGAGACAGTGCTCAGATCGTTACACCATTCGTGCAGGTCGGAACTTACCCGACAAGGAATTTCGCTACCTTAGGACCGTTATAGTTACGGCCGCCGTTTACTGGGGCTTCAATTCAAAGCTTCTCATTGCTGATAACCTCTCCTCTTAACCTTCCAGCACCGGGCAGGTGTCAGGCCATATACATCACCTTTCAGTTTAGCATAGCCATGTGTTTTTGATAAACAGTCGCCAGAGCCATTTTACTGTGGCCTTCATTGCTGAAGGCACCCTTTTTCCCGAAGTTACAGGGTTAATTTGCCTAGTTCCTTAGCCACGGATCACTCGAGCACCTCAGGATTCTCTCCTTGACTACCTGTGTCGGTTTGCGGTACGGGTTGCTGTTACCTGAAGCTTAGCGGTTTTTCTTGGAAGTTTGATTAGGATCATATTCATTTGTCCGAAGACTCCTGATACTATAGGATTCGACAAGCTGTGCGGATTTGCCTGCACAACTTAAATCTACATCTTTTAACGGGAACTTTCGTTGCCCCGCAGATCTTTCACTACTTCGTCACCACATCGCAGTAAAGCAAGTACTGGAATATTAACCAGTTGTCCATCGACTACGCCATTCGGCTTCGCCTTAGGTCCCGACTAACCCTGAATCGATTAACGTTGTTCAGGAAACCTTAGTCTATCGGTGGGCGGGTTTCTCACCCGCCTTATCGTTACTTATGCCTACATTTGCTTTTCTAATCGCTCCAGCATGGCTGACGCCACACCTTCAGTGCAATTAGAATGCTCCCCTACCAGTACATATTGCTATGTAATCCAAAGCTTCGGTACTATGTTTAATGCCCGATTATTATCTACGCCCAATCGCTCGACTAGTGAGCTGTTACGCACTCTTTAAATGAATTGCTGCTTCCAAGCAAACATCCTAGCTGTCAAAGCAATCGGACCACATTAGTTCAACTTAACATAGATTTAGGGACCTTAGCTGTTGGTCTGGGTTCTTTCCCTTTCGCCCACGGACCTTAGCACCCATGGGCTCACTCCCGAGTATATGTTATAGTATTCGGAGTTTGTCAGGATTTGGTAGGCGGTGAAGCCCCCTAGTCCAATCAGTAGCTCTACCTCTATAACACTCGACCTCGAGGCTGTTCCTAAAAACATTTCGGGGAGTACGAGCTATTTCCCAGTTTGATTAGCCTTTCACCCCTACCCACAACTCATCCGGAAGCTTTTCAACGCTTATCAGTTCGGTCCTCCATTCCGTGTTACCGGAACTTCAACCTGGTCATGGGTAGATCACAAGGTTTCGCGTCTACCCCCTCTAACTATGCGCCCTATTCAGACTTGCTTTCGCTTCGGCTGCAGATCTTAAATCTTTAACCTTGCTAGAGAGGAGTAACTCGTAGGCTCATTATGCAAAAGGCACGCAGTCACGGCACGAAGCCGCTCCTACCGCTTGTAAGCGTATGGTTTCAGGGTCTATTTCACTCCGCTGTTCGCGGTTCTTTTCACCTTTCCTTCACAGTACTAGTTCACTATCGGTCTCTCAAGAGTATTTAGCCTTACCAGATGGTGCTGGCAGATTCCCACAAGGCGTCTCCGACCTCGCGGTACTCAGGATACTACTATGTAGTATTTTTAATTCGTGTACGGGATTATCACCCTCTATGATTCAACTTTCCAGAAGATTCCACTTTAAAAACACAGTCAATATTGTAGTCCTACAACCCCACAATTGCCTTAACAATTATGGTTTGGGCTATTCCCTTTTCGCTCGCCACTACTTAGGGAATCACTAAATTGTTTTCTTTTCCTCCGGGTACTTAGATGTTTCAGTTCTCCGGGTTAGCATCCTTTCGGATAATAGTTCTTCAAACTATTGGGTTGCCCCATTCGGAAATCTACGGGTAAGGATATTTGCTCCTAACCGTAGCTTATCGCAGCTTATCACGTCCTTCATCGCCTTTGAGAGCCAAGGCATTCGCCATACGCCCTTAATTACTTTCTTAATAATTTTCTACTTGTATTTTCGATAATCAATTAGATTATCAATTATATTTTCTTTCAATATGTCAAAGAACTTTTCATGCGTGAAGCATGTTTTGTGGAGAATAACGGATTCGAACCGATGACCCCCTGCGTGCAAGGCAGGTGCTCTAGCCAGCTGAGCTAATTCCCCAATACGAATTGTTGATGTAGTCCCGAGCAGATTTGAACTGCTGACCCCTACATTATCAGTGTAGTGCTCTAACCAACTGAGCTACGGGACTATATACTTAAGGTTAAAAGTTAAAAAGTTAAAAGTCAAAAGTGTTTTTCTTTTGGCTTCTGACGATTTGCTTTTGCCTTTAATCCTTTCGCTCTGAGTTATTCACTTCTGAGCTCGTTTTGGGTAAGTTAAAATAATTAAGAAGTTAAGAAATAATAAGTATCGTAGGACTAAAATAAATTAGTTGAAACGAATCACTCTAGAAAGGAGGTGTTCCAGCCACACCTTCCGGTACGGCTACCTTGTTACGACTTAACACCAGTTACTGGTTTTACCCTAGGCGACTCCTTGCGGTTATCGACTTTAGATACTCCCAACTTCCATTGTTTGACGGGCGGTGTGTACAAGGCCCGGGAACGTATTCACCGAAACATTGCTGATTTTCGATTACTAGCGAATCCAGCTTCATGAAGTCGAGTTGCAGACTTCAATCCGAACTGGGACAAGCTTTAGAGATTAGCATCATGTCACCATGTAGCAACCCTTTGTACTTGCCATTGTAGTACGTGTGTAGCCCTGGACGTAAGGGCCGTGCTGACTTGACGTCATCCCCACCTTCCTCACCGCTTGCGCGGGCAGTTTCATTAGAGTTCCCACCATTACGTGTTGGCAACTAATGATAGGGGTTGCGCTCGTTGCGGGACTTAACCCAACACCTCACGGCACGAGCTGACGACAGCCATGCAGCACCTAGTTTCGTGTCATTGCTGAAAATCCCGTTTCCGGGACGGTCACTAACTTTCAAGCCCAGGTAAGGTTCCTCGCGTATCATCGAATTAAACCACATACTCCTCCGCTTGTGCGGGCCCCCGTCAATTCCTTTGAGTTTCACTCTTGCGAGCGTACTCCCCAGGTGGATTACTTATCGCTTTCGCTTAGACGCTTACAGTATATCGCAAACATCGAGTAATCATAGTTTACAGCGTGGACTACCAGGGTATCTAATCCTGTTTGATACCCACGCTTTCGTGCCTCAGCGTCAGTTACAGTTTTGTGAGCTGCCTTCGCAATCGGTGTTCTGTGTCATATCTAAGCATTTCACCGCTACATGACACATTCCGCCCACATCAAATGTACTCAAGATTGACAGTATCAATGGCAGTTCTGCAGTTAAGCTGCAGGCTTTCACCACTGACTTATCATTCCGCCTACGCACCCTTTAAACCCAATGAATCCGGATAACGCTTGGATCCTCCGTATTACCGCGGCTGCTGGCACGGAGTTAGCCGATCCTTATTCTTACGATACAATCAGCCCTCTACACGTAGAGGGGTTTTTTCTCGCACAAAAGCAGTTTACGACCCATAGGGCTGTCATCCTGCACGCGGCATGGCTGGATCAGTCTTGCGACCATTGTCCAATATTCCTTACTGCTGCCTCCCGTAGGAGTCTGGTCCGTGTCTCAGTACCAGTGTGGGGGTTAATCCTCTCAGATCCCCTAGACATCG
>JAHEXZ010000044.1 GCA_023251835.1 Bacteroidota bacterium | reverse complement strand
TTATTATTGGTCTTAAAATTAAAGGAACCAATGCATTGAAAAACAGAGCAATACAGATTGTGTCATTAGCAGCTTGTCGAAATATGTGCGTGGATTGAGGAAGTTATTTTGAAAACTTTACATAGTTAAATTTCTTTAAAAAATTAAAGAAATTTTTCCTTTTTAGATGGATTAAAAACCCCTCCTGTTTTTTCCTGCTTTTCTGTTAACTAAATGTTGATAATTTAGACCTTTTTTAGGCCTTATTTATGCCTATTTTCAAGGGAAATCACTATATTTGTTAACCTTTTAAAAAAGAAGGGTTAAACTTTAAATCTAATATGGAAAACACCGTGAACGAGGAAACCAAACAAGCACTTACCGGAACAACAACATCTGAATATTCTGCCGATAGTATTCAGGTGTTAGAAGGATTAGAAGCGGTACGTAAACGCCCTTCTATGTACATCGGTGATACCGGTCAGAAAGGACTTCATCATTTAGTATATGAAGTAGTAGATAACTCTATTGACGAAGCCCTTGCCGGGCACTGTAAAAATATTGTTGTTACTATCAATGAAGATAACTCGATTACTGTAAAGGATGATGGCCGTGGTATCCCCACCGATATGCATCCAAAAGAAAAAAAATCGGCATTAGAAGTAGTAATGACTGTGCTACATGCCGGGGGTAAATTTGATAAAGATTCTTACAAAGTATCCGGTGGTTTGCATGGCGTAGGTGTATCCTGTGTAAATGCTCTTTCTATTCATCTGAAAGTAAATGTTCACAGAAACGGAAAAGAATATATCCAGGAGTACAATATCGGCAAGCCTTTATATCCTGTTAAAGAAGTTGGAACAACTGATTACAGAGGTACTATAGTAACATTTAAACCCGATAGCTCTATTTTTTCTACTACGGTTTATCACTACGATATTATCGCTGCCCGCTTACGTGAATTGGCTTATCTGAATAAAGGAATCCACATTACCATAGCTGATACCCGTGAAAAAGATGAATCCGGTAATCCTCGTTCTGAATACTTTTATTCCGAAGGTGGTTTGAAGGAATTTGTAACCTATTTGGATGCTACCCGCGAAAAATTAATAGATGATGTTATATACATGGAAGGTGAAAAAAATGCTATCCCTGTTGAAGTTGCCATGATGTATAATACTTCTTATTCAGAAAATCTGCATACATATGTAAATAACATCAATACACATGAAGGGGGAACCCACCTTTCTGGTTTTCGTAGAGGTTTAACCCGTACCTTAAAATCCTATGCCGAGAAATCTGGTTTATTGTCAAAAGTAAAAATAGAAATCAACGGAGACGATTTCCGTGAAGGGTTAACAGCTGTTATTTCTGTTAAAGTTCAGGAACCGCAATTTGAAGGACAAACAAAAACCAAGTTGGGTAACAATGAAGTAATGGGAGCAGTGGATATTGCTGTAAGCGAAATGCTTTCTAATTACTTAGAAGAGCATCCAAAACAAGCCCGTGCCATTGTAGATAAAGTAATTTTGGCGGCTACAGCCCGCCATGCAGCCCGCAAAGCACGTGAAATGGTGCAACGCAAGAGTGTGCTTACAGGAACAGGCTTACCCGGCAAATTATCTGATTGCTCTGAATCCGACCCTTTTATGTGCGAAATATTTCTTGTAGAGGGGGATTCTGCAGGTGGTACAGCAAAACAAGGCCGTAACCGTGCTTTTCAGGCCATATTGCCATTAAGAGGTAAAATCCTGAACGTTGAAAAAGCAATGGAATACAAAATATATGATAATGAGGAGATAAAAAATATATTTACTGCTCTTGGAGTATTTCGTGGAACATCCGAAGATGAACGCGCGCTGAACATTGAGAAATTGCGTTATCATAAAGTAGTAATCATGTGTGATGCCGATGTTGATGGCAGCCATATTACTACACTTATCCTTACTTTCTTTTTCCGTCACATGAAAGAGTTGATTGAAGGTGGACATATTTACATTGCTGCTCCTCCTTTGTATCTTGTAAAAAAAGGAAAAGAACAGAGGTACTGCTGGACGGAGGAAGAACGTAATAATGCGGTAAAAGAACTGGCCGGTGGAGAAGGAAAAGAAAGCACTGTAAACATACAACGTTATAAAGGTTTGGGAGAGATGAATGCCGAGCAGCTTTGGCAAACCACCATGAATCCAGAACAACGTACTTTACGTCAGGTAACCATTACAAGTGCAGCGGAGGCCGACAGGATATTTTCAATGCTGATGGGGGATGAAGTACCTCCGCGGAGAGATTTTATTGAAAAAAATGCAAAATATGCAAATATCGATGCGTAAATCCAAGCACTCCTTTTTTGACATTCATTTAGCGGATGCTATGGATTGGGTGTTATTTTGAATCCGTCAAAGCGGCAGAGCCGCGAAATATTTGTAGTAGAGTACAAACAATTTTAATCCGTTAGGTGCAGCGCACCGAAATATTAGTATATGCTTGTATATAAATCGGTTATTCTCGTTACAAGTAATCCTTGCTCAACTTAATTCAACCTTTTATGAAGTCTGTCAATTTAATATTGTTATTCTTTACTATTGTGAGTTGTGTTTATAGTCAGCAACCTGGGGCAACACATCAACCTGTCACAGACACGGTGAATACTGTTACTTTTATTACAAAATTTAACAAGGAAAATAGAACTAAGGATGGTTATTATCTTGGTGATTATGTTGTTGATATAAATCCGGATATGGAAAGCAAATTAGATGGTAAAAAAATAAAAGTAACAGGGAAATATTATATTGAAAATGGCTTGAAAAGTGAACCTGTTCAATACGATAAAGATGGGAAGGTGATAGTTTTGCAAGGCCGTTGGGAAGAAACTAAACATATTTCTTCTCCAATTATAGAAATTGTTGACTAATAACTATTATTTGTTTCTTACCAGGGTTACAGAACCTTTTGTACTATAATCTTTTGAACTTATTATTGAAATGCCTTTAAAAATATAATAGTAAGTCCCTGCATCAGCCTTTTTACCCGCTGCTGTATAGCCATCCCAGCCTCCTACATTGGACTCAAAAACTTTCATTCCCCAGCGGTTGTATATTTCCAACTTATAGCCCTCTAAACATATATTGTTTATGTAAAAAATATCGTTAATGCCGTCTCCATCCGGGCTAAATACGTTAGGAATTATAGCCAGTTCATTAACCACCATATCAGTGCAGGAAGTATCAGCACATGCATCTATAGATGCTGTTAAACAAATTTTTTGAGAACCACAGGCCAAATAAATATGGGAAGGATCTTGCAAATTTGAAGTCTGTCCGTCTCCAAAATCCCAAACCCATTCAGTAGCACCGCCTGTGCTTAAATCAGTAAAATTATAATAATGATTCTCCAAGGTTTCGCTTGAAAATTGGGCTTGTACTTGTGACCCCGATAAAGTTACATAGCAGGAATCAGGAATAGACATACAACCCAAAGCACTTATAGAAGAAACACTTACTAAGCCTGGTAAAGTACTCCAATCAATTGTTACGGTATCAGAATCGAAGCCGGAAGTAATTGTTGTTCCGGCAGGGGAGATCCATGCATATGAAGTATCGTTGCCGGTTACATAGAATATATTACCTGGTGAATTAGCGCAAACTGATGCCGGACATGAAATGATAGGTTTAGATGGGCTCAATCTCGATAAAATATAAGGTGAATTAGTAAAATTAGTCCAGCTGCTTTTCTTTACGCCACTATAAGATGGAGGAATAGAGGTTGGTGAAACAGCCCCCATACTATTCCATACAAGAGGAATGCTTAAATTCCAGTTGGCCATCCCATCCCAGTTCCCATCTGCCAGGGGATCGTAAGAAATTTCAATATCTACATTATCAGTACCGCTACTACGTGTAATCTGGTGATAAAATGCCAGATTTAAAGCGCATAGGTTAGAATCAACATAATTGTTGGTGTTAAAATTGTCCAAAGAAGCATTGTAATTTCCTAAACGCACATTATAGATATTTGTATTTCCGGAAGCAGGCGTAAGTATCACCGGGCGATACCTGATTTGCGGGGCGCTTGCCCCTGTAGGAAAAAAATAAGCTGTTGCAGTGTTTGTCACTCTTGACAGGTAACCGCTGCCACTGGTGTTAAAGCTGCCGCTGACAAAGCCACTGTCTGGAACATTGGTAACACATGTAGGAGAAGGATTCAATACGTACATGGTATCCAGAAGAGTTTCTAGTTCCCGGTCATTGATAGTCAGGGTTCCATTGGAACCAATTTTGGCACTAATAAGTAATGTTTTTTTCTTATTATTATTGATACCTGTACCTGAGAGAATTAAATCATTAAATGTAGTAACAGAACTACCACCAATATACTCCTGAAGATCGCCATATAATTCCACAGTACTATTATCTGCTATAAAAGTAGCGCTATTGTACCAATCTTTTTCAACATTGTATGTTCCATTACCTTTTAATGTAGAAAGAACATCTAAAATTACAGTGCCGTCCATTCCGCTTGTTGTGCTGGTGGCAATGGTCATAGTTCCATCCTGTTCAAAAACATTGCTGTTCGCTCCCGGATTAACATTCTTGAATGTGCCATTTACCCTTACAATAGAACTTGGCCCGGTATAAAATTGAGCTCCGTTATTATACAGAATTGTAGGCTGAGCAAATGAAAAACTGGTCAATAGCCAATTAGAAGTAAAAATAAAAAAAATAGCCAGCAATTGGCTACTTGAAGTTTGCAGTCGAAGTATATTATTTTCGGATTTGCCGATTGCCAGCTGCCAACTTTTTTTAAACAAATCGCTAAGTGGCAACATGTTTTTCAGAAGTGTAGTGATACTGTAATTTTTCATTTTCATAGCTATTAGCTGAAGTTTATAGAATTATTTTCGAATAGGGCTTTTAAGTCCTTCCCCGCTTGTATTCCTCACAGGAATTTTGCGGGAACTTTTTTCCAGACGTACTGGTGCATAAGGGAAACGAAGATCAGCATAATGCGCTACTCTTCCTTTTTCCATTTGCTGGTCAGCCCGATTAGCAGTTATTTGATAAGTAAAAGGAGTATTCGAAGTGCCGCCATCTAATTCCATCACATCAAACCCTTTTGCAGTTTTATTTTTTACTACTACTCCTTTACAATTTTCATTGTCTTCCAGTTGAACGAAAACACGTAGTTTATGTTTGTCATTTACAACAATATTTTTTGCAAAAACAGGATCCAGTTCAATATGAGTAAAACCATTTTTCAACTGTCCGTTTCCATAATCAGTAAATAATGCTTCAGGTGATTCCGGGCAGATTAACAGAACGTTCTTATCATCTATTCCAGGAACAACGGTTGATACACTTCCATTTCCGACAATTTTGTAATAAGATGAGCCATCCCAGTATCCTGCATTCCAAACAGCTCCATAATTATCATCCATATAAAGGGCTTCTCCAATACCTCCGGTATTAAAACCTCCATAGATTCCTGTAATATCTCCAATAAAAGCACCTCCTGATCCATTGGTTAAAAAGAGGGTACTTTGATTATTTCCGGATGCCATTATTCCAGTACCGGAACTGTTAGTATTTTGTCCCCATAAAGCCGCTGCCCCGGATTGTGCTGTGAATCCCTGATAAGCATCTCCTGTTCCTGCGCCTGCTGCTGCATTATTTAATGAATATGCAGCAGCAGCATTTGCATTTTCGTGTTGTGTGAAGAGTGCAGCACTGGTATTGGCAGCATTATTAATATAAAATGTGCCTGCTCTTCCTGTACCGTAATTATTTCCATATATAGCCTCACCACTTCCGCCTGCATAGCTGCTTACCCCATTGTCAGATCCTGCAATATAAGTAGAGAATTTATCAGTTACAAAAGGTGTGGTACTTCCAATAACTACATTGGTTGTATTATCATAAATAATAGAGTTACATATATCCGTTGGACTTGTAAATTTTGTTACATAATTTATACTGGCTCCACCACAAATGGTACCTGGTCCTGTAGCCCCCGTTGAGCCTGTTGAACCCGTATATCCTATGCTCCCTGTTGAACCGGTAGAACCGGTAGAGCCTGTATAACCAGTAGATCCTGTACGACCTGTTGAACCTGTAAATCCTGTAAATCCTGTAAATCCTGTACGACCTGTTGAACCCATAGTTCCTGTTGAACCTGTATAACCGGTAGTACCTATTGGCCCAGGCACAGGAACACCTGCATTACAGTCATTTACATTCCAAAAACCATTGCCGTCCACGTCTTCTGAAGGGTCATTTATACCATTCTGGTTGGTGTCCCAGCAACTGTATCCCTGACTTCCTGTTGCACCTGTTGCTCCGGTATATCCAGTAGCTCCAACTCCTGTTGCACCGGTTGCACCGGTAAATCCTGTTGCACCTGTATATCCGGTTGAACCTGTTGAACCCGTATAACCTGCTGGCCCGGGAACGGCAACCCCTGCATTACAGTCGTTCGTATTCCAAAAACCATTGCTATCCACATCTTCCGAGGTGTCATTTATTCCGTTTTGGTTAGTATCCCAGCAACTGTATCCTTGACTTCCGGTTGCACCTGTTGCGCCAGTATACCCTGTTGCACCAATATCTCCCGTGGTTCCTGTGCTTCCGGTTACACCATTACTACCAGTACCACCTGAACCCGAATTACATAAAGAAATCCAGGCATTGCTTGGTTGTCTCCAGAAGAAATAGCACATAGAATCTGTATCATATACTAAAAGGGAGTTTGCGGCACTTCCGGAAAGGGCAAGCCTTTGAACCGCTGTCATCCTGGGTATTAATAATCCTTTGTTGGTAGAGAGCATTTCCAAAATGGCACTTGCATTGGGTGTATTAGTTCCAATACCAACATTATCCTGTGCCTGTGATGGCAAAATACTGCATATACAAAAGTGTACCAAAGTTAACAATGCTATGCTCTGCGTACAGAATTTTTTGCTTAAATCCGGCATGTGTTTCCTATTATTAGATTTTTACACTATAGTTCATTAGTTATCCGTTGACAGTTATCAGTTAAGCTAATTATAAATAACAATGATAACCCAATAACCCATCATTACTATTAACTATATTCTATCACTGTGTTCTTCTCCAAAAAGTAACCGCCACATTTGTTGGACGGGTTTCTGTTGCTATATTTCCACTATCCATATTTCCAACGGTAATGCTTACCGAATGATTATGAGGCGAAATTGTATGCTGATGATTTCCGTCTGCAATAATGCCGTGTGTATGATCTAAGCATGATTGATTGAGCTGTCCCATAAAATTTCCGGCAGTAGGTCTGCTATCCCATCCTGCGCCACAGGTTGAAGGGTTGCTTCCTGAGAAATCACCTGAGTTTCCTGCATCATTACTTAAATTATCATCATAAGGAATCCACGAAGAGGAACTGATAGAAGATACCCCTGTTGTATTTCCGGCATGGCTGTGTGATCCATTGGTTGATGTTGTGAGTGTACCAGAGTTTGCAACAGAACCGGAAGAACTATGTGTATGATCCTGTGTTGCGAAACCTTGCACAACACCAGTTAATGGAGGTGCTGCAACATTAGATAAACCACCTGTTGCACGAATAAATTCTCCGTTGGAAATATCAGTCGAAATCCATACCGTACATGGATAAATCGTATTCGGATCAGCAGCATTAAACCATTGAATATAGGTGGAACCAATAGGAGGGGTATTTATATTTTGCCAGCATGTACCATTAAAAACTTCCAGCACTCCTGTTGTGGTGTTATACCGGGTAGAACCAACCGGTGGAGAGGATGGTCGTTGAGCTGTTGTGCCTGATGGAATGCCAATGGCATCTGTTGCATTTATTTGAAAAGAAACTGTTGGACTTGTTGTATTGATGCCCACATTGGTTCCATTATCATAAATGATAGAATTGCATATTGAGGTTGGACTTGTAAATTTGGTTACATAATTAGTAGTAGCGTTACTACACAAGGAAATAGAATCTGAATTACTTATCAAACTATCAATTAATGATTGTATTGAAGTTCCATTGATCGTAAGCGAATCAAAATTGCCATAGTTCGCAAATATGCTGTCAACATTCAAGTAGTTTACAAATAAAGAGTCAATATTTCCATAGTTGGCAAATAAACTATCTACATTAATATGGCTGGCAATGAGGGAATCAATATTTGCGTAATTGGCAAACAGACTATCTACGCTGATATAATTTGCAAAAAGAGAATCGATAGTGCTATAACTTGCAAACAGGCTGTCTACATTGATATAGTTTGCAAAAATGGAATCAATATTCACATAGTTTGCAAACAAACTGTCTACATTAATATAATTTGCAAAAAGACTATCTATTAAACTATAACTGGCGAAAAGCGAATCAATAAAAGAGTAATTGATAAACATTGAATCGGCTGAATTTCCAAGGCTTAAATTACACATTGAAACCCATGAGGTTGTGGGCTGTCGGTAAAAGAAATAACACATGGAATCTGTGTTGTATATTAATAAAGAATTTTCCGGGCTTGCAATAGCATTCATTCCTGCTGTATTCATTCGCGGAACAAGCAATCCTTTGTTGGAAGATAGTAATTCCAATATTGCACTCGCATCCGGAGTATTGGTGCCTATGCCAACATTGTCCTGAGCATGCAATGACATGGTCAGCAGTAAGCTGCATACTATAAAACTTTGATATAAAGTCTTTTTATGTATCATTATTCTTTTAGCAGAGTAATTTATTTTGTTGTTTTTGGATTTGTATGGGTTTTAATAAGTGGCTGTTGTATAGTTTTTGTTTCAACCGGTAATGGAGCAGGCTCAAACCGTATATCAGCATTTCTGGAAATTTTTCCGGGCGCTACTTCCTGATCAGCAGCATTACATACTGCGTTCCATTGAAAATGAATGTTTGCAGTTCCGCCTTTAAGTTCTATTACATCAAATCCGGTTGCGGTTTTGTTAGTAATATACACCCCATTGCAATCGCCTTCTAATGAAGTAAAAATTCTCAGGGGATGCTTGGAGTTGATAGCGGCATTTTTAGCAAAAGTTGGGTCTAACTCGATATGAGCCCGGCCATTAATAAGTTGTGCTTCTCCATAATCAGCGTAATATATTTCCGGTGTTTCAGGGCAGTGCATTACCACATTATTTCCATTTATATCTTTTACAGTAGTTGAAACTGTTCCCGTACCATTGATTTTATATTGAGTTCCGTTGTAATAATTATATCGGTTAATAACCCCACCGTTGATAGTGTATATAGCGCCACTTGTTCCAAATGAGGTGTTTTCAATATATGCTCCCCAATCCACTCCTGTAAATGCACCACCACTTCCAGACACTAAATAACCACCTGGGAGGTTATTACCAATTCCTGCCACTCCTGTTCCCGAGGTATTCGTATTAAACCCGGCTACTCCAAAACCGTTGGCCGAAGCTGCTCTTCCGTACACCCCATCGGTAGCCCCGGTGGTTGAAACCGACTGTCCGAGAATACCTACAGCATACCCCGATGCGCTTGGAACAGAATTATTATATCCAAACACACCCATACTTGTTCCTGTAGTTATGGATTGAGGAGTTGAATTAAAAACATCACCCTCCACACCAACATCAATGGCTGTATTCAAACCAAAAACCCCGACTCCTGTACCTGTATTATTACCATATACACCGAAGCCTGCTCCCGAACTGTAACCATTAACGGCTGAAGTTCCTATTGCACTGGTGTTTGTAGTATTACCATTAGTTGTTCCATTGCTGTATACAGAAAATACATCAGCAGTATTTGAACCCAAAGAAGAGTTATTGATAATCACATTTCCGGCAGCTAATACTCTCATTCGTTCATTTGTGGGTGCAGAACCATTGGTGTTAGTCACAAAGTCCTGTGCATCAGTAGTACCAATAAAATTAGTTCCGGCTATAGTGCCTGCGTTGCCTGTAATTGTCCAGTGTGTTCCTAAATCAGAACCTGTAGCACCAGTACTTCCGGTAGCCCCTGTGCTTCCTATATCACCGGTAGCTCCTGTGACTCCATTGGTTCCGGTAGCACCAGTAGCACCAGTAGCTCCTCCGGAGCCTCCTGAACCGGAAGAATTACATAATGAAATCCATGCTGAGCTGGGCTGCCTGTAAAAGAAATAACACATGGAATCCGTGTTATATATTAATAAAGAATTTGCCGGGTTAGTGATGGCATTCATGGCAGCAGTATTCATTCGGGGTACCAGCATTCCTTTATTTGTTGAAAGTAATTCCAGTATTGCGGTGGCATTGGGATTATTGGTGCCAATACCAACATTATCCTGGGCCTGTACCCATAAATTCAAATGTATGCAAACGAAAGTAAAACACGCTATTAAGATTCTTTTTGAAAATATAAAATGCTTCATGAAACAAATTTTAAGATTTAACTCCTCAGCTTTAACTTTTTCTAGATGACTAAGGTAATGAAATTAACTTTTTTAACAAAAAATTACAATTTCATAATGTAAGCAAGTTTATAATAAGCCGGACGATTATCTATTGACCCACCACTGCCTGTTGGATCTGTAGTTCCTGTATGGTTATGGCTGCCTCCTGCATCTGAAGTTCCTGTATGGGTATGAGTACCTTCTGTTGGATTGGGAGAATAAGCTGTACCACAATTGCCACTGCTGGCACCGGTAATTACTGCCGAAACACCACTACAATCATTTTTTGCACTGGCATCCCAAAAAAAGCTATGTGTATGAGCACCGGAAGAGTTGGTAGTAAATGTATGAGAATGGCTTCCACCAGTACTGGTTGTAAATGTGTGTGTATGCGATGGAAGCTGGCTAGCAGTTAAGTTATAGGAGTGTGCTCCTCCTGTGGCACCAGGATCTTCGGAAGAGGAGGAAACACCTAAAATAAATTTATCGCTCAGGTTGGGAGTACCGCTGGTACCATCACATAAGGCCCAGCCGGCTGGAATTGTACTTATTGTTCCTGCCCACATAACAATTATTCCCGGAGGGAAAGGACTTTGCCAGGTAGCGAGCCCTGAAGCATCAGAGGTCAACACCTTGCCAATACCAGGAGACCCACCTGTAATTTTTACCTGCCCCGCTACTTCTAATTGTGTTCCGGGTGTTGATGTGCCTATCCCCACATTTCCACCGGATAAAACCCTCATTCTTTCTGTGCCATTTGTTTTCACAACCATGTCTGCCGCATCTGTAGTTCCAATAAAATTTACAGATGGGTTGGTGCCGGTATTTCCTTGTAATAACCATGCTTTTGATGCAATTGAATCAGAAATGAGTTGCTGAATAGAAACTCCATTTATAAAAAGCGAATCAAAATTAGCATAGTTGGCAATAATAGTATCACTTTGTATATAATGTGCAAAAATAGAATCCGCATACAGGTAAAGAGCAATAATAGAATCTACATTGATGAAATTGGCAAAAAGCGTATCGATAGTGTTTGTGCCATTATTGCCCGATCCGGAATTACACAATGAAACCCAGTTTAGATTGGGCTGCCTGTAAAAGAAAAAACACATAGAATCTATATCATATACCAAAAGAGAATTTGCGGCAGAAGGCGAAATTGACAGCCTTTGTGCAGTTGTCATTCTGGGTATTAGTAATCCTTTGTTGGTAGAGAGCATCTCTAAAACTGCACTGGCATCGGGTGTATTGGTGCCAATGCCAACGTTATCCTGGGCATGGATAGAAAGTATTTGTATATATGCGCATACAAAACTTGCTAATGCTATTTTTTTGAGGGGTATAAAATAATTCATAAATTATTTTTTTGTCTGATTATCACTGGAACCTACTTTTAACTTTTGATATTCTACTGACATTTCTTTAGGTAACCCAAAACCTTGCGGATATTGATACGTACCTTTTTCCTCTGCTCTTTTTTCAACTTCATCAGCAAAAGGATGGTCTTTGCTCCAGGCATCATTTCTGACACCTGTTACCATCCAGCTCACTTCAACAAATGGTTTGTCAGTTTTTATTTTAAATTGGTTCGATTGAATTTTTTGAGAAATAATTGCCTGGGCAAATACATTAATTACCGTGAGTTGATATCTGAAATCAATGTTTAATGTTTCAAAATAGGAAGGCAAAGAAACTGTTGCATCACCGGATGCATCAGTAACCACATTGCCTGAATAGATATTTAACTGTTTATCACTTTCCACGCAGGAATGATAGAGGTATTTGTTAGCAGGATCAAGTGGGTGATCAATCCTAAACGATTTTGTTCCTCCCACTGAAAAATCACCATTAACATATGTAGTTCCGGAAAACCATCCTGCATAACCACTCGTACTAGCCCCCCAAACTCCAAAAGCAGAGCCACCATTATCACATTCTCCTTTGACACCGTTGCTGCTTGAACCTGTGCTTGTAAAAATGCCGCCATAACTTGACGAGCCTCCATTTGTAGTTCCAGCAACAGCATCAATACCGCTTGTTGAAATCACATCAAGCAAATTGTTTGGAGTAGCAGTTCCAATTCCTACTTTACCATTAGGAACAATTAAACCTCCGTCTGATTTGATGCCCACTATTCCTGAAAAAGAAGGTAAATCACTGCTAACATTAGATGCACAAATACCATTAACCGAATGAATGATTCCATTTACATCTAATTTATAACCGGGATTGGTTCCAATACCTACATTATTGGTCGGAGATATTATTACACCTACATTTCCATTCGTTCCTAAATTCAAACCATATCCATTGTTTGTCATTAAATAAGCTTGTGTAGTAGAAGCTGCAATACCAAAAACATTTATGGAAGAATTGTTTTTCGCCATATAAAAATAATCCGAAATGGTATTGGTAAAAGAACCATTAAGTGCCTTCTGTTGCGTAAGCTGAACATCGGGTATTGCTGTTCCAATACCTATAAAGCCCCCACTTGTTACTCTGGCTTTTTCACTTGAATTTGTTTTGATTACAAAATCCTGGCTATTGGTTGTTCCAATGAAATCACTTGCAGCAATAGAATTGCCTGTTAATGTCCAATGAGTACCTACATCGGATCCGGCAGGTCCTGTAGGCCCAATAACACCATTAGCTCCTGTGGATCCCGTAGTTCCAACACCGGTTGGGCCTGTGGCTCCGGTACTTCCTGTATAACCGGTGGCACCTGTATAACCAGTAGAACCGGTAGAACCGGTTGAACCGGTTGAACCCGTTGTTCCTGTTAAACCTGTTGAACCGGTACGGCCTGTGGTGCCTGTATAACCAGTAGTGCCGGTGAATCCAATTGATCCTGGAACAGGAACTCCTGCATTACAATCGTTCACATTCCATTGCCCGTTCAAATCAACATCCTCTGAAGGGTCATTAATTCCATTTTGGTTGGTGTCCCAGCAACTATAGCCTTGACTTCCTGTTGCACCTGTTGCTCCGGTATATCCAGTGGCCCCAACTCCCGTTGCACCTGTTGCACCTGTAAATCCTGTTGCACCAGTATATCCTGTATTTCCGGTAGATCCGGTATAGCCTGCTGGTCCTGGTACTGCAACCCCGGCATTACAGTCGTTCACATTCCATAGTCCATTCAAATCAACATCTTCTGAGGGGTCATTTATTCCGTTTTGATTAGTGTCCCAACAACTGAATCCTTGCCCACCGGTAGTGCCAGTAACACCTATATCCCCGGTAGTTCCTGTAGTTCCGGTGAATCCGATAATCCCTGTAGCGCCTGTAAACCCTGCAGTTCCTGAGCCGCCACCAGACCCCGAATTACATAATGAAACCCAAATTGTTCCAGGTTGTCTGCAGAAGAAATAGCACATAGAATCAGTATCATATACCAGAAGCGAGTTTGCCGGGGAAGGGATAGATATTCTTTGAGTGGCAGTCATTCTGGGTATTAGTAACCCCTTATTAGTAGAAAGCATTTCTAAAATAGCGCTAACATCGGGCGTATTGGTACCGATACCAACATTATCCTGGGCATTTAATTTTAAAGTTGTTAGCCAACAGAAACAGACAAGTTTTAATAGAAAAAATCTTTTTGAAAGTATTAGCTGCTTCATGGATAGCTTATTTTTAACATATTACCATGTTATAAAATTCGTAGTCAATAAAATTCATTTTGTGACGGCAAAAATAGGTTTTATCCTGGTTTAATGCAAATAATAATTATCTGACCAGGGTAACAGTGCCTTTGTAGTGGTGCTTCTTTCTTACAAAGTCGGTAATATTTATAGAATAAATATAAATATCCTGTTGTGCCGTTTCGGTTCCATAGTTTGCTTTACCATCCCACGGTTTATTATAATCATCAGAAAAGAAAGTAAGATTGCCCCAGCGGTCAAAAATCATCATTTCAAATTCTTTTACAAAAATGCCTTTTCCGGTAAATATATCATTCACACCATCCCCATTAGGGCTAAAGGCATCAGGGATATAAAATAAAAAGCTTGGTTCTATAATGGCCAATTGATAAGCTGTATCAATACAACCATATTGGGTAGTGGTAATTAATGTAATGGTATAGGTTCCTGTATCAGTATAAGTATGTGGCACAGGAGCAGAAACAGAAGAACTATCTATACCTGTGATGAGTGGAGCCGAACCATCCCCAAAATTCCAATACCAGAAATTTGCTCCTGTAGATGAATTTAGCAGGGTAATAACAGGATCAATTATTGACGCAGAAACCGGCTGAACAGTAAAAGCTGCAGAAGGTTCAGGGTATACTGTGATATAATTGGTTTTAGCTACAGTGGAGGTGCATCCATTATCGGAAGTAACTGTAAGCGTTATATTAAAGGATAGAGGAGAATGAACGGAGTCGTTATTATAACAGTGAACAGGGTTTTCAGAGGAGCTTGTTGAACCATTATCTCCAAAATCCCATAACCAGGCAGTATTGTTACCGGATGTAATTGTAGCTAAATCTTGAAAGTTAACACATAAAGGCTCACAGCCAATGGAATCAATGCCTTTGAAGTTTACTATGGGATTAGGATTAACAATAGCCGGATGAGGGATAGAATCACGGCAACCGAACTGGGAAATTATCAAAAGTTCAACCTGGTATGGGCCTGGGCCAGCATATACATGAGAGCAGTTTTGATTTGTATTATAAGAGCTACTGTCTCCGAAATCCCATTGCCAGGATTGTATCACATCCGTTGACGGAATGGTTGACAAGTCTGTAAAAGGAGTAGAGCTGCCATTGCAAACATTTACAGTGCTGAATTGAGCTGTTGGAAGCGGATGTACTATAACATTTTTTGCACTGGTATCTTTACAGCCATTATTGGTAGTTGTAATTAATGTTGTGGTATATGTTCCATAATTCAGATAAATATGGTTCGGATGCTGGTTGGTATCTGTCGGGCTATTATCCCCGAAGTTCCAGTTCCAGTCAATAATATTTCCGCTTGTTACTGCCGATGAATCTCCAAAGTCCATCGTTTCATTAAGACAAACATCTGTAAATCCGTAATTGGCAACAGGCATTGGAAATACAGTAATAGAATCAGTTGTTGTATCTGCACAAGCCAGGTTAGAGGAGCGTGTAATTAATGTTATCTGGTAATTCCCTGTAGTGTTATACAGATGGTGTGGATTAAGGTTAATGCTATTTGTCGGGGAGCCATCCCCAAAATTCCATTGCCAGCTGGCAATAGTACCCATAGAAGGATTATTAGATGAATTATTAAAAACCGCTGAATCAAACAAGCATACATTATTCACTGAAAAACTACTTACAGGCGGGTCGAATACTTTTACTGTGAATGCCACAGCGTCTGAACAACCATCGGTTGTGGTTGTTACTAATATAGCGTTATAAGCACCGTGCATTGCATATTTATATACCGGATTTTGTACAGTTGTTGTACCGCCATTTCCATAATTCCATAAATAGCCAGCCATAGCAGCTGGTGGATTTACTGTTGAAGTATTGATAAAATACATACTGTCGCCCAGGCACACATCATTATAAGTAAAAGAAGCAACAGGATTATTAAAAACGGCAACCTGTTGAATACTTGTGTCTGCACATGAGTTGTTGCTGTTTACTATTAATGTTGTAGTATAGTTACCGGGAGTTGCATATAAATGTGATGTAGTGTTACCTGTTCCGGTGGTACCGTCACCAAAAGACCAATTCCAGCCTGATATAACATCTGGTGTATTAATGGTGGAAGTACTGTTTACAGGTATTGCTGCTCCATCGCATTTGTTGGTGAAGGTAAAATCAGCTATAGGCTTGGGATAAACAGTTATAATTTTACTAATGGAGTCCTTAAAACCGTCAGAGCTGGTTACTATAAGATTAACGTTGTAGGTTCCATCATTAGAAAAAGTATGCGATGGATTCTGTTGTGCAGAGGTGTTACCATCTCCAAATTTCCAAAACCAGGAAACAATGCTTCCGGAAGTTATTGTAGACGAATCGGTAAACTGGACGGGAAGCGGGCTACAGACATTATCAAAACTGAAATCGGGATCGATAGAAACTGAAATAACGAGAAGCTCAACGGAATCTATATTAGGAGTTGGGCATTTATTGTCAGTATAAATACATTTATACGTTCCGGGTAAAAGGCCACCGATACTATCCGTTGTTTGAATGAACGGGATACCATTGTATAACCAATTATATGTATAATCGGGTACACCTCCGGTTAAATTTAATATTATATAGCCATTCGGAAGGCTGTCATACGATGGCATAATGTATGGCTGGTTAGAAAAAGCGCAAGGAGGTATTGTAAATGCAAGTTCTGTTACATGCCCGGATCCACATGCAGTTATGCTTTGGTTAAAAGTATTAAAAGCTAAATCAAACACACGACCGTTTGTTGCTTTAAAGTCAATCTGGTTAAAATTGATGTCATACATATATACTCCTGTGCCTGAACCAACAAAAACATTGCCGCAGCTTGTTATATAAATACCCCCATTTTGTTTATTTACTCCACCTGGGACGGTAACCTGGCTTACAATTGAGCCATTGGTTTTATTTACTTTAAATAATGTGGAGCCATCAAATATATACAGGTTGTTTCCCAAAATGGTCATTCCGTTGTATCCCTGTGAAAAAAAACCATCTCCAACGTAGCCTGTACCATAGCCCCAGCTACCAACAGCAGGGTAGGTGGCAGCAATTGTATTGGCTGGTGTCCATTTGTATATCTGTGTATTTCCACCTTCTGAAACAACACAATAAACATCGCCATTGTAATCGATTGCTCCGCAATGTGGATCCTGGCAGCAGCTTCCGCTTTGAGTGTAGCCTGTAAGGGCTCCTGTTTCCGTATTTATTTTTGCAAAGCCGGTAGCGCTATGGCGGTATCCTGTGAGAGACAGCACCTGGCTGGTACATTCATTCAACACAAAACGCCAGCACTCCATGATTCCAAAGCTATCCCATAAAAAGTTGCCGGCAGAATCGACAGCAGTTGCATCGCCTCGTGCATGAAAACCGACTGTATTAAAAAAACAATAGCCACGGGAGTCGGTCAGCATATCGCCATAATAACTTGCAACCCCACCCATAACATCCGTTGAGGAGATCAAGGTGCCGGTTGAAGAATATTTTTCAAGTATATAGTCAGGGCTTGTTATGTAAATATTTCCGTATTGATCAACACCATTGTCAACAGGAGATTTAACCATGCCTGGTGTTGTTACCCACGGATCAATTGTTATTGCCTGGTTTGTGTTGCTTTCTATATTAAATGAAACTGTATTTTTCCTGAGTGTAAAGCTGCTGGTAATTTTCTGATTGATATTACCCGTGACATAACTTAGAGGGGCATGGTCAATAATATCTCCCAGTATGGTTTTTATTATGATGTTGCCTTCAGATAATTTAATACCGTTCATTCCTTCATACTGCTGCTGAATCTGGCTTACATCAGCATTGGGGCTTATGTATAAGTTATATTTATATCCTTCTTTTTCAGAAAAAAAATATTCTACATCAATACCTGTATAAAGATTTTTTATTCTCAGCCTGCCGTAACCCTTGCAATGTGCTGTATAGTTTTTAGGGGCATTCTTGCTAATTACATATTCATAGTCTATCGTTTGTTCATCACTTACTTCAATAACTGCATCGGGATTGGCATTTAGCCATTTCATGCTTATAAATTGTTTTTCACGTTTTTGCAAATTCTGTTCACGTTCACGTTCTTTTTCAGGATCGTCTTCTTCTTTTTCCATTTTTTCCTTTTTTAATAAAGGTTTAGAAAAATAAAAAAGCACTTCATTGGGATAAAATAAAGCCCTTGTACCATTATCAATGGCATAGCTATAGTTGGTTTTGTCCGGAGGCAGAGTGGCAGTAAACTGACCTTTGTTTTCTATAAATGCTTTTCGTTCAAAAGGTTTGGTTGTCCATCCTTTTCTGTAGGTAGAACTGGTAGCTGCGTTTTGAGAAAACAGAAGTGAAAAAGTATTTAGAAAGAGCCAGAATGTAAAAGGGATTTTTATATATGGTAAAACTGGCTTCATTAAATGATACAATAATGATAGAGCACTAATTTAACAAATTTTAAGGAAAGATGCAAGGATAATGGAAAAGGTTGCAAATGCAATAGCAGGAGCTATTTAATCAATGTTACTGTGCCTTTATAATTATATTTTTTCAATTTTAAATCCGTAATTTTAATTGAGTAAATATAAACATCAGGTTGTGCAGGTTCATTACCATAATTAGCTTTACCATTCCAGGGTTTATTCATATCATCGGTTCTGTAAATAAGATTTCCCCATCGGTCGAAAATAGACATTTCAAAAGTGTTGATAAAAATACCTCTGCCAATAAATGTATCGTTTACACCATCGTCATTAGGTGAAAAAGCTGTAGGAATAAAGAAAGCAATATCCGGTTCAATGAAAACGGTTTGAAAAGCGGTGTCAATGCAGTTATATTGTGTAGTGGTTATTAATGTGATGGTATAAGTCCCGGTATCAGCATAGGTATGTTGTATAGGAATAGAGGAACTATCAATATCAATAGTGAGCGGAGCCGAACCATCTCCGAAATTCCAGAACCAGAAGTTGGCTCCGGTAGAAAGGTCAGTAATAGCAATCACTGGATTAATAATGGAAGCAGAAGTTGGTATTACACTAAAACCGGCATCGGGCTTAGGAAATACAGTAATAAGATTTGTTTTGGTGAGTGAAGTAACGCATCCGCTATCCGAAGTAACGGTTAATGAAATAGTATAGATCTTAGGATTAAAAACAGAATCATTAAAAAAACAATGATTAATAAGCGTATTATTAGCAGTAGTATTGCCATCTCCAAAATTCCAAATCCAACTGCTGTTGTTTCCGGATGCAATAATAGAAGAGTTGGAGAAATCAATACACAGCGGTTCACAACCAGCCGTATCACTGGTAGTAAAGCTAACAGAGGGGTTTGGGTTAATAGTAACCGCTCTGGTAACGGAATCTGCACAACCAAAACTGGAAACCACTTTTAGCTCCACCGAATCAGTACCAACAGCAGCATACAGGTGAGTGGTATTCTGAGAATTGACCATAGCAGAATTGTCTCCAAAGTCCCAATTCCAGAAGCTAATCACATCATTGCTGATATTTGCCGGTATAAGAGATAGATCATTCAACACCATAGTATTTCCCAAACAAACATTATTGAAAGTAAAGTTGGCATCCGGCAAAGGATGAACAACCACAGTGCTGCTTGTAGTATCCTTACAGTTATGATTGGTGGTGGCAATTAAAGTAACGGTATAACCATCAAAAGCAGCATATGGATGAACCGGGTTCTGCAAAGCGCTTAACGCTCCATTATCCCCGAACTCCCAGCTCCAAGTATCAACGGTTCCACTGGCCACCAGTGAAGAATCATTGAAACCCATATTTTGCCCCAGACAAACATCAGCAGCTGTGAAACCAGCTACAGGCATAGGAAAAACAACAATAGAATCAGAAGCAGTATCGGCACAAGCCAAATTAGAAGAACGACTGATAAGAGTAATGGTATAAGTACCAGTATCAGCATACAGATGCAGTGGATTTAAATCTGTAGTATTCAAAGGTGTTGCATCTCCAAAATTCCATGTCCATGAAGCAATGGTACCCATAGAAGGATTATCAGAAGTGTTGTTAAATAAAGCAGAATCAACCAGACAAATATTGGCAATATTAAAATCCGCTACAGGCGGGTCAAACACATTCACATTGATGTTAGCGGCATTAGAACATCCCTGGTTGGTAGTAGCTAATAAAGTAACACCATAGGTATCAAAAGAGGAATAATAGTGAACGGGATTTTGCAGGGAGCTTGTAGGACTTCCGTCATTAAACACCCAAAGCCAGGAAGCAACAGATGCAGAAACATCAACATAGGAAGAATCATAAAAAAATACAGAATCTTTAAAACACACATCCTGAACGTTGAAATTAGCCACAGGATTGAAATAAACAGTAATTGGTTTAGTAATGGTATCAGCACAAGCAAAGTTATTCTGAACAATGAGTGTAGCAGAATAATTACCAGCATTGGCATAGAGGTGAGAAAGATTTTGAGTGGAACCAGCGGGTGAACCATCCCCAAAATTCCAGTTCCAGGCATTAATGGTGCTTCCGGAAGCAGTAGTGGAGCTATCGGTAAATGGGACATCAGTACCATCACATTTGTTTATAGCTGTAAAACCAGCTACAGGCTTAGGATATATGATAACAGGATGAGTAACAGAATCAGCACACCCGAAGGTAGAGGTGAGATGCAGCTGCACGTTATAAGTTGCAGGGGCAGTATAGAGGTGACCTCCCGTAACCTGCTGCTGATAGAGCAAAGGGGACGCATCGTCAAAATTCCATCTCCAGGATTGAATAGTATCTGTATTAGTGATGGATGAACTTTCGTTAAACGAAGCATAATACCCATAACACACGTTAGCGGTGGTAAATAGAGGTACCGGTAGTGGATGTACAACAACATTTTTAGTGACGGTGTCTTTACATCCATTGTTGGTCGTAACAATTAATGTAACGGTGTAGGTGCCGGGGAAGGAATATAAATGAGAAGTATTTTGTAATGTACTTGATGCGCTGCTTTCTCCAAAAAACCACATATAAGAGACGATGGAAGCAGAACTATCAACCGAAGATGTGCTTGTAAAATACATAGTATCGCCCATGCAGACATCATTATGGGTAAAATCAGAAACAGGATTATAATGTACGGTAACAGTTTTGATAATAGTATCGGCACAACCGAGGCTTGTGTTAATAATAAGGGTAGCATTATGTGTACCAGGATAAGTGTAAATGTGTGAAGGATTTTGGTTGGTATTGATAGCCGTGGTATCTCCAAAATTCCAGCTCCAGGAGGTGATGGTTCCGGCAGCAACCACAGAGCTGTCAGTAAACATGGTAGGGAAATCATTACAAACTTTGGTGCTACCAAAATTAGCAACAGGAACCGGTTCCCTCACGATAACAACACTTAATGTATCCTGACAGGAATCAGCATCAGTAACTGTAGCCAGGTAAACTCCTGCGCCCAGGCCTGTTGCAGTTTGTGTGTTCTGAACAGGATTGGTATTCCAGGAGTAGGAATAAGGCCCGGTACCACCGGAAGCGCTTACTGTAGCAGAACCATCAAAACTGTTCAGGCAGTTCTCTTTATTAACTATCCCCAATGAAAGAGATAACGGTGATGTTTGCACTACTACTACACTATCCTCGTGTGATTGACAAAAAGAATCGTCTATTCTATAGCTATATGTTCCGGGAGTCAGACCTGTTGCAGTAGCTGTTGTTTGTCCGCCCGGTTGCCATAAGTAAGCGTATGGAAGAGTTCCACCTGTTGCTATAATAGTTGCTGTTCCGGGATTACAGGAAACATTAGTTGAAGTGGCAGTAACTACAAGTGGTGGAGGATAAGGGCATGTAGGGCCAAAATTAGCTACAAAAGATTTTCCACAGGCTAAAAGGTCGCCATTGCCGGCAAGTATAATATCATAAACAATATTTGGAGCAGGAATGGAAGAAATAGGATTGAGTAGATTATCATATTTTTCTATGGTACTCATGGTTCCCACGTAAATGTTTCCGCAATAGTCAAAGGCAATACCGCTACAATTATTTGCAGTGCCATTGGGCACGGAAACGCTGTTGACAAAAGTAAGAGTGTTCTTAAGAAACCTGCGCAGTTGAAGCCCGTCATATATATACAAATAAGGGCCACTTATAGTAATAGCATTGTATCCGCTGGCATAAGCGCGTACATTGCTATATCCTGTCACACAAAAATCAGGAGATGTGACAAGGGAACTTACCGGGTTAAAATTAGCATCTGTTTTACGCAATATGCAAGGAGAAGCACCCTGGTGTAATGAATAGATATCTCCGTTACAATCCGTTGCGATAGCCCATGTATCGGAGGGGTAGCTAACTGTATTTGTAAAAGCGCCATTTGTTGTGTCAATATTTGTAAGACTACTCGCACCAAAATTCCCGCCCATTGCAAGAATTGTTTTAGATTTATTAAAACTAAATCTCCAGTTTTCAGAGCCTTCGGTAATGGAATAAATTACAGAACCGGTGCTGCTTAGTTTTGTTACTTTGCCACTGATTCCGTCTGAATAATAAATACTGCCCGAATTAGCAACGGCAATGTCACCATAATAAGAGCAACTATAATTGTGCGACCATTGCAAAACCCCTGTAGAGTTATATTTCTGAACCTGGTAACTACCGCTACCACTGGTACCTCCGTTTATATATATATTACCAACAGAATCCTCTTGTATATCACATGCAATATTTGGAGACGGCAATGCAGGATTGATAATCCATGGATCAATTATGAGGTCTTCTGAAAACGGGGATTGCGTTTCAAAATTTAACTCTATTATGTTTTCTTTTAGACTGTATTTTACAGGTACTATGGTGCTTTTAGTAGAAGCAATAGGGGCTTTGTCAATAAGGTCATTGAATTCAGCTTGTATATGCAGGTTTCCATCCGTATCTATATAAAGATTTTTTGTATTACTTATTTTATAGGCAATAGCTGGAATTGTATGGCCGGCACGAACAATAAACTGATATTTAATACCTCCCTGTTCAGGCAATTCGAACTCTGCATCAACTCCTTCATAGATATTGGAATAATAAAGTTTTTTATATGCTGAAACATGGTCGTATTGCTTGTTATCAGCATATTCCCTGAAAGTATAATAGTCGTTTACCTTATTTAAGACTGTTATTTTCATGGAAGGAAGAGGATTGATCCATTCCATATTTAGTGCTTCCCATTTTATAAGAGGTCTTTCCTCTTTTTCATCTTCTCTTTCTTCATTTTCTTCACGATGCGGCTTTTCCATTTTAGAAAACAGGAAAGTGATGCCTTTTCTTGTAAAGTAAGCATTAAATTCTGCATTATTTACGGCATATAAAATAGTGTCCGGAATCGTTATGTTAAACTGTTCAGTTGTTTTTTTAAACTGTCCCTGTTCTTCAATAAATACCTTGTTTTCAAAAGGGCTGGTAATAAATTTTTGTCTTCCGGAAGGTGTTTTTGAATGAATATTATTTGTGGCACTATTTTGAGAATATACATAACTACCAGCAACCCAAAATACCAGCAGCCATAAAGCAGCGTAACTATTATTTTTTTGTTGGTATTTCATACACCAGCTGGTTTTTATACTTCGGCTGAACCGGCTGCCTTTGCAGCTATAAATTCAGTATATTATTCTTTTATAGCCGTTTCAATAGGTTTATTATCTATCGAAATAATAACATCAGCAGCAGGATACCCTACGTCTGTACCTATTTTTTTTAGTGATTCGGCTGTTATTTCGGTATTGGAAGGAAGTTCGAAGGTTATGTAACTGCTCCTCCTGTCAATAAAAAAATCTTCTATATCTTTAATTTCTTTAAGTGTAGCTTCTAATTTAGGGCTTAAAAACGGGCAATGCAGAGCTCCATGACCAATATCTACTCTGATATACTTTTTATCTGTTACATATTGTTTATTGCCATTTTGCGCTTGGCCGGTGCAACAGAAAACAGAAAGAAGGGTGATGACTATTCCGGCAAGGATGTTATTTCTCTTAGTAGAAGTAATTATCATTTTAATTATAGTTTTTGGTGAAGTGAACTTTATTTTAGAAAAGAAAGATAAAAAAAATAGATAAGTTTTCCAAGAAAAGAAACAAAAAAGATGAAAATGGTTGCATTATACTACAATAAATAGGACTAATTTGTAAATACATTTGGTATAAGATGTATACTTCGACTGAATGAGTTTGCATGCTTCGGCTACGCTCAACAACCGGCAAACTCATTCGCTCAGTATAAAAAGGTGAAAACGACATTCGTTTTAATGATTAAAATCATTTTTTAGAATTGATTATTGCTTTTATTTTGTTGTACTTCGGCTGAATAAGTTTGCGTGCTTCGGCTATGCTCAGCAACCGTCAAACTCATTCGCTCAGTATCACTGACTCTAACCTGCTTTGCTAATCGCAAACCCGGTAAAATTCAGTATATGCTCAATAAAATTATTTTATCTATTGCTTGATTTGTATGGCAAGTTTAATTACGAAATATAATGTTGCAACACCCCGTTACACCAGTTATCCAACGGTTCCTTATTGGGATGAAAAGCCACCAACGATTGAACAATGGTTGAAATCGGTAAAATTTTCTTTTGATAAAAGTAACCTTAAAGACGGAATCAGTATTTATATACATCTTCCCTTTTGTGAGCGTTTATGTACCTATTGTGCCTGTAATACCCGTATTACGGTGAACCACAGTGTGGAATCACCTTATATAAAGGCTGTTCTTAAAGAATGGATGATGTACAAGAAGGTTTTTATTGAGAAACCAAGAATCAAGGAAATTCATCTGGGAGGTGGAACACCTACTTTTTTTAGCTCTGAAAATCTGAAGCTGTTAATGGATGGAATACTGTCAGATTCAATAGTATGTGATGATGCCGAATTTAGCTTTGAAGCACATCCTGGAAATACTGAACGCAGCCATTTGGAAGCCTTGTATGAAGCTGGATTCAGACGTGTGAGTTTTGGTATACAGGATTTTGATCCTAAGGTGCAAACTATTATTAACAGGGTTCAAACATACGAACAGGTTGAAAATAGTGTTAATATGGCAAGACGCATTGGTTATACTTCCATCAATTTTGATTTGATATACGGATTGCCACTTCAGACAAGAGGGAGTGTTATCGGTACCATCAATAAAGTAAATATATTACGACCAGATAGAATTGCTTTTTATAGCTATGCCCATGTTCCATGGATAAAACCCGGACAAAGAAAATTTACAGAGGCCGATTTACCTATTGATATAGAGAAACAGAAATTATATGAGATAGGAAGGGAAATGTTGAAAGAAGCCGGATATAAAGAAATAGGAATGGATCATTTTGCTTTAAAAACAGATTCTTTATACCAGGCATCACTCTCCGGAAAATTACATAGAAATTTTATGGGTTATACCCATAATTATACTCAACTATTGATAGGCCTTGGGGTTTCTTCAATTAGTGATACCTGGTATAGTTATATGCAAAATGTTAAAAAAGTAGAGGATTACCAGGAACTTATTGATAAAAACAAGTTTCCTGTTTTCAAAGGCCATCTGTTAAATGAAGAAGATTTAATATTGAGGAGGCATATACTCAATATTATGTGTAGGTTTGAAACCAGTTGGAATAATGAATATGAGCAATGTAAAGGATTATACGATGCTTTGGAACGTTTAAAGGAACTTGAGAATGATAATCTGATTACAATACTTCCTAATCAGATAAAAATAAAGAAAAGAGGCATACCTTATTTGCGAAATATATGTATGGCATTTGATGCGCGACTATGGAGAAATACACCTTCTAAACAAATTTTCAGCACAACGGCATGATTATGTTAAGTTAAAAGCAATAAGTTAAAATTCAAAAGGTAACTTATCTATTTATGTGTGCAAAGGATTAAACTGTTTTAATTTCTTTGGAAAAACACAAATCAACTAATACATTCTTCAATAGCTCAAACTCTTCTTTCATTTTGTTTTTAAACTCTTCAGTTTCATTCGCCATTTTAGGAACAAGTTGTTTATAATATTCAATTCCTTGTAAAAGGTTAGATTTGAAGGAAGAAAAATAGTTTACCTGTTTCTCTGTAAGAGAGTTTATGTTCTTTTTTACTTCTTCTTTAAGATAGTCGATATACATTTGTAGCTCATTAACAAACATATGTGACCGATTTAGTGCGTTGAGTGCATTGAATCGTCCATAGATATGATCCACCATTTCTTCTAACGAAAAGATCTTTGAAAAATAGGCAAGATTTGGTCCCGGACAAATTGTAACGGCCTCTAAATGGTGAGGAACAGGGATATGGTTTTTCAGCAGAACAGAGGAAGAAAGTCCTTCACACAAACAATCTTTTTGAGTTATCTCCTCAAACCTTTTTGCAAATTCTTCCTTAGTTAGATGAAGATTGACCAAGTCGGCCAGTTTATGGTTTTGGTATTCTCTTGATGAAGTACAAATTGGCTTACTGGTAAATTCAGTATTAAAGGAAAGATATTTTTTATAGCATGGACTTCCCGGTCTCATTTTTTCTACACGCTTTACCCGTTGTTCTTCGCCAGAACTCTTTTTGAAATTGTTAAATGGGATTCCGAGTGGTGAAGCATGACTTAAAAAATAATCTTCTTTTTTTGCATTTACAAGCTGGTGTAATGTTTGTTCGTCAACATTGGTAACTTCAGGCACAAGCAGGAAAGGGCTTCCCCAGCCTGTTCCGTTTAATTTATAATATTCTCTCAAAAATACATCTTCTTTTGTTGTTCCTATTCCACCTTGTACGGTGATACGAATATCGGTTGTGTTTGGTAAAGGGGTATATTTTTTTTCATTTAATGCTTTGTTACACATTGTAAGAAGTTCGGCAATGAGTTCCTGTTTTTTATTTTTAAATTCTTCTAATATAGGACCAAGCAGATACCCTTCAGTTGGGAAAGCATGTCCACCGCAATTTAGTCCTGATTCTATACGGAATTCAGAAACCCACAATCCTTTTTTTGCAAAAAATTTGCCTTGTACAATCGCTGAACGGTAGTCACTTACTTTCAGGATAATTTTCTTTTTAATAAATCCGTTTACATCCGGGAAAAAATCCTGGAAGCTTTCAATATAGGTAAATAAACGGGGATTCAAACCGGCCGATAATACAATAGATGATGCAAGCGTACTATTGGCAAAACCCCTAAGGGCAGCCATTGCATCCGAATATTCAACAGGCAGCAGTTCATTGTTTATTGAGTAGTTGGGATTATCGCATTTGGTCATAATATTTACATCAATTGTCCCTGCTGCGATTTTGTTCCGTAATTCATTTTGAAGCGATTCTTTATCGCTGTCACTTGTTTCTGTCATTTTTTTGTAAAGCAGTTTAACAGGTGAGTCGTTAGGAAGAAGCCTGAAATATTTTACAATATCGTTACCTTCCCGGAAGGGTTCTTTTTTTATTTTTTCCACCTGTTTGTCTACCATTCGTTGAAGCAGGTTAAGATAGGATGTAATACGTTTTGCTCTGTGATCTATATCCCCTTCAGGAATATGAATGTACTCTTCTCCCGACTGTTTGCAATAAAATTCACGCATCTGCTCAATAAGAATATCCTGTATGATTGAAACTACGGATGATATGCCAAATCGGGCTACCTTTAAAGGAGTATCAATAGTATATCCTAATCCCATTACAGGAATGTGAAAAGTATGTTCTGAACCGTTTTTCATAATGAAATTTTTAAATGGGAAAAATAAAAAAGATTAGAATTTCCTATTATCAACTACGAAGTTACACAATAACTGCCAATAAATATCAATAGTATATCCTAATTAATCCTAATTCCATTACAGGAATGTGAAAAGTGTGTTCTGAGCTGGCTTTCATAATAAAGTTTTTTACAGGGGAAAAATAAAAAAGATTAGAATACCCTATATCATTGCGAAGTTATGTAGTTGCTATTCACAGACTATGATACAAATCATACAGTTTTTTGAATTTTCCGGTTGTATTATTTACGTATGGAGATACAATATGGATCAACAGATACTTCGGCTTTCCAATTGGGTATAAGATTTAATGTTTTCATGTCAATAATGGTAATGTAACCATTTCTTCCCTGGCAGGCTGTGGTGTGGTGCGGAGCCCAGCCAACAGCAGAGATATTTCTGTTGGCTACCCATACACAGTCACCGGCATCGTCAACAGTTATTCCTCTTGGCTGGTATCCTGTAAAAACAGATGAGACAAGCTGGCAGGTAGTGTAATCTATTATATCAACATTGCTTGTTGTTTGTGTATTTGCAGAATCTTCCATACAACTAACAAACAGATAAGGGTATTTTTCTGAAAAAGCCATCAACTGAGGAACGCCTGACGTTGCAACAACGGTTAGAAGACTATCGTTTGAGGCGTTAAATATTCGTAGTTCATTGGTGCCCTGGCAGGTAACGGCATATTTTGAATAGTCGGGGAAATAATCCACTGTATAAGGTTTGTATACACCTATGGTGGAAGGGGTTTGTCCTGGCTGCAACGATATTTCGCTAATGTCCGGGTTATCCGGATCTGAGAGATTAACTTTGTAAATAAAATTTCCCTGCTGTGCAGTAATATAAGCCATGCTTCCATCATAATTTAAGGCACAGCCATGGGGGTAAGTAAAAAGCGCCCCTCCCTGATAGGTTATAATTACCTGCATAGTATTCAGGTTAATTAACGACACTTTGCCATTTGCATCAAGATGTGTTGTAATTGCAATTTTTGAATCTCCTGATATATCCATTGTATGCCAGCTTAAATCAGGTAAGGATAATTCACTTACTTTAGAGTGATCTGTTGTTTTGTATTTTTGGAAGAGATTACCTGCGAAGAATGATACATAAATATATTGCCCATCGGGCGAAACCATCATATCATGTGGAGCTTCTGTGCCTGAGCTGTTGCCAACATCAAAAGCTCTCATGATTAATTTTGTTTCAGAGTCAAAAACAGTAATTAAATCGCATCCCTGATTAGCTATATATATTTTTGTTTGATTGATGTTATCAGAAAATTTTACAAAACCAGCATTGTTTGGAGCACCTGAATTTATCCAGTTCCTGATGGTAACAACTTCATCTTTGCCCAGTGCTGTTTTATTTAATGGCATGGTAGGGTATAACTGAGGGCCTAAATCATTGAATGTATTCACAGAGAACAACAAAAAACTTAGATCGGCTCTGTAAGGTATAATTGCTGAATTATTTCTGGTTCCTTTGAATAAGGTTTCCCAGGAGGATAAATCAAGCCCGGCACAAGCGCCTGCACTTGTTGTATTATGGCAACCATCTGTAGCGCAGCGATTAGTTATGACGGCACCTACTTCTTCAGGATATCCATTGTAAGCAGGTATTCCTTTATCTTTCCGGCAGGAATAGAATATTGATGCTATTAAAGCGAGTGAAAATAATGGTTTATATTGCTTTAAACTCAAGGAAAATGTGAGGTATTGGGTTCTCTACAAGGTAAAGGTAGTATCATAGTCTGTTAAAAAATTATGATTTACAACATGTTTTGAATTATACTGAGCGAATGAGTTTGATGATTTTTGCAAACTCATTCAGCCGAAGTATCAACTGGTGGTGTCGGACAAAAGCTGGAAAGGCTTGAAAGAAAAACTCAAACGTATAACTCGTAAAACCACTCCAAGCAGCCTGAGTGAGCGCATTACCCAATTGAAAGCAATACAAAGAGGATGGCTGAATTATTTCCGAATGGGAAGCATTCAAGGCAAACTCAAAGACCTCGATAGTTGGCTGCGCAACCGCTTGCGCTATTGTATTTGGCATCATTGGAAGAAACCCGAAAGGAAAAGGAAAAACCTGATGCAATTGGGAATTGACCAACGATACGCCTATCAATGGATCAGAACGAGAATGGGAGGGTTCGATATGATTTTGGTCCTTGCTGAATAATTTTCATAAGTGTTGAAAGCCTTATGCCTGAAACATTATATGCGATTAGTTGTCTTTCAAAATCCGCAATGCGAGGTTAACTTTTTAGACGACTGTTCCCAAATAAAAAAAGGTCTTTTTTAGCAATTTATACTTTTGCAAACCCGGTAAGATTCAGTATAGAATAACAAATTCTATTCAGTTTCCACAATTCTTTTTATAGTAGTCTTTCCGTTTATACTGATTTTTACAAAATAGATTCCTCCGCTATAGCCTGATTCTTTTGCACTAAACTGGTAGTTATATTCTCCGGCAGTTTGAGCGGTGTTAACAAGTGTTCTTATTTTCTGACCTATAGAATTGTATACTTCTATAAATACATTTGATTCTTTATTCAATATATATTTTATGGTTGTGCTCTGTGAATAAGGATTCGGATAAATAGAAAGCGGCATACCCAATTTATCGGCATCAATGATTCCAATTGTTGATAAAGTTATCATGTTAGAGCGGGTTGTAGTAATGGCACCTGATGGTGTACAACTAATATTCCATAAGGTTTCTATACGCCATCTGCCATTGGGGTAAGCTGCATAATCAGGGTCTGTGACAGACAATTGCACACTCGAAACACTTGCAATTACATCCCAGCTACCTGTACTATTTGCATCTCTCAAAAGTATATAGGATGAAAGCCCGGAAACAGGTGTTGGTTGATTTTCAATTTGATACTGAGTCCAGCTGAATGTTCCTTCAGTGTGGGTTAAATAAATAGTTTTCTGGTAGGTGCTCAATGATGTATATGTTCCGCATGTATCTCTTATTTGCAGTTTATAACGATGTTCGCCAATGTTAGGATCCCCTGTATAAGGGAAGTATTGCTGATGAACAGTGTCTGTAAAGTGGCTTAATGCACTTCTTAGAACAGCACCGATCCTGGCAAAAGAATCTGGCATGATTTCACGGTAAACAATAAAAGAATCTGCATTAGGAAAAGAAGTTTTATCCCAGTAAATAATATTATGGTTAGAGCCGCTATCAACACTAACCATACATATTTCAGGAGTAATATTAGATAGCGGCAGAATTTCTATAAACTGACTTGCAGACCGGGAGCAGCCATTGGTATCTATATAAGTATATGTGACAGGCTGTACGCCACTTCCGGCAATAGAGGCAGTAAATGTATCTCCAACAACCCCGTTACCACTGAAAAAACCTCCCGGTGGGGAGCCTGTCATTGTTTGTGGAGGAGAGTTATAGCAATTGCTGTAATTAAGTCCTGTAAAACTTACCAATGGCAAAGGATTGATGATGGTGATTACAGGCTGAATATCAGTACATCCACCCGTTGCAGTTACTTTGATATAATTGGTGTCACTTTCTGCAACGGCATTTGGAAATTGTAAAACATCGGTAGCAGCAGTATTTGTCCAATAACTAAATGCCCCACCTCCTGTGCTTCCATCTGTTATTGAAGGAGCTGTTAGATCGATAGAGTCTGAGTAACATGCCGGAGCAGGGTTTGTAATAGTTAGTACAGGTTGGGGATTAACAGCAACAAGCACACTATCTTTTGAATGACACCCCGTTGTTGTAATAGTAGTAGTGAGTATATAGCTGGTTACAATCGGATTGCTTGTGCTGTTTAATGTTGTAATTTGCGGATTTGCAATTGTAGAATCGCTTAGCCCTGTTCCCGGGCTCCAGGAATAAGTATAGCCGGATGTTACAAAAGAACCAATGCTATCAATAATTCCCGAGCAGATGCTCAGGTTGTTACCTGCATTTGATGCAGGTAGAGGGTTTATTATGCTAACTACAGAATCAATATCATAGCAGCCACCAGGGCCAGTTAGCTTGATATAACTTGTATCGGTTGTTGAAATGGCATCAGGTGTTTGTAATGTGTCTGTTCCTCCCATATTTGTCCAATAACTGAATATGCCATTTCCGGTGCTTCCCGCTGTTATTAAAGAATCGGTTATGTCTATTGTATTGGGGAAACACACAGGAGCAGGATAAGTAATAGCCAACACCGGTTGTGAATTAACTGTTACCGCCACACTGTCTGCTGACTGACAGCCTGTTGCTGTACTTGTAGTAGTAAGAATGTAATTGGTAACAATTGGGCTGTTTGTATTGTTAGTAGTTGTATTTATCGGGTTAGAAGCAGTGGAATCACTTAAGCCTGTGGTCGGACTCCATGAATAAGCATAACCAGCAACCATTGCACTACCTATGCTGTCTGTAGTTCCGGAACATAAAGTTAAATCATTCCCTGCATCGGAAACAGGGCTGGGGTTTACAGTTAAATCCACAGTTTGTGTACCGCCAATACAGCTTTCTGAAATAGATATAGGCGTTACTGTATAGGTGATGGTTTGTACTGAAAGGGCATTAGTGGTTATAAAATCATTTATTGTATCTGCTGTTTTAATTGTGGTACTTTCTCCTGTTGTATTCAAATTGTCGGAAGCTATCCATGTGTAAGTAGAAGCTATATTGGTTGTTAAGGGGATATTAGCTTTACTTCCACTACAGATGGTTGCAACATTGCCACTACTTAAGACTGGTGCTGGGTGAACAATTACGATTATTGTTTTGGGAGTGCCAGCACAATTATTGGTTAATGAAACAGGCGTAGCTGTGTAGATTACTGTTTGTATAGTTGCTGTGGTATTGATGATTGTATTCTTTATAGTATCTGTTATCTCTGTTGTAACACTTTCACCGGTTGTATTTGCATTATCAGAAGCAATCCAGATGTAAGCAGAGGAAACATTACTTGTCAGAGGAATCTCTAATGCATTGCCGCTACACATTACAACTGAATCATTAGTTGATACTGTGGGAGTTGGTAGTATGTTAACTCCAATAATTTGTGATGAGCCGGTACAATTTGCAGCTATGGATGTTGGTGTTATTGTATAATTTACTGTTTGAACAGACGAAGCATTATTTATTAGTGTATTATTAATCGTGTCAGTAGTTTGATTGCTAAGACTCTCACCGGTTATATTTGTATTGTCATTTGCTATCCATAGATAAGAGGAACTAATGCTGCTCGTTAATGGTATATTTAGTGTATCGTCATTACAAATAGTTGTTGTGTTTGCGCTTGTCATAACAGGAGCAGGATTTACAGCAACTACTACACTGTCGGGTGTGGGATTGATACAACCGTTGGCACTTAAGCTATATATATAAGTAACATTTACAGGGGAAGTTGTTGTATCAGTTAAAATTTCATTTGGATCATCGTTACCATTTGAGACAAAATTGCTAATGCCTGTGATAGCTAACCTTGTCCAGGAAAATGAAGTACCTGTTGTTGTACTTAAAGGCAAATATGTAAACGTAGTGCCACTGCAAATTGATGGTGGCGTTAAGGTACTTGTCAATACGGGTAGTGGGTTTACAGTAACGATAACACTGAACGTTGTTGGGTTAGTGCATCCATTGGCAGAAAGCGTGTATTCATAAGTAACATTTGTTGAATTAGGAACAGTATCAACTAATGTTTCTGACGGATTATCAATGCCTGTGTTGGATGTATTGCTGATGCCGGTTACTGATGTTCTGGACCAACCGAATAGTGTTCCGGTTAATGAGCTTGTGGGTATATAGTTGAAAGTATCACCACTGCATATAGCGGGAGGAGTTGAACTGCTGGTCAGATAAGGAGCATCTGTTGAGGTGAGTATTGCATAAACACTGCCAATGCTATCTCCTTTTATTATGGATGTTCCTCCGCTTCTTATCATATTACTGGCAGAGGTGGCAATTATTATTCCCCTGATTCCGATTCCACTTAATCGTATTGTATCCAATTGAATGCTATCCGACACAGTAAATGAAAGCGTAAGGGTAGTGCTACTTGTATAGGAAAGTGAAAGGTTAGTGATATCAGAACTTGAAGCAGAGGCATTGCCTCCTCCTGTAAATTGGAAAGTGGGCGGGGTGCTTAGAATAAGAGTTCCTGACCCGGAAATATCATTTGGGGTACTTTCAGCAATAACAATGTCTCCTAGCGTACCAGGGTTTGTTGGGAATGTAGTACAAGCTGTAACTGTTAGTGAAGGAGAGGTGATTGTTACTTGGGCAGAAGCGCTCCTGATACTAAGGTATACTACATAAAGAGTTATGAGTGTTAGTATTTTAAGGCGGATAAACACTTTTTTAAAATTATATGGTGTATAACTTTTCCCCAATTTTCTTTATTAGATTTTAACATTGGGTAAATCCCCGAAGGCTTAAAATTTAAAAATTCTTCGCCTTCTTCATCCTCTCTCTTTCCTCTGGCCTTTGCATTTCATAAATAAACTTGTTGGTTTTCTCCAACCATTCAAATATTTCCATAAATACTCCATAAACAAATTTAATGAATTAAATTAAAATTGTAAATAAATTGGCATCACCTGGTCGGCTTGTTTCACCTGAATTACCAACCAGATAAAAATTAAAAGAATAGCAATACGTCCGGCAAGGGTTGCTTTAGATAAGACATTTACTGAAAAATATTCATACGATTTGGGAATAAAATGTAGTATATAACCCAGCAACATTACAGCAAACACACTTCCATAAGCCGATAACAGAGGAGTAAACGCCTCTAAATTAAAGTTAGTAAAGATTTGATTAATGATAATCCCCGCATCCCGGAAAGTAGAAGCTTTAAAGAAAATCCAGCAGAAGCATACAAAATGGAAAGTAAGTATAACACCTAAAACATGAACCAGTTTAGAACTAACAACCCGTCCGAAAGTTTTTTCATGAAAAGAATTATATTTAGAAACTAAAGACATTCTTAACTTATCAAAAGCTAATGCCAGCCCATGCATCCCGCCCCAGACAATAAAATTAAAAGATGCCCCATGCCATAAGCCCCCCAGAAGCATTGTAATCATTAAATTGATATACTGACGAACTTTTCCGGCCCTGTTGCCTCCCAGCGATATGTATAAATAATCTTTTAGCCAGGATGACAGAGAAATATGCCACCTGCGCCAGAATTCCGTAATGCTGCTGGATTGATAAGGAGAATCAAAATTTTCATTCAGGGTAAAACCCATCCATTTGGCCATACCAATAGCCATATCGGAATAACCTGAAAAATCACAATAAATAACCATGGCATAACCATACACTCCTAATAAACATTCTATGCCCGAGTGACGTGAAGGGTCATCAAAAATGTATTGAACATAGTTTACATAAATATAATCTGAGATGATTACCTTCTTAAAAAGCCCGGCTACTATTAAATACAGACCCTTTGAAATATCTTCACTACCTATAAAAATATCTTTACGGATTTGCGGAATAAAATCCGAGGCCCTTACAATAGGCCCCATCACTAATTTTGGAAAAAAGGAAAGAAAAAAACAATAGTCTAAAAAGCTCTGTACCGGCTTGAATTTACCACGATAAACATCAATGGTATAGCTTAAATTTTCAAAAGTATAGAAGGATATACCAATAGGTAAAATAAGATTTAAGGGTTTTATATTACCAAGCTTAAAATCGTTAATAATTTCAATAAAAAAATTAGTGTATTTAAAATAAAAGAGCAACCCTAAATTGATAACAATACTGAAAACAAGCAGTGCATTTTTTTGTTTTTTATTTTTAGCAGCATAAATCCAATTGGCTAAGTTAAAATCAACTATAGCAGATAGCAGGATAAATAAAAAATAAAATCCGCAGGCTTTATAAAAAAAGTAAAGTGAAAAAATGGTAAAATAAATAACCCTGCTTAGTTTACGTTTGTATAAAAACTGATACCCCAATAAAAATATACAGAAAAAAAACAGGAAAAACCCACTGTTGAACAACAATGGGTCTTTCGCATTATAGGTAAGCTGTTGTATTAGCTTATCAGTATCAATAGTTAATAAGTTCACCCTTTAAACTGTAAATTTAAAATTCATTATTGCAAAATAACAATTATTTTTAAATGGAGTTCCCAACAAATCGATTGGCATTGTACCATTTTCTTTTTCACATCTTTTCAACAGCCTTAAAACAAAAGCGTTAATTCGGTAAATTTGCATCTACGAATTACGAATTTTTATGAATATTAATCAAACCGCTATTTGATGCTGTTGATAGTAGTGTTTTTGTAAAGCATAAAATTCATAGAAATTCGTTATTCGTTAATATTCGTAATTCATAGAACCACATAACCCATGAATTTTTCCCACTTACACGTTCACACACAATTTTCATTGCTGGATGGTGCTGCTGATATATCAGCGCTGTATAAAAAAGCCGTGAATGATAACATGCGGGCGCTTGCTATTACCGACCATGGCAATATGTTTGGTGTATTCAAGTTTGTAGCGGAAGCTGCTAAACACAATACTCCTGATAACCCAAATAAAATAAAACCAATTGTAGGCTGTGAATTTTATGTGGTTGAAAATCGTCATAAACAACAGTTTACAAAGGATGATAAAGACATTCGTTGCCATCAACTGTTTTTGGCTAAGGATGCGGAAGGGTATAAAAATCTTTTGAAGCTATGTTCATTAGGTTATACAGAAGGCCTATATGGTAAGTATCCCCGTATTGATAAAGAATTAATATTAAAATATAATAAAGGATTAATTGCTACCACCTGTTGTCTGGGTGCATCAGTGCCAAGAACCATTCTAAAGAAAGGAGAGGAGGAAGGAGAAAAAGAGTTTAAATGGTGGTTGGATATTTTTGGTGAAGACTATTATATAGAGTTGCAACGCCATGATATCCCTGACCAAAACAAGGTGAATGAGGTATTGCTGAAGTTTGCAAAAAAATACAATGTTAAAATCATCGCATCTAATGACTCTCATTATGTTGACCAGGCCGATGCAAATGCTCATGATATTTTGTTGTGCATCAATACCGGGGAGAAACAAAGTACTCCCATCATGAGAGACTTTGGAGATGATGACTCTGTTTCTGCAAAAGGCAAACGCTTCGCATTTTATAACAACCAGTTTTATTTTAAAACAACCGCTGAAATGACACAACTTTTCAGCGATTTACCGCAGGCTATTGATAATACCAATGATATTGTTGATAAGATAAGTCCTTTGAAACTCAAGCAGGATATTATGCTGCCCAACTTTCAAATGCCTGTTGGTTTTGCCACCCAGGACGATTATCTTCATCATTTAACCTTTACAGGTGCAAAAGAGCGTTACAAAGACCTTACACCTGAAATAGAAGAGCGGCTCAATTTTGAGCTTAACACCATTAAAATAATGGGTTTTGCAGGCTATTTCCTTATTGTATCTGATTTTATTAAAGCTGGACGCGATATTGGTGTGTTCATAGGCCCTGGACGTGGCTCTGCTGCCGGCTCTGCAGTAGCCTATTGCATTGGTATCACCAATATCGACCCTATTAAATACAATTTACTGTTTGAGCGTTTCTTAAATCCTGACCGTAAATCAATGCCTGATATTGACACCGATTTTGATGATGAAGGCCGGCAAAAAGTAATTGATTATGTAGTTGAAAAGTATGGCAAAAACCAGGTAGCTCAAATTGTCACATACGGTACCATGGCCGCTAAAATGAGTATTAAAGATGTGGCGCGTGTTATGGATCTGCCATTGCAGGAATCCAACATGCTGGCCAAGTTAGTTCCTGAAAAGCCGGGTATAGTATTAAAACGTGTAATACAGGCTCCCTTGATTGGCAACGGAAGCCTGGAAGAGAAAGAAGGACTGACAAAAGAAGATATTGAAGATGTAAAAAAATTGCGCACCATCTTTAATGGTGATGATTTGCAGGCAAAAGTGCTCAAAGAAGCATTGGTATTGGAAGGTTCTGTTAGAGGTACAGGTATTCATGCCGCTGGTATTATCATTGCTCCAAAAGATATTACTGAAATTATCCCTGTTGCCACTTCCAAAGAAACTGAGTTATTGATAACCCAATACGATGGAAAAGTGATTGAAGATGCAGGTGTTATCAAGATGGATTTCCTGGGTTTAAAAACGCTTAGTATCATTCGCGATGCTTTAAAACTGGTTAAACAAAATCATGGTTTAGATATTGTAATTGATGATGTGCCTCTGGATGACCAGAAAACATTTGAACTCTACCAACGTGGCGATACCAACGGCACTTTCCAGTTTGAAAGTGCCGGGATGCAAAAACATTTGGTTAACCTGAAACCGGATAAGTTTGCGGACCTGATTGCTATGAATGCCTTATATCGTCCGGGCCCAATAGAGTACATTCCTAACTTCATTGCACGTAAGCATGGACGCGAAACCATTGCTTATGACTTGCCTGAAATGGAAGAGTACCTGTCAGATACCTATGGTATCACGGTTTACCAGGAGCAGGTGATGTTGTTATCACAAAAATTAGCAGGTTTCTCAAAAGGCGATGCGGATGTGTTGCGTAAAGCAATGGGTAAGAAAGACAGAGCTACGCTGGATAAAATGAAAAGCAAATTCATGGATGGAGCCACTGCTAAAGGATTACCGGCTGATAAGCTGGAAAAGATATGGACAGACTGGGAAAAGTTTGCTCAATACGCGTTTAATAAATCACATTCCACCTGTTATGCTTTTGTGGCTTATCAGACAGCATATTTAAAAGCTCATTATCCGGCCGAATACATGGCATCTGTACTTACGCACAACTTAAGCAATATTGATAAAATTACTTTCTTCATGGATGAATGCAAACGTGTGGGAATCCCGGTACTTGGGCCTGATGTGAATGAAAGTCAATACCAGTTTGCGGTAAATAAAAACGGACAGATACGTTTTGGTATGGGTGCTGTAAAAGGTGTAGGCGAAGCAGCAGTTGTATCAATCGTTGAAGAACGTTCTACAAATGGGCCATATAAAAGTGTTTTTGATCTTGTGCGGAGAATCAATTTAAGAGCTGCCAATAAAAAAACATTTGAAAGTCTCGCTTATGCCGGTGGATTTGACTCCTTGAATATTCACCGTGCTACCTATTTTTATACCGAAGGAAATGATTCCGGCAGTTTCATGGAAAAAGCAATCCGTTATGGAAACTCTTACCAGGATGGTGCAAACTCCTCTCAAGTATCTCTGTTTGGTGAATCCAGCGAGGTAGAAATGCCGGAACCTAAAATTCCGGTTTGTGAACCCTGGAACAATCTGGAGCAATTGAAAAATGAAAAAGATGTGGTTGGATTTTTTATTTCCGGACATCCTTTGGATACCTATAAACTGGAAATAGAAAACTTCTGTTACCACTCCGTCAGCGATACAAAAAAAATAGAAGAAAATAAAAATAAAGACCTCGTATTTGGGGGTATCGTAACGGGTGTACATCATGGAATTACAAAAACCGGAAATCCATGGGGTAAGATTGTTATAGAAGATTACCGTGAATCCACAGAATTAGCTTTTTTTGGTGAAGATTATGTAAAATTCAAACCATACATGGTGCAGGGCTTGTTTTTGTATGTAAAGGGCAAAATAGCCGAACGTTTCAGAAATTCCGGAAATTTTGAATTTAAAGTTAGTACCATTCAGCTTTTATCAGAATTACGCGACAAATTGGCAAGAAGTATTACTGTAAATCTGCCAATAAAGGAGTTATCTGAGGAGTTTATAAATAAATTCAATGAAATACTTACAATAAATTCTACAATTCAACCGAGGAATTGTACCTTAAAATTCAAAGTATTTGATGAAAAAAAAGTTGAAGTACTGCTACCATCTAAAAAGATAAAAGTAAACCCGAATAATGATTTATTGGAGTTGTTAAAGCTGCACCATTTGACTTTTGATTTGAATTAGTGAGCAATGCTGAAACAAGTTCGGAATGACTGCAAAGAAATCTGCTGGCATAAAAAATGCCAATCAGTCATAAAAAAACGAATTGGCAAATCATTTGACTATGTCAAACACAATTTTTATTGAAACAAATCAACAATTCTAAAATTCTAAAATTAAAATCATGGCATTAGAAATCACAGATTCAAATTTTGATGAGATCGTAAAAAATTCTGACAAACCTGTATTACTTGACTTTTGGGCAGAATGGTGCGGACCTTGCCGCATGGTGGGGCCTGTTGTGGAAGAACTGGCAAAGGACTACGATGGCAAAGCTATAGTAGGAAAAGTTAATGTTGACAATAATGCAAACGTTTCTTCAATGTTTGGCATTCGTAACATCCCTACAATATTATTTTTTAAAGGTGGTCAGGTAGTGGATAAGCAAGTGGGTGCTGTTCCTAAATCAGTACTGGATGCTAAATTGAAAGCACTGCTTTAAAAAGTTTTTAAGTTCAAAAGTCAAAATTCAAAAGTAAACGTTTTGTTTCTTTTGAATTTTGACTTTTAACTTTTCTCCTTGGTTCTTTTGACTTTTAACTTTTTCCTCTTTTAACCTTTATAGATGGAAACCATCAATAGACAAGTTTTACAGCAATTTACCCACCTGGAATTGATTGCTAAACAAGTTGTAGAAGGCTTTATAACCGGTCTTCATAAAAGTCCTTTCCATGGTTTCAGTGTTGAATTTGCTGAGCACCGGTTATACAATAAAGGAGAATCAACCAAACATATTGACTGGAAGCTTTTCGGGCGTACTGATAAATTATTTATCAAACGTTATGAAGAAGAAACCAACTTGCGTTGTCAATTGGTAATTGACAATTCTTCTTCCATGTATTTCCCGATAAAGGAGATAAAAAGCCCCTTCTCCGCAGTTTATCCCGATAAAAGAGGGAAGGAGGGCAGGGGTGAGGTTAATAAAATTACTTTCTCCGTATACTGTGCTGCAGCATTGATAGAACTGCTAAAGCGCCAGCGTGATGCTGTTGGAATGAGCGTATTTTCTGATAAGACTGATTTCTTTGCACAGGCAAAATCCAATCCTTTACATCATAAAATGTTGTATCACGAACTGGAAAAGCTAATTCAGCCGCTTGATATAACTGCACATAAAACAACTGCTGCTACAGACGCACTTCATCAGATAGCTGAAACTATTCATAAACGTTCATTGGTAATTATTTTCAGCGATATGATGGATTCTAAGGCGGATTCAGAAGAATTGTTTTCTGCTTTACAGCATCTGAAACATAAAAAACATGAAATTATTCTGTTTCATGTGATAGATAAACAAAAAGAATTGGATTTTGATTTTGATAACCGCCCTTACCGCTTTGTGGATATGGAAACCGGGGAAGAGGTAAAGTTACATCCCAATGAAATAAAGGATACTTACCAAAGTTCCATAGCACATTACAAAAAAGAATTAATGTTGAAATGCGCTCAATACCGGATTGATTTTATTGAAGCCGACATCAACCAGGGATTTGAGCAGGTGCTGATGCCATATTTACTGAAAAGGATACGGATGTTATAGTATACTGAATCTTACTGAATTTGTGATAGCAAAGGCGGTTAGATTCAGTAATACTGAGCGAATGAGTTTGTAAAGTTTTTGCAAGTACAAGTGTATCATCTTTTACACTTTTGGTAGTGTTAAGTCAACCTTGTTCTAGCGTAAAACCTGGCATGTCTGATAAGCCGTATGCTCAGAGCCCTGCCGGGTTTATGCTTGATAAGACAGTAGCTTGAAAAACTTCATTTTTTTTCGGATATTTACAAAAAAATCCAGGTATGAAATCATTACTGTTTAAAAATAAGGTGGCCATATTGGTACTGATTAGCCTGTTGACCCAATATGCTGTAAAATCACAGGAAACACTTTATCCATTTAGTGAAAAAAACAAATATGGTTATATCAATAAAACCGGCAAGGTGATAATTCCGGCACAATTTGAATTTGCAGACAGGTTTCATGAAGATATGGCTGTTGTAAAGCAGGGTGGTAAATATGGGTTTATTAATGCTACTGGTAAAGTGGTAATTCAGCCGCAATACGATTATAAAACAGATGGTTATTTTTCTGAGGGATTGGCATGTGTTAGAAAAGGTATCAGCTATTATTATATTGATAAAACCGGAAAAGTAGTGTTAGAACCTAAATGTGAACATGCTTATAAATTTTCTGAAGGAATGGCACGTTTACAGATTGGGATTAAGTTTGGATATATTGATAAAACTGGAAATCTGGTTATTAAACCCGAATATGAAGGTGCCTGGGATTTTAAAGAAGACCTCGGGCGTGTAAAACAATCAGGAAAATGGGGTTTTACTGACAAAACCGGACAAACGATTATCCCTTTTAAATATGACCAGACATTTGAATTTTCGGAAGGACTTACAAATGTGAGAATTGGCGACCATAAAAATGGCAAATGGGGATACATTGATAAAAAAGGAAGACCCGCTATCGAATGTCAGTTTGATAAAGTGTTTATGTTTTCAGATGGGCTTGCATGTGTCCGAATTGGAGATTATAAAAATGGTAAGTATGGTTATATTGATAAAAAAGGAAAGATGGTAATCAATCCAATTTATTCTGGTGCTTTTTTCTTTAACGATGGATTGGCATGCGTGAGTATATCTCCCTGGGTAATCGGAAGCTTTAAAGATGCAAAATGGCAATATATTGATAAATCCGGAAGAATTGTCATCAGCCGTAAGTCAGACCATGCTGCCGATTTTATTGATGGTTTAGCCTATGTCAGTTATGATGGTATACCTGCCTATATTGATAAAACCGGTAAAATAATCTGGTCTGCAGCCCCTATTAAATAGGGCTTTTCAATGCGCGGTTGAAAAGTCTAATTTGCTTATTATCAGAATAAGACCTAATTTTGCACTTTCATTAACCTAAACTAAAAATCTAAAAAAATGGGAAACAACACAACCGTGGAAAAATTTGTGAAATATAAAGTAAAAGATATGTCTCTTGCTGAATGGGGACGCAAAGAAATTAAATTGGCGGAAGCTGAAATGCCGGGTTTAATGGCCTTACGTGCCGAATTTGGCGCTTCCAAACCATTGAAAAATGCAAGAATTGCAGGCTGTCTGCACATGACCATCCAAACAGCGGTATTGATTGAAACATTGGTTGAACTGGGTGCTGAAGTAACCTGGTCTTCTTGTAATATTTTCTCAACTCAAGACCATGCTGCTGCTGCTATTGCTGCTGCAGGTATTTCTGTTTATGCCTGGAAAGGTATGAATGAGCAGGAGTTTGACTGGTGTATCGAACAAACGTTATTCTTCGGTGAAGAACGTAAACCATTAAACATGATTCTGGATGATGGTGGAGATTTAACCAATATGGTGTTTGACAAATATCCGGAACTGATTAAAGGTATTAAAGGCCTTTCTGAAGAAACAACTACTGGTGTTCACCGTTTGTATGAGCGCATGAAAAAGGGAACTTTACATATTCCTGCGATCAACGTTAACGATTCAGTTACTAAGTCAAAATTCGATAACAAATATGGCTGCCGTGAATCATTGGTAGATGCTATACGCAGAGCTACTGATTTAATGCTTGCCGGAAAAGTAGCTGTAGTTGCTGGTTATGGTGATGTAGGAAAAGGTTCTGCTGAATCACTAAGCTCACAAGGTGTACGTGTTATTGTAACTGAAATTGACCCAATCTGCGCTTTACAGGCTGCAATGGATGGCTACCAAGTAATGAAAATGGATAAAGCGGTGAAAGAGGCTGATATCATTGTAACTGCTACTGGTAACAAAAATATTATTACTGATCGTCATTTCAAAACAATGAAGCACAATGCTATTGTATGCAACATTGGTCACTTCGATAATGAAATTGATATGGCTTGGTTGAATAAGAACTATGGTACAACAAAAGATGTTATCAAACCACAGGTGGATAAATATACTGTTGATGGTAAAGACATTATTGTATTGGCAGAAGGCCGTTTGGTGAATTTAGGCTGTGCTACAGGACATCCATCTTTTGTAATGAGTAACTCATTCACAAACCAAACGCTTGCTCAGATTGAGTTATGGGCAAATGGTTCAAAATATGAAAACAAAGTGTATACTTTACCTAAACACTTAGATGAAAAAGTAGCACGTTTGCATCTTGCAAAAATTAATTGCGAATTGGATGTGTTAACTAAAGAGCAAGCCAATTATATTGGTGTAACTATTGAAGGTCCATTCAAATCTGACGCTTACAGGTACTAATGCCTCTCCCTTTGGCAGCTAAAGGCTTCTCCTTCGCAGAGCTTCGGAGAAGGAGAAGCCGAAGGCAATGCCTTTAATCCCCCATTTCCCCCAAGGGGGGCTAATTCTAAAGGTAATTAAACCTTTAGTTTTTTAATCGAACTGAATTTAAGTATACCATCTTTCCGAATTTTTTATTCGGAAAGATGGTATACTTAAATTTATGCTATAGGATGTTTTCGTAAACTCAATCCGTATTGGTATAATATACTGAATCTTTGATTTTAATAATGATTTCGATACACAAGAATTTTTGGATACCTTACAAAAATTAAAAACTATGGGAAGAGGAAAAGGCGAGGATAAAAAGAAAAAATAATTTTCTATAGCAATTTTTTCTTGATACCCTTCGCTCAACCGGTAGAAATAATTTTACCAGTTAATCCAAGTTTTGACCATTACCAGTCTTAACAAACTGTATACATTGGTAATGTAAATTATTAACTCATGTTACGCAAAGAAAAAGATTTAAAAATGATAGACTTTTATACTTATAATGGACAAGAGAATTGATAAAGAGAGAAGGGTAATTTTCTCAAAAAGACAATAAAAGTGACTGCTTTAAAAAATTCATACTCACTATCATTGTCATTTCGAATCCTGCTGAAAGCAGGAAGAGAAATCTTTGCAATTGATTGACAAGATTTCTCACTGTGTTCGAAATGACAGGTGGAAATATAGAGATATTCTGAATTAGATATAAATTTTGCGTAACATGAGTTAATAAGATTACGATTTTTATTTTTTCTTAAGCAACAGTATAACGTTGCCTGAGGGAATTGAATTATATACATAGGCAGAAGGAGGATAAACTTCGGCTCAATTGTATTTTGTCGTA
>JAHEXZ010000043.1 GCA_023251835.1 Bacteroidota bacterium | reverse complement strand
TGAAACAATGGTATTATCTATGGCTATCATCTTTTTCCTTAATCTGCTGACATACTGATATACAAATATATCTAAATATTTACGGTTTATCTGTATTTTTACCCTCAATGAAACTTATCAGGATAATCATTTTTCCACTTTCCATCCTGTATGGCGTATTACTGATGATACGTAATAAATTTTACGATTGGAACATTTTTGCATCCACCCGTTTCCAAGTGCCTGTTATTTCTGTTGGAAATTTATCTGTTGGCGGTACTGGCAAAACTCCGCATATTGAATACCTGATTCGTTTATTAAGTCCTGATTTTCAGGTTGCTACACTTAGCAGAGGATATGGCAGAAAAACAAAAGGTTTTCTTTTGTCTGATAACACTTCTACTGCCATAGATATTGGAGATGAACCATTACAATTTAAAAGAAAATATCCCCAGCTTCCTGTTGCTGTGGATGAAAAACGTGTGAGAGGTATAAAAAAGTTGTTGGAACTTTTCCCTTCAATACAAGGCATTTTATTGGATGACGCTTTCCAGCACCGTGCTATAAAGCCCGGTTTATCTATTGTTTTAACAGATTTCAGCAATCCCTATTTTGAAGATTATGTTATACCTTCCGGAACTTTGCGTGAATTTCGTTCCGGCATCAAACGAGCTGATATTATTATTGTTACTAAATGCCCCGAAGTGCTTTTGCCTATTGAACGTGAACGAATTGAGAAATCAGTTAAACCATTGCCTCACCAAAACCTTTATTTTTCATATATCAACTATGGTGAGTTTATCCCTTTTCAGGAAGAAACCATTACCCCTTTTAGTAAAGCCTATTATTTTGAAAGGCATTATTCCATCGTGTTGCTCACAGGTATCGCCAACACCCAGCCATTAGAATATTATTTAAAGGATAAAGCTAAAACAGTTGTCTCTGTGAGATTTCCGGATCATCACGTCTTTACAGTTAATGATTTGGAGCATGTTAAAAAAATATTTGATAATATTGCATCCGCAAATAAAATACTACTGACAACGGAAAAAGATGCCATGCGTTTAAAAACGCCAGAATTATCAGCTATTTTAAAGCATCTGCCGCTGTTTTATATGCCAATAGAAATTTTATTTCATGAAAAAGATAAGAATATCCGTATGAAAGATTCTGGCGGAGAGGAATTTAATAAACAACTATTAGACTATGTTAGAACAAATCAAAGAAACAGCAGCCTACATTCAGAGTAAAATCAGTATACAGCCTGAAATTGGGATTATCTTAGGTACCGGTCTTGGCGGATTAGTTAAAGAAATAACCATTAAACATATTATTCCTTATGAGGAGATACCCAATTTCCCGGTATCAACAGTAGAGGGACATTCAGGAAAACTGATAGTTGGTGAGCTGGGCGGTAAGCAGGTTATAGCAATGCAGGGGCGTTTTCATTATTACGAAGGCTATAACATGCAGCAGGTAACATTTCCTGTGCGTGTAATGAAATTTTTAGGTGTTCAAAAACTTTTTGTTTCTAACGCTTCTGGAGGAGTTAATCCTAACTTTGAAATTGGTGATTTAATGATTATCAAGGATCACATTAACCTGTTTCCATCTAATCCTCTGATTGGAAAAAATATTTCCGAGTTAGGTCCCCGCTTCCCTGATATGAGTGATGCTTATAACAAAGAATTAATTAATAAAGCTAAAAAGGTAGCAGCCGATAATGATATAAAAGTACAGGAAGGGGTATATGCCGGTCTTTCAGGGCCTACTTTTGAAACACCTGCTGAATATAGATATGTGTTTAATATTGGTGCTGATGCTGTTGGTATGAGTACTGTGCCGGAAGTGATTGTTGCACGTCACATGAGTATTCCCTGCTTTGCCATGTCTATCATTACTGACCTTGGAGTTCCGGGAAAAATTGTGCAGGTAACACATGAAGAGGTTCAACATGTAGCTGCACAGGCGGAGAAAAAAATGACACGCATTATGAAAGAGCTTATAAAACTTATTTGATAATGATCTGAATAGCTATTGAGGTTAGCGTTTATTGAAGAACGCCAAAAAACCCTGTTTCAAAAGCTACTCTTTTTTATACAAAAAATAGTGTTTATCTTTATTGAACCTAAATTTTCTATAGAAAAATTTCTACTCCGCAGAAGAAGTGTTCAATGAAAAAAATCAGCCTTCTCTTTTTGAGCCTCGTTTTATATGTGCCGATTATCAAAGCACAATACGATAAACAAAATATTTCTCTTTTAGGCCATTGGTACAATCCTTCAGAAGTAGCGGAACCCAACCTCGGAATAAAATATCAAAGTGTTTGGGGGTGGGTAGATACTTCAGACAACAATAAAGAGTATGCTATTATCGGTTCCACCTCTGGCACTTATATTATTGATATCTCTGCTCCTTCAGTTCCTGTTGTTCGTGATTATGTGGCAGGCAGAAGAGATCAATGCATCTGGCGTGAGTATAAAACGTACGACCATTACCTTTATGCTATCAGTGATGATGCTTCGCCCAATAGTTTTCAGATTATAGACCTTTCTTATTTACCCGATTCTGTTCATGTAGTTCACGATGACACCACTCTCTTTGAGCGTTCTCATACATTGTTTATTGATGGCAATAAATTGTATTGTGGAAGCGTAACACTTCCTTCCCAGGGCGGACACTACTCTATGGCCGTATATAGTCTCGCCAGCCCGGAGGTTCCGCTTCTTTTAAGAACATTAAACCAGGATGATTCTACCATAAATTTTGCACACGATATGTTTGTGCGTAATGATACCGTATATGCTTCCTGTGGCTACCAGGGGCTCTTTATTTATAAATTTAATACCGATACTACATTTTCTTTGATTAATTCATTTACATCTTATCCCGATCAAGGTTATAACCATAGCAGCTATTTGACGGCTAATGGTCACACTCTTATTTTTTGTGATGAAGTGCCACGCAATTTATCTGTTAAACTTATTGATGTGAGCGACTTGCAAAATATCGCAGTGGAGAGTACGTTTAAATCAACTGAAGGAGCCACAGCTCACAACCCTTATATTATAGGGAATAATCGCGCGGTAATTGCCTATTACCAGGATGGCATACAGATTTATAATATTGAAAATCCTGCTGCCCCAGTCAGAACTGGCTATTTTGACACAGATACCACAGATGGCATAACTAACAATTATAACTATCCGAATAATGTATACCATGGGTGCTGGGGGGCTTATACCGACTTGCCAAGCGGTATTATTTTAGCTGGCGATATGCAGAATGGCTTGTTTATACTTAATGCAGACGTTGCTTTAGGGATAGATAACGTTAATACAATCCCCGAAACTAATATAACCTGCTTTCCAAATCCTTCGGAAAATGCTATTTCTGTTGATGTACAGTTGAAAAACACGTGCGAACTTTTGATTCAAATGATTGACATAACAGGTAGAACGGTTTATAGCAGAAAAGAAATATCAATGGCAGGAAATTCAACAAAATCAGTAAATATAAGCTTCCTGCCACCAGGTGTGTATGTGCTTAAAGTGGAAGGGAATGAGATTAATTATGCTCATCGGATTATAAAGAAATAGTTACACAGGGAGGACTGTTCTCAAAAGGTTTTTTCAAAATGCATTTTTATGAAGAAAAAATTAGTATATATTCTGCCACTACTAATCATAATTATTACTTCTGCTTTTCTCATCACCAGCACCGAAGAAGAGAAAGATACTAAAAATATACGTTTATTTTCATCTGTTTTTAAAATGCTGAAAGCAGAATTTGTAGATACATTAGATTCTGATATACTTATACGCAGGGCGATTGACGGCATGGTAAAATCTGTAGATCCACATACTGTTTTTTTTGATGAAAAAGAAACAGCAGAACGTGTTAAAGTATGGCAGGGAATAGCGTATTCCGGAATTGGTGCACGTGTAATCTATAGAGATTCTGCTGTTATTATTACATATCCTATTGAAGGTTATGGTGCACAACAAAATGATTTAAGGGCAGGTGATGTATATGTAGAAATCGATAGCCAGTCTGTTAAAGGAAAATCTTTAGATAGTGTTATTGCTATGCTGAAAGGGGAGCCGGAAACGGCTGTAAATATTACTGTTAACAGACCGTATGTAGGGTTCATAAAAAAAAGAATTATACGAAAGCAGATTATTAATCAATCCATACCCTTTTATTCAATACTTGATACTACAAATGGTATAGGATATATACTGGTGCAGCAGTTTTTAGCTGGTTCAGATCGTCAATTTGCAGATGCTGTAAAAGAGCTGAAAAAAAACATAAAACTAAAATCTATTATTCTTGATTTTCGTGATAATATTGGAGGGCTGGTGGAAGAAGCCGTTAATTGTGTAAATGTGTTTATCCCTAAAAACACTATTATTATTCATGTGCGCGGCAAAGCAAATGACTACAACAATATAACACACAATGAACCCGTTGATACGCTTATTCCCATAGTAATACTTACCAACAGCAACACTATTTCTGCAGGAGAAATATTTACAGGAGCAATGCAGGACTTAGACAGGGCTGTAATTATCGGACAAAAAACATTTGGAAAAGGGCTTATACAGGGAACACGGTTCCCTGGCTATGGAACAAGTTTGTATGTGACAGCAGCACGTTATTATACTCCTTCCGGACGATGTATCCAGAAACGCGATTATTCCAAACGCTATATCAATGGCAAAGAAAGTATTTTTCCGGATACTTTAAAAAAAGCATTCTACACCAAGAATGGTCGAAAGGTATATGATATAGGTGGAATAGAGCCCGACATTAAAACAGAGCCTTTGCTAACAAGTGTACCCGTTTTAGATGCACTCAATAATGCTTCATTGATTTTTGATTATGTAACTTATTTTCGTAATACAAAAACAATAAAAATTCCTGCGGATAAAATTGTTGTTACAGATATTGGCTTTTATGATTTCCTTCGTTTTGCAGAAAAGAAAAAATATACCTTTAAAATTGCTGAGGAAGAAAAACTGAAGGAGTTTGAAGATATATTAACTAAAAACAATACAATACATCTGTTTAACAAAAAGTATAAGCTACTATACGATCAGGTAATCAAGTCAAAAAAAGATATGTTGATTCAGAATAAAGAGATTATCAAAAGGGCATTACAGAAGGAAATTGCAACAAGATACTATTACAATACGGGGATGATTCAGAATGCGCTGCCAACAGATCCTGAAATTATAAAAGCGAAGGAAATTCTGAGTTCTCCTGAAATGTATTATGGAATTTTACATAAAAAATAAGCAAAATGAAAAGATTCATACTTTATGGCTTTCTATTGTTTATATCATTAGCTCATGCACAAAATGATTTTGCAAAACAGCTATCGGATGCGGCTTTGAAACTAACAATACAAAAAGTAAACTATGATCCGTCCTATTTTACTATTCCGTATCCGAATGGAGATATCCCCAGCGACCGTGGAGTATGTACAGATGTGGTAATAAGAGCCTACCGCTCACTTTCCATAGATCTCCAAAAAGAAGTGTATGAAGATATAAAAATCAATTTTAAAAAATATCCCAACAAATGGGGTTTAAGTAAACCGGATAAAAACATCGATCACAGACGGGTTCCCAACCTGATGACTTTTTTCTCAAGAAATGGACAGGTAAAAGCAATATCCGGCAATACAGATGATTACAAACCGGGAGACATTGTTTGCTGGAACCTTGGAGGCAATATAACCCATATTGGTATTGTAGTTGATAAAAAATCTGCTGACGGTAAACGATACCAGATAGTTCATAATATTGGTGCAGGACAAGTACTCGAAGATTGTTTATTTGATTTTAAAATTATAGGACATTATTTTTACAAAAAATCTGTCGATTGATGCGAACCCTGTTTTTACTCATATTTATACTGTTTATAACGGCTTTTGTTGTAACTACTGACTTCTTATCAGAACAAAAAAAGTATGAACGCGTAAAAACTGCATACAGGGATAAAGAAGATGTGGTAACAAAAAAATTAAAAGAGCAGAACTTAGATATAAATAACTTCCATATTCTTATTACTGTTTTTAAAAGCGAGCAGGAGCTGGTTATTTATGCCAAAAATAAAAATGAACAAAAGTATAAGAAGTTGATCAGTTACCCCATTTGTGCCAGTTCCGGGGAACCGGGACCTAAACGTATGATAGGCGATGGTCAGGTGCCGGAAGGTTTTTATTATATTGAGAAATATAATCCTTCCAGTAGTTATTATTTATCATTAGGGGTTAGCTATCCTAACAAATCAGATAAACTAAAAAGCACAGCAAAAAACCTGGGAGGTGATATTTTTATACATGGCGAGTGTGTTACCATTGGCTGTATGCCTATGACCAATGATAAAATAAAGGAAATTTATATTTACGCCATACAGGCAAAACATAATGGACAACAGAAAATTCCTGTATATATTTTTCCTTTTAAATTTACTGAATCTAATATAGCGAAGTATAAAGAATATTATAAGAACAATAAAATAGTATTAGACTTCTGGGATAATCTGAAAACAGGTTATGACCTTTTCCAGGTTACACTGCAGGAGCTTAATCTATCTGTTGATAAAGCAGGTAATTATAGTTATTAATTATACTGAACCTTACTAATTTTGCGATAGCAAAACGGGGTAGAGTCAGTAATACTGAGCAGAGGAGTTTGCTGTTTTTCGCAAACCCGATAGCTATCGGGGCATTTAGCCGAAGTATATGCCGGAGTAGCTCAGGGGTAGAGCAACGGTTTCGTAAACCGTAGGTCAGGGGTTCAAAGCCCCTCTCCGGCTCTGTAAGTAAAAAGTTAATAAACTTTTATTCGGGCTTCGCAGGCGGTGCTGGTGGCAAAGGAATGCCCGCATTTTCCAATCCATCGCAGTCGACACACTCAAGGCCACGTTTGGTCATCATCCATTTACGGTTTACCATATCGCTGTCAAGTGCATCATTTACATTATCAATATCAAATATAATGTCCTCCATGCGTTTGCTAAGAAATATAGATTTACCTGCCGGAACTTTTAAAAGTAATCGAACATCCTGAGCTCTTAACTTATCGGTTGCTGATATATCAAAAAAGCTGTTAAATTCAATTAATGAATCTGTTTGAGTAATTATATAATCAATATTTTTTGCACGGTATGCTGCTTCTTTTTTATCAAAACCATTTGCAGTTTTTATAGCAACCAACTCAAAGTTATCACTTGTACTTTGGATAATATCCAGTGTTGGATATCCCAATAGAAATTTGTTTTCATCTTTTGAAACCACTGTCCAGCCTCCAAAATGTATTTTGTGGCGATGGCGGTAGCTTACTTCTTCATCGTTTTTAGGAGCTACGTTCAAATCAAGATAAAGCGTGTTTCCTTTAGGTTGTATAACAGAAATTGTTTGTCTGTTGCTTGCCTGTTCAGAAAAATCGGAGCCCAATTGAATACCCACATATACAAGTATACCTAATCCAAGCAGCCACAACAGGTTTGCACTATATTTTACAATCCTGTTTTTTTGTTTTATTCCGAACAAAAACCGGATTCCACCATAAATCATAGATAACAAGGGGATACCGATGAATAAAATCAGTCCTGTTACCAATAATTGAACAGGCAAATCAGCCGGTAGAATTGCAGCACTGAGTTCATACAGGGAAAAACGGATGTTATTGCCCGGAGTATCAAAAACAGAAATAGTTCCACGACCAAACAGTGTAGCTAATAAAGCAACTGTTAATACAATACCCAAAAATATAAGAATGAATGCTGCTGCCTTACCAACAATTTTAAAAAAACGGTATAATAGCTCTTTAATAAAATCACCTGTTTTTTGTGCTGTAGATCTTATCCGTTCCTTATTTTCGGGGGATTGCATTTCTTTTCCAAGGTCATTCATTTTTTTTTTGAATTCCTGGAACTCCTCATTCACTGCCTTTCCAATGTTATTGACATCTACTTTTTCTCCTCGCATCTCCAGCTTTTCGGCAGTAGTTGTGGCTTTAGGGATAATGATAAGCAATACAAAGTACAATAAAAAACCTGTACCAAAAGCAAAAAAGCTGATAGCAAAGGCTGCACGCAACCATATTGGATCAAAATCAAAATAATTAGCAATACAGGAACATACCCCACCAATTATTCTATTATCGGGGTCGCGGAAAATGCGTCTTCTTCCCGTATGCGCATAGGATGAAGAGTTGTTGTTCCTCTGCTTTTCAGCACTATCTTTTCCACTTGCATTGTCGCCAGCAAACTCTTCAGGGCTGCCCATTACGGAAATTACGTTTTGTACATCAGCCATTATTACAGCTTGTTTGGTATTACTTACTTTTCCCTGTAGCATCTCGGCAATACGTGATTCTATGTCATTCATAATTTCATCGCAGCCTTCAGCATCTTTAAAATAGCTTTTAATGGTTTGCAGGTATTGGTTTAATTTTTCATAAGCATCTTCTTCGATGTGAAAAACTATACCGCTCAGGTTCATGGTTATGGTGCGTTTCATGGGTTCTATGGGTTTAAAGTTTCAGGTTTAATAGTTAACTAAGCTTTTTCTGTGTTGTTCTGTTTACTGCATCTACCAGTTCTGTCCAGGTAGTTTCCAGTTCTTTTAAAAACTGCTCACCGGGCGGAGTTAGTTTATAGTATTTGCGTGGCGGGCCGGAGGTTGATTCTTCCCACCGGTAACTCAACAGTCCGTCATTTTTTAACCGCATTAGTAAAGGATAAAGGGTGCCTTCTACCACTAATAGTTTTGCATCTTTCATTTTACTGATTATTTCGGAAGGATAATGATCTTCATGTGAAAGAATCGACAGGATACAAAACTCCAGGATACCCTTTTTCATCTGTGCTTTTGTGTTTTCAATGTTCATTTTATCAGGGGTATATGTTGTTCATTTAATTTGACGATGCAAATATATGTACAAAAATAGTACCTTGCAATACATGGTACTAAATATTTTGCAAGTCTTTGATTTTCAAAATGAAAATATGAGTGGGGGGTTAAAATTTTTATCATGTACCTTAAAAATCAGATAAAAGGGAATCGAATAGATTCGAATTTCTATAAGTAGGGTTGATATTCAAAATTGACTTTTTAAGAAAGAATCCTTACATTGGCTCTATGGTTTAACTCCCTAAACAGTTTATAAATGCGACAATCCACACATCTGTCAATAATTATATTGGCTTGTTTTTTTACCTCAGGCTTGTTTTCTCAGGCTATTGACGGAAATGTTAAATTGTCGCAAGGCTTATTTAAGCTGCCCGCTACAGCCAAAACCGGTGATTATTTAGAAAAAACGGTAGTATTAAAAGTAAAGCCGGAGTTTCGGTCTGTTTGCACATCAACAGGGATTGAGCATCCACTTTTTAAGCAATTGTATACCAACGTTGCTGGTCAGGGTCTGAAAATAAAATTCCCCCATGCAAAAGCTCCGGAGCGACTTATAAATGAAAGAGGGGAAAAGCTGGCGGATTTGACGTTGATTTATGAATTCCACTATACAGCAGACGCTTCCTTAGAAAAGGTTATAAACAAATGCCTGGCATTGCATTTATTTCAATATGCCGAACCGCATTATATTCCTCATTTGTGCTATACACCAAATGATCCGGATTTACTCAACCAGTATGCTATTACTAATATTCAGGCAGAAGCAGCCTGGGGTGTAAATACAACAACAGCCCGTGGTGATACCAATATTGTGATTGGCATTACGGATACAGGTGTTGAACCCAATCACCCTGACTTAAAAAACAATATTAAACATAACTATGCCGACCCTGTTGGCGGAGGCGATAATGACGGGGATGGTTATATTGACAATTTTTCGGGCTGGGATTTAGGAGAAAATGATAACAACCCCACCTATGGTGGAAATTCTCATGGAGTGCATGTTTCAGGTATTGCAGCCGCTTCTGTTGATAATGCTACAGGAGTAGCAGGCATTGGTTTTAAATGCAAATTTTTACCTGTTAAAATTGCAGATGCTACCGGTGCTCTTACGCAATCTTATGAAGGTATTACCTATGCAGCCGATCATGGATGTGCCGTTATCAACTGCTCCTGGGGCAGTGAAACATCAAGCCAGTTAGGACAGGATGTTGTAGATTATGCGACTATTAATATGGATGCACTTGTTGTTGCAGCAGCAGGGAACAATGGAACGGACGAGCCTTTTTATCCTGCGGCTTTTAATTATGTTATAAGCGTTGCCAATACCAAAAGTGACGACAGACGTTCATCCAGTTCCAATTATAATTATACTGTTGATGTGTGTGCTCCAGGAGAAAGCATTTATTCCACTTATCCTACCAATTCGTATTCATCGCAAACGGGTACTTCTATGGCTTCACCCTGTGCTGCAGGAGCTGCTGCTATTATTAAATCTTTTTATCCTTCTTATACGGCTTTACAGGTTGGAGAGCGGCTGAAAACTACCTGTGACAATATTTATAATCTGATGAGTCCTATTTATGCCAACAAATTGGGTAATGGACGTATCAATTTATACAACGCACTCACACAGGCTTTATCGCCCTCTGTTGTTACAACTCAACGTACAATTACTGATAATAATGATAATACCTTCGTAATAAATGATACACTTCGTATAGCGGGCAGCCATACCAATTATCTGGGGCCAACAACAAATTTAACTGCAACCCTGTCTTCTACTTCGGCTTATGTGCAGATTCTTGATAATACCACTACTTTAGGAGCTATTGCAACTTTGGGAACAGCCAATAATACTAGTGACCCATTCACTGTTAAAATACTTTCCGGCACTCCGCAAAACCAGTCGGTATTGTTTAAGTTAACCTATTCTGATCCTGCGACATCTTACACCGCTTATGAATTTTTTACAGTTATTGTAAATGTTGATTACATCAATATAACCATTAACGATGTGGCTACAACAATAAGCAGTGCCGGACGTATCGGCTATAGCCAGGAAAGTCAGAGCGGAGGCTTAGGATTTAACTATATGAATAATGGTACTATTTTATATGAAGCGGGGTTAATGGTAGGAATCAATGCCAGCCAGGTGTCTGATGCCATAAGAGGCGTTACGGTTCCGGAAGCAGATTTTCAGTCCATAGTGGCTGCGCGGAATATCAATCCTTCTGTATTTTCTGATTTTGATGTAGATGGAACATTTAAAGATAACCTTGCTGTGGCTCCTTTACCAATCACAGTTCATCATAAAGCATTTGCATGGAGTACTGCGGGTGACAGAAAATATGTGATTGTGCAATATGTTATTTCTAATACAGGTGGCAGTCCCTTAAATAATTTGTATGCCGGTATTTTTTCAGACTGGGATATAGATGTAGCCACATTTGCTTCTAACAGGGCTTCTTTTGACGCTGCAAATAAAATGGGATATGCCTATTACACGGGAACAAACGGAACGTATGCCGGTGTTAAATTGCTTACTAATTCAGCCCCTGTGGTGCATTATGCAATCGACAATATATCTGGTGGTGCCGGAGGTGTAGATTTGTTTAATAGTGGATTCGATGCAACAGAAAAATATACCACACTTTCTACAAATCGTGCCAATGCAGGCATATCAGGCAGCGGTGTTGATATAATTGATGTAGTGAGTACAGGACCATATACTATTGCCGCAGGAGATTCTGTCAGAGTGGCATTTGCATTGATTGCAGGAGATAATTTAACCGATATACAAACAAGTGCAATAAATGCACAGGCTAAATACGATGGACTAAATTTAAGCACAGTAACGCAATATGGAACTGCAGATAATGCAAATGGCATGATTCTTTACCCAAACCCGGTGTTAAATGAATCTGTAATTGTTGTATATGTTACGGATGAAACAGTAGCTAATCTGAAAATAGTGGATATGATGGGCAAAGAAATTATGGCTATTAAAAATGAAAAATTATCAGCAGGCAGGCATCAGTTTGTTTTTGATACATCATCACTTGCAGGTGGATTGTATTATTGTCAGCTGACAGCCGGAAATAAAAAGTTAACACAGAAGTTAATAGTCATAAAATAACAGAAATTGTTTTTATATATTTGTACAAATTAAACTGATTATCTGATTATGGATTTAACCGGAATTATTTCAATTGCAGGAATGAGCGGGCTTTATAAAGTAATAGCTCAAACAAAAAACGGACTCATTGTAGAGTCTTTGGCTGATAAAAAACGTATACCTGTTTACGCAACTCATAAAGTAAGTGCTTTGGAGGATGTAAGGATTTATTCATCAGCAGATGAAGTACCCTTGAAAGAAGTATTTCAAAAAATATACGATAAAGAAAATGGTGGAACAACCGGTATTGATTCTAAATCGCCAGATTCTGAATTAAAGAACTATTTTAAAGCTGCTTTTGCCGAATATGATGAAGACAGAGTATATGCATCTGATATTAAAAAAGTTATGAGCTGGTATACGGTTCTTCACAAAGAAGGTTTATTAGAGAAAAAAGAAGAAAAGAAAGAAGGGGAAGAAGAGAAAAAACCAAAGGAAGAAAAAACAAAGTTAAAAGCTACAGGTGAAACAAAAACAACTGCTAAACCCAAATCAAAAGAATCCAAACCTAAAGCCGTAAAAACAGCAAGTGCGAAGGTAAAAGCACAGGGCGTGAGGAAAACAGGGGTAGCGTAATAATCTATTTCCGGTAAAAATCTAAATCCTGAAAATCATAACTAAAATCTGTTAAAGGAGATATTGCGTTCATTTTTATCGCTGACGCTTTACCTTTATTGTCAAGAGTAAACTGAACAAATGCATCAGCATCCATACTTCTGTCGTTCCATTTCACAATAAAAGTATTGCCCTTGTAGTATAACATTTCACCGATAAGACGTGGCGAGCGTTCTGAAGAAAACCATAACTTTTCTTTTTTTACAGCTATAGTTATATCACCCAGCCAATTGTCGGTATAAATTCCGGTATATATGCTAAAATCGGGTTTAACAACATTTTTTTGTTGCACATCAACTTCTTTCCAGATTTCATCTGTTATTTTTTTTGCTTCCTTTTGATTTTGCAGCTCGCGGTCGCGCATTTCTTTTACTCTGTCTATTCCTTTTATTCCTAAATAAGCATCTTTTATAGTATTGGTAATTGCGGTGAATGCTGCACCGGATTGTTGGTTCGTGAGCACAATAATACCGAGCCGGATTTCGGGAATAAGCGTTACCTGTGTAACAATGCCCGCAAGGCCACCAGTGTGTGATACTTGTTTATATCCTTTAACATCATTTAAAACCCAGCCTAATCCATAACTTACAAAATGTGTATTATATGTAGATGAACTCTTAAAAGGAATGATAGTTTGGGGGGCCCACAGCTCATCCTGTATCCCTTGTGAAAAAAGCATTTTATCCATATTAAGACCATAAGAGCCTCTGTTTAATTGTACGCTTACCCATTGGCACATATCTGTAAGATTGCTGTAGATGCCTCCGGCAGGACCCATTGTTTCCATAAAATCCCTGCGGATAGCCTGCACCTTTCCATTGACAGGAGCATGTGCATCAATAACATTTGATTTGTCTTTTAACCTGGAATAAGAAGCGGCACTTTCCAACATATATAAGGGTTGCATGATTCGGGTTTCTATAAAATCTTCCCAGCTCATTCCTGAAACTTTTGCTATTACTTCACCGGCAACAATGTATAACAGATTATCATAATCATATTTTGTACGAAAGCCCGAAACGGGCTTTAAATAGCGCAAATTATGAATGATATCCTTTCTTGTAAAATTATTGGAGTCCGGAAAAATCATCAGATCTCCGGCACCAAGCCCCAGGCCGCTCCGGTGTGTCAGCAGGTCTCTGATTGTAAACTCTTCTGTAACATAAGGGTTATACAATTTAAACTCAGGAATAAAATCTCTTACCTTATCATCCCATTTTATTTTTCTTTCATCAACCAATATTCCAAGAGCTGTGGCTGTGAAGGCTTTGGTATTAGATGCAATACCAAATAACGTTCTTGCATCTACTTTTTCTTTTGACTTCAATGATCTAACACCATAACCTTTTGAGATAATTATATTACCGTCTTTTATCACAGCCACTGCAATACCAGGCACATCAAAGGTGGTTAATGTTCTTTCAACAAGAGTGTCTATCTGGTCGGTACTCAGTGGTTGGGCTATTAGTGAAGCACTAATAAACAGAATAAAAATAAAGGTGTTTACTATATATTTGATTGAATACTTTTTAGCCATTGGAAATTATCCCCTGTTCAAAGTTAAATTAAAAATCCTGATTTAAACTTTTAATGATTCCTTTGTTGAAATTATAAAAAATGTATGTAGTAATAAATAACCCTGCTATTTTAGCATAACATAAATCCCAGGAAGTTTTTGTTTAAATTTTAAAATGTAAAATTATTTTGTAAATCGCTTATTATTAGAAAATTATATCCTATTTATTTTTACTCAGCGCAAATCAAACAACCTGATTAAAAATAAGAATAAAACGGTTATTTGCCTTTTGTCTTTCTTTAGTTTTAATATTTTCTTAATTTTGCACACCTTAATATATTCTTTCTTTCTACGATTGAGGAATTCAAATTAATACATATGACAACAAAAACAAATACTCCAGCAACACAACAGCACGAAAGCAGTATGTTTGATGCCGTTTTAGCCAGACTTGATATCGCTGCAAAAATTTATGGTTTATCAGAGGATGTTGCTACTGTTTTAAAAAACCCTCAAAAACAGGTAAAAGTAAGCTTACCCGTAATGATGGATAATGGCAAAGTTCAGGTTTTTGAAGGTTTCCGCACCATTCACTCAACTATTTTAGGCCCTTCAAAAGGGGGTATTCGTTATGGAATGGATGTGTGTGATGATGAAGTAAAAGCCCTTTCTGCATGGATGACTTTTAAATGTGCCGTTGCTAATTTACCTTATGGCGGTGGTAAAGGAGGTATTAAATGCGACCCCCGTAAAATGAGCGTGGGAGAACTGGAGCGTTTAACAAAAACATATACCGTTGCATTGTCTGACGTTTTTGGCCCGGATAAAGACATTCCTGCTCCCGATATGGGTACCAGCGCTCGTGAAATGGCCTGGATAGTGGATGCATATAATAAAGTATACCGTGGCAACTTTCCTGGTGTGGTTACTGGTAAACCTGTTGGTCTGGGAGGCTCTGCAGGACGAGAAACCGCTACCGGACGTGGTGTAATGGTTGCAACACTGGCCGCCCTGGCAAAAATGAATTTAGACCCTAAAAAAGCTACTGCCGCAGTTCAAGGCTTTGGTAACGTTGGACTAAATGCTGCCCGCCTGATACATGAACAAGGTATTAAAATATGCGCGATTGGAGACCATACAACAACCTTATGGAATGAAAAAGGTATTGATATACATGCAGCTATCCGGTTTACAAAAGAAAATAATGGTATTTTAAAAGGATTTTCTGGCGGTGTGGAAATAAAAAATACAGAATTGTTAACTGCTAATGTGGATATATTGGTTCCTGCTGCTTTACAAAATGTAATTACAGAAGAAGTTGCTGTAAACATCAGGGCAAAACTGATTGTTGAAGGCGCAAATGGACCTACTGTTGCAGAAGCAGATCATGTTTTGCAGGAAAAAGGAATTATTGTTGTACCTGATATTTTAGCCAACAGTGGCGGTGTTACTGTTTCTTATTTTGAATGGGTGCAAAACAATTACGGACATTACTGGACAGAAGAGGAAGTAAATACAAGACATGACAACTCCATGCGTGAAGCATTTGAACACGTTTGGAGCAATGGACAGCAATACAAAACATCATTACGTATTGGCGCCTATATCACTGCATTAAAGAAAATAGAATTGGGCGTTAAAGCCAAAGGAAATTATTAGTCTCCCCTTTTTTCTAAAAAAACACTCTTTTGAAAATATGAAGGAGTGTTTTTTTATTTATTTTGGCTAAACTTCTACCTCAAAATGTCAAATAAGGAAAAATTTGCATATACCCCTTCCCCACCCTACTATGCTGTTATTTTTACAAGGGATTATGAGTTCGATGAAAAAAAATTACTTACAGCGTAAGCCATTAACAACATTACTTACCCTTTCAATCACTTCATCAATCTCATCCTCAGTAGTATATTTTCCAAGACTAAACCGTATTGTACTATACGAATCTTCATCACTCACCCCCATTGCCTTTAATACATGCGAAGGCTCTGCAATAGCAGAAGTGCAAGCAGAACCCATGGCAACAGCTATGGTCGGAAGTTTATTTATCAGAGTCTCGGATCGTATCCCTTTAAAGGTAAGATTACTTACATTAAATAATCGGTTTTGAATATTTCCGTTGATAAATACATCCAAAAAATCGCACAACGATTGCTCTAACCGTGTTCTAAGATTTAAAATCCTTTTGGCATCATCATACATTTCCCGTTGTGCTATCCCGCAAGCCTCACCAAGCCCTACAATTCCCGGAACATTCAACGTCCCCGAACGTAAACCCCGCTCATGCCCTCCCCCATCCATCTGTGCAACAAGAGTAACACGAGGGCTTTTCCTTCTTATATAAAGTGCTCCAACACCCTTGGGCCCATAGAACTTATGTGCACTTATACATAACAAGTCTATGTGCTCCTTTTCCACATCACAGTTAATTTTTCCAATCGCCTGAGTGGCATCACACATAAATATGCTATTATTGGTATGCACTATATCTGCAATTTGCCGGATGGGCTGTATTACACCCGTTTCATTATTAACATACATTACAGCTACCAAAATAGTACGGGATTTTAACGCACTCTTTAGATCTTCAATATCAATCAATCCCTCTCTGTTTACAGACAGATAAGTAACTTCTGCTCCTCTTTTTTCTAACGCCTTACAGGTATCTAATACTGCTTTATGTTCTGTTTTAACCGTAATAATATGTTTCCCCTTAAACTGGTAATTTTCCCAAACGCCCTTAATAGCAAGATTAATTGCTTCCGTTGCTCCCGAAGTAAATACTATTTCCTGGGATGTACAATTGATTAGCTGAGCAACCTGTTCCCTGGCAATTTTTACAGCATCTTCCGCAACCCACCCAAAAGCATGTGTCCTGCTGGATGCATTGCCAAATTTATTAGTGAAATAAGGCAACATCGCCTCCAACACCCTTTTATCAACAGGAGTAGTGGCATTATAATCCAAATAAACAGGCGTTTTCATAATCCCAAAAATAAGAAATAATACAGCCTCTGCCGATCCGCAGTTTTCAGATTCGCAACAATTTGTTATCCATAGCCATACGCTGTTTCGCAAATCCGTAATGATTTGTTATCCGCAACATCGTTTTTTATTCATTATCCATAGCCTTATTTAGAATTATTCTTAACTTTGTGATATTCAAAATGACCGCTTTAAAAGCCATAGATAAAACCACTATCAATATCGAAAAAATCCGTGCCGATTTTCCTATACTTTCACGCAAAGTTAATGGCAAACCCCTGATTTATTTTGATAATGGGGCTACTGCACAAAAACCACAGCAGGTAATTGACAGGATTGACCATTATTACAGCTATGAAAATGCCAACATACACCGCGGTGTGCATACGCTAAGCCGGGATATTACCATTGGCTATGAAAATGCACGTGCAGCTATCCAAAAGCATTTGAATGCAGCAAATCCCTGTGAAATTATTTTCACAAAGGGAACTACTGATGCTATCAACCTGGTCGCTTCTTCGTTCAGCAAAAGATTCATTTCTAAAGGCGATGAAATTATTGTTTCTGTCATGGAACATCATTCCAACATTCTGCCCTGGCAACAGGTGTGCGAAGAAAAGGAGGCTGTTTTAAAAGTAATTCCCATCAATGATGCAGGAGAACTGGTATTGGATGAGTATAATAAATTACTTAATGAAAAAACAAAAATTATTGCTATTGCCCATGTTTCAAATACGCTGGGAACAATAAATCCAATAAAAGAAATCATTTCAGCAGCGCATGCCAGAAATATTCCTGTGCTGGTAGATGGTGCACAGGCTGTCCCTCATCTAAAAGTTGATGTTCAGGAACTCGATTGTGACTTTTACTGCTTTAGCGGCCATAAAGTTTTTGGGCCAACAGGTATTGGAGTACTTTATGGAAAAGAAAAATGGCTCAATCAAATACCACCTTACCAGGTAGGCGGAGGAACAATTAAAACTGTGAGCTTTGAAAAAACAGAATACGCAGATATACCTTTGAAATTCGAAGCAGGAACACCTGATATTGCCGGAACATTAGGACTTGCTACCGCTATTGATTATATTAATGAAATTGGATTAGATGCTATTACAACATACGAACATGAGCTGTTGGTATATGCAACTGAAAAACTGCAAAAACTACAGGGTGTAAAAATTCTGGGTACGGCTAAAGAAAAAGCCGGAGTTCTTTCTTTCATAGTTGAAGGTATACATCCTTTTGACATAGGAACTATACTTGACCAGATGGGTATCGCTGTACGTACCGGTCACCACTGTACTCAGCCATTAGTTGCTTACTACCGTGTTCCTGGCACAGTGCGGGTATCATTTGCATTTTATAATACCTTCGAAGAAATAAATGTATTTATTAAGGGGCTTGAAAAAGCTATAATAATGCTAAAATAAAAATAAAAATTTATAACACCCTCGCCAGTGGGGAAGGGGGTACGGGAGGGTGGCTATGACAATAGAAGAAACAGAACAGGAGATAATTGATGAATTTGAATTATTTGACGATTGGATGCAGAAATATGAGCATCTGATTGAATTGGGAAAGTCACTGCCAATTATTGACACAAAATACAAAACCGATGACAAACTCATAAAAGGTTGCCAGGCACAGGTTTGGCTACACTCAGAGCTAAAAGATGGCAAAGTAATCTATACTGCTGATAGTGATGCCATTATTACAAAAGGTATGGTTGCTCTTATGGTTCGTGTGCTTTCCAACCATACACCTGACGAAATTATAAATGCAAAACTTGATTTTATAGATAAAATAGGCCTGAAACAACATTTGTCTCCAACCAGAAGTAATGGATTGGTAAGTATGATAAAACAAATGAAAATGGATGCGCTCGCTTACAAAGTCAAAAGGGAGTGAGTCAAAAGAAATGTTGTTAATTTAAATTTTTGACTTTTATACTGAGCGAATGGGTTTGATGTTTTTTTGTAAACTCATTCAGCCGAAGTATAACTTTAAAACTTTATCACTTTAAAAAATGCCTGCAATAATCAACACACACGATACTGCTCTTGCACAAAGAGTGATTGATACAATAAAAACCTGTTACGACCCGGAAATCCCTATCGATATCTGGGAATTAGGCTTAATTTATGAAATCACTATTGATGAAGAAAATAACCTGGCAGTAAAAATGACTTTAACCTCTCCATCCTGCCCCGTTGCAGAAATACTTCCACCTGAAGTAGAGCAAAAACTCCGAGAAGTAGAAGGAATAAAATCAGCCAAAGTCGAAATCACTTTTGAGCCACCCTGGGAAAAAGAAATGATGAGCGAAGTAGCTCAGTTAGAACTTGGTTTTATGTAAACCCTTTTTCAATTTTTTAAGAGATAAGAAATGATAAAAAATAATACTCCCACCCCCTCCCCAGAGTTTATCCCGACAAAGGAGGGAGGGGGAGATATTGTGGGGCCTATAAATAAGGTCGCTCAAAGCGGTATAATCACAATAAACCTGGAAGAACTTTACCCTAAGGAAGAACGCATTTTATTAGATATTAAAAATCAGCTTTTCCAGGGACTTGTTTTGCGTGAAAAAGACTTCCGCGAATATGTAAAAAATGAAGATTGGAACAAATACGCCAACAAATTTGTTGCAATCACCTGCACCACAGATGCCATTGTTCCAACCTGGGCATACATGCTTCTTACAATCCATCTGCAACCTTATGCAAAAGAAATAGTATTCGGAAACATGGAAACGCTTGAAACCATACTATACCACGACCTGATTAAAAAGCTAAATATAAATGATTATAAAAATGCTCGTGTTGTCATAAAAGGATGTAACCGACTCCCGGTTCCAACAGCAGCCTATGTTGAAATAACCCGCCTCCTGAGTCCTGTCGTAAAAAGCATTATGTATGGCGAACCCTGTTCTACTGTTCCGCTGTATAAAAAAAACAAATAAATTAAACCATTTTAAGCCGATACTTATCCCTATAAAACACTTTTTCGTCAGACTTTACGCAACCTTTTTAATAAATTGTTTATCTTTATTTTTCGAAAACTATTTGTATTGTCTGGTTTTCGGCAAAAAGGAAGGATGTTTTTCATAAAAGTCAAACATAAATGAGTACGACTACCAGATACATTTTTACCTTCTCTTTTCTCACCTTTGTTTGGGCTTTCAGAATCTCATTTTCCTGTTTCTCACAAACTACCAATACTTTTATGCGCACTTTCCAGGCTGCCGGAATGAATGGGGGGCTGTCTTTAGCAGAAACAAATGATGGTGGTTTTGTTGGCACAGGGCAACATGGATCTTCGGGTGCCGGAAGTTGTGATATATATGTTTATAAGGTAGATGGCTGTGGTAATCCTGAATGGTTTAAAACTTATGGAGGCACAGGGGAAGATGGAGGAAAAGCTATTCAGCAAACAACTGACGGGGGGTATATTGTTACCGGTCTTGCTTTTCTTGGAGCAGGTGATTATGACATAACCCTGTTAAAACTTGATGCATCAGGTAATCTGCAATGGTCAAAAGTTTATGGTGGCGGAGCTGCTGATTATGGTCTTTATGTCCAGCAAACAAGCGATAGTGGCTATGTTATCTCTGGTTTTATGAGCGGATTAGGCTTTGGTGCCGAAGATGTTGCACTAATAAAAACAGACGCAAACGGTAATACACAATGGATGAAAGTGTACGGAGGAGCCGGATCTGACTGGGGCGATTATGTTGAACAGACAAGTGATGGTGGTTACAAAGTTGTTGGCTACACTACAAGTTTTGGGGCAGGAAGCTATGATATATATGTTTTAAAATTAGACTCATCAGGAAGTATACAGTGGGCTAAAACATATGGTGGTGCAAGTGGCGAAGGAAGCAGCCAATGGGGAATTTCCGGAAAAACTACGGCAGACGGTGGCTTTATGGTTTGCGCAAATACAACCAGCTTTGGTTCCGGAAGCAATGATGTATTACTTATAAAAACAGATAATAGTGGTGCTGTAGTGTGGGCAAAAACCTATGGAGGGGCAGCAGATGAACAACCTCGTTTTGCTTTAGAAACAAGAGATCATGGTTTTTCTGTGTTTGGCTATACTACAAGTTTTGGAGCAGGTGACCTGGATGCCTATTTGATTAAGACCGATAGCTTAGGTAATCTTGAATGGTCTAAGGCTTATGGTGGCCCAGCTTATGATAAAGGAGCTATGGCCAGAGAAGCTCCTGATGGTGGTTATGCTCTGTCTATTGTAACCGCAAGTTTCGGAGCCAACTATTATGATCCGCTGTTTATGAAAACCGACAGCCTCGGAGAGGCTGGCTGTAATGAGACAAATGCTGCTACTATTGTTCAGAACATAACACCAACAGTTGGCTCAGGAGGCAGTGAAACTATACCGACCGCAACAATTGCCACTCCTTCTATTACCACAAACATCTTTTCCCCTACAGATATTTATCTGTGTCAGCATTGCACTACCGTGCCCACATTTGTTCCCAGCGATACCAATGTTTGTGTTAATGATACCGTATGGTTCTATAATACTACCTCCGTTGGAAAAAGATGTTTTGAAGACTGGTATATAAACAACACCCTTATTACTGCCGATAAAGACACGCTTCCTTTTGTATTTAACACTGTCGGATTACAACAGATACAGCTTATCGCAAAATGTGGCAACACTACTGATACAAATACCATATACATCCATGTTATTGCCCCTCCTGTGGCTTCGTTTACAAATACAACCGTTTGTAAAAATAATGCTACCCAATTTACCAACACATCCACCACACCAGGAACTATTGTGTTATCCGGTTGGGATTTTGGAGATGGAAGCCCTGTAACCATCGCTTCCAATCCAACACACATTTACCCTGATTCGGGCAGTTACAATGTTACTCTGGTTATACAAAGTAGTTATGGTTGTCTTGATACTGCTGCCAATCCGGTTCATGTATATGGCCTTCCAACTGCCGGCTTCAGCAACCTCGATGTTTGCATTGGAGACAGTATGCCTTTTACAAATACATCGGTGCCTAATTCGGGAGCAACGCTATCCGCTTATTCCTGGGATTTCGGAGATGGAAGCCCCGCAAATACTAATCAGAATCCAAGCCATTTATATTCAAGTCCCGACACGTACACCGTTACCTTAATTGTTACTACCAATAACGGATGTAAAGACACCATCTCTAAAAATATAGTAGTACATCCACTGCCGGTACCTCAATTCTCCACCGCTAACGTGTGTTATGGGTATTATGCTTCGTTTAACGAAAGTTCATCCATCACTAATACTGATACTATTCAATCATGGACATGGAATTTCGGAGACAGCACTCCTTTACTCTTTCAGCAGCAGGTTACAGGTGGTCATCTCTATACGGCCGCTGCAACTTATAATGTGCAACTTCTTGTTTCCTCTACATTCGGATGTGCTGATTCTGTTACACATCCTATTATCATATATCCCAAGCCTGTGGCTGATTTTACAGATATAAACAAATGTGATGGCACTGCGGTTCCTTTTTCAGACAGCTCCACTACTGCTTCCGGCAGCACCATTAGTTCCTGGAACTGGAATTTTGGGGATGGTTCGCCTGCAGATGCTACTCAAAATCCTTCTCATCTCTACCCAAATGCTGGTAATTTTTCTACTACACTCATTATTCAGAATAACTTTACCTGTGCCGATACAGTCACTAAACCCATAGTTGTCTACTTCAACCCCATTGCTAATTTTACGGTTCTGGATGTTTGTTTAAATGATTCTGTGTTTTTTAACGATTCTTCCTATGTTGATACTTCGGCTGTTATTGCTTCCTGGTTATGGGTCTTTGGCGATGGCAGCCCTACTGGTGGGGTACAAAATCCTGCTCATTTTTTTAATCTCCCTGCTAATTATGGAGTAACATTGTTAGTTACTACTAACCAAAATTGTGTGAATGCTGTTAACAGGAATGTGAATGTGTTTGACCCGCCTGTAGCGGATTTTAATGTTGCTAATTGTTGTCTGGTTGATTCTGCTTTATTTAACAATACTTCTAATAATCCCTCTATGGGTACCATTGCCTCATGGACATGGAATTTTGGAGATGTAACGCCTTTGAATACTACAGATTTAAATCCACTGCATCTGTATGCTGATACGGGTACTTATACCATTACTCTTATCACGCGTTCTTCTAACTTAGCTTGTGCTGATACAGCTATGGATACCCTTACTGTTTTCCCTATGCCTGTTGCTGATTTCACTGCTGCTGAGGTGTGCCTGGGACAAAACATGAGCTTTTTTGATTCTTCTTCCGTTACTGGTACTTCTTTCATGAGTGCGTGGATCTGGAATTTTGACGATAATTCTTCTTTGGATACTCTACAAAACCCTGTTCATACTTACGATGATTTCGGAGCTTATACGGTTACTTTTTTTGCTCAAACTAATCACAATTGTAAGGATACAGCTACCAATACCGTTGTTGTTCATCCTTTGCCCGATGCTCTTTTTTCTACTTACAACGTTTGCTTTGGCGATACGGCTGTGTTTACTGATTTATCTACTGTACTAACTAATCCCACTTATGACAGCGTTGTTATATGGAACTGGGATTTTGGCGATAATTCACCTGTTTCTAATACTCAAAATACAGCTCATTTATATGCTGCTATCGGAACTGATTCTGTTCAGTTAAATGTGCTTTCCAGCTTTGGCTGTGCTGATCCCACTACTAAAACTATTGTTATTAATCCCAATCCTTTGGTCAGCTTTACTACCAGCGATACCATTGGTTGTGAGCCGCTGTGTATTGATTTTTCCAACTCTTCTACTATTGCAACAGGAAACAACAACAGTTGGATTTGGAATTTTGGAGATGGCAATACTGCTGCTAACAATACGCTTATTAATCATTGTTTTTTTAATGATTCTGTATTTAATCCTAAGTTCTATACTATTTCATTAACCGTTACTTCTGATAGCGGTTGTGTTACTTCACTCACTAAAACAAATCATATTACTGTATTTCCTAAGCCCGATGCCGGTTTTAGTGTAATACCAACTTCTGCTTCCATTATTAATCCGGTGGTTGCTATTACTGACCTTTCTACAGGTGCCAATTCCTGGTTCTGGAATTTCGGAGATGGTTCGGCTCCGCTCACCACTGGTATTGATAGTGCCTCCGTTCCAATACCACATACCTATTCTGATACTGGCGCTTATACCATCAGCTTAATTACCACTACACAATACAACTGCATTGATACAGCTTTTCAAACCGTTATTATTGAACCGGATTTTACTTTCTTTATTCCTACAGCTTTTTCACCTAATGACGATGGTGTAAATGATACATTTATTGGCCGAGGTATTTTTATCAACGCTTTTGAAATGTCTATTTTCGATCGCTGGGGAAACCTTATCTACAGAACAGATGATATGAATAAACCATGGAATGGTAAAGCTAATTATGGGAATGAACTTGCACAACCCGATGTTTATATCTACTCAATTAAAATTATTGATTTTAAATTGAAAAAATATAATTACAAAGGAATTGTGACATTGGTGAGGTAAATTATTAGACCAAAAGAGCATGCCATGAGGTCAATAAGAAAAACATTTTCAGGTTACTTCCTTTGTCTAATAGTTCTCCTTTGCTCCCCCAGAATTTCTTCACAGGATTTTTCTAATCGAGGAACTGATTTTTGGGTAGGGCACATGGGGCATATTGATGGATATGGCTCCACCTTTATATTATATATTTCTGCATCCGTTAATACCACAGGAACAGTTTCTGTTCCTCTTCAGGGTTGGTCTGCATCTTTTTCAGCTGTGGGCAATTCCATGGTTACCGTAACAGTACCTTCTTCAACAGGTTATGTTGGTTGCTCGGATTGTCTTGAGCAAAGGGGAATACATATTGTAGCCGACAATGATATTGCCGTTCATGCCCAAATATATGCACCTGCCAGAGCAGACGCTTCATTAATTTTTCCTAAAAAAGTTTTGGGTAAAGAATATTATGCAATGTGTATGACACAATACGGAGGTGAATATTCTGAGTTTCTTATAGTGGCAGTTGAAGATAGCACGGAAGTAGAAATAATACCCACAGCACCAACCTTGGGAGGAAATCCGGCCAACACTCCTTTTACTGTGACTTTACAACAAGGAGATGTATATCAGGTGAAATCAACAACAGATCTGACTGGCAGCAAAATTACCGCAATAAGCACAGGCAGTAGTGATTGTAAAAAAATAGCTGTGTTTTCCGGAAGCACTTGGGATTCACCCGGGTGCGGTGGTGGCGGTTCAGGAGATAATTTGTTTGAACAGATGTACCCCACCAACACATGGGGTAAAAATTTTATTACTTCGCCTTTAAAAAGCCGTTTTGGTGGTGATATTTTCCGTGTAATGGCCGACTCTAATGCAACAACCATTACAATTAATGGTTCTTCTATTGTTTTAAATCAGGCACAATACTTTGATACCATACTAACCACAGCAAGCTATTTCACAGCAGACAAACCCATTGCTGTCGCTCAATATGCACAAAGCAGTTCCTGTGATGGTGTTACCGGAGATCCATTTATGATTATATTAAATCCAATCGAACAAACCGTTAATAACGTTTTGCTTTATTCAACTTCTCATCAGTCGATTACAGGAGAGTATATCAATATTGTAATGAAAAGTGCCGATATAGGCACTTTTCTTCTGGATGGAGCTACTGTTACGTTTAATCCTGTTCCATCTAACCCCGCTTATTCCTTTTCCCAAAACACCGTTACAGTGGGAGTTCATACACTTGTTGCCGATAGTGGATTCAATGCCATTGCTTATGGCTTTGGAAGCCCGGAAGCATACGGATATCTGGCTGGTGCAAATGTTAAAAATCTTCAACAAAAAATGACACTTAGCGAGATTTATGTATGTCATGGCGATTCGGTAACTTTTACAGGAAGCGCACTATATACTCCCGTTTCATGGAAATGGTATTTTGGAGATGGCACAACATCCTCTCTTCAAAACGATACACACACTTACGCTGATACAGGAACTTATACAGTTTCTTTAGTAACTGTTAAACCGGGAGCAACAAGTTGTGATTCAAAAGATTCTTCTTATACCGAATTACATGTTCTCGGAAAACCTTTAGCAGATTTCAGTGCAGCGGCTGTTTGTTTAGGAGATACAATGCTGTTTAATGATATATCAACAACACCAAAAGGGGGGATTATAAATAAATGGAACTGGAATTTTGATGATAACAACAGTGATTCATTGCAAAATACTACACATAAGTATTCTGTATGTGATACTTTTAATGTAAAACTGATAGTTATCTCAGATAATGGGTGTAGGGATAGCATTACTAAATCAACTACCGTTTATTGCTTACCGGCAGCAAATTATAGTGCAAGCGCTGTTTGTAAAAACCAGTCTACCATTTTTAACGACTCTACACAGGGAAATATCTCAAACTGGCGCTGGGAGTTTGGAGATACCGATACCTCTGTGATTCAAAACCCAAGTCATATCTACCCAAGCTGTGGGACATATAACAGCAATTTAGTTGTAACAAGTAATAATGGATGTAAAGATTCTATTACAAAGCCGGTTATTGTTCATTGTTTACCTGTTGCTGATTTTTATTCTATCCCTGTATGTTTACATCAGTCGATGGGTTTTACCGATGCTTCAGTTATTTCTGCCGGAACCATTGTTAGCAGGTTATGGGATTTTGGAGATGGCTCTCCGGTAAGTTCTGTGCAAAACCCCGGTCATATTTACTCCAATCCTGGAACGTATTCTGTTTCTTTAGTCCCTATCTCTAATAATGGTTGTTTTGATACCATTATAAAAAATGTAATTGTTCATCCATTACCTTTGGTACAGTTCAGCACAACCAATGTTTGTGACGGCACGGTTACTTTATTTAATGACTCTTCAACAATAATGATAACCGATACAATTCAATCCTATCTTTGGGATTTTGGAGATGGAAGCCCACAGAACAATAATCAAAACAGTACTCATCTTTATGCCAATGAAAGCACTTATAATGTTGAATTGTCAGTAACTTCAAAATTCGGCTGTATTGATTCTCTCACCAAAACAGCTATTGTTTACCCAAATCCTGTTGCAAATTATAGTGCTGCCTTTGTTTGTAATGGCTATAATACAGTATTTACTGACAGTTCTTCAACCGCATCAGGAAACCTGGCCTCCTGGCAATGGATATTTGGTGATTTATCAACAGATACTATTCAAAATCCATTACATTTTTATATTAATGCAGGAAATTATAATGCTTCGTTGACTGTAAATAATAGCTGGGGCTGTGCCGACACCATAATAAAACCTGTTTTAGTTTATAATAAACCCGTAGCTCTGTTTAACCACAGCGATATTTGTTTAGGCCAATCAATGAACTTTACGGATTCTTCAACCATAAATGGCGATATTATTTCAGGTTGGTTATGGAACTATGGTGATAACAGTTTGCCGGATAGTTCTCAAAATATCTATCACCAATATTCCGCCTATGGCTTTTATCCGGTCACTTTGATTGTAAATACAAATCATGATTGTAAAGATACTGTTTCCAATAATGTTGTAGTGCATCCACTTCCTGATGTAATATTTAATTTTTTAAATGTTTGTTTAGGAACATCAACACCATTCTCCGACATTTCAACAGTGCCTTTAACGGATACCCTGGAGTCCTGGAGCTGGAACTTTAATGATGGAAGCCCTTTGGATACAAATAAAAACACCTCTCATACATATACGGCTACTGGTTCCTATGATGTTGAATTAATGGTAACAACTGTTTTTGGCTGCATGGATTCTATTTCTAAAACTATTGTGATTAACCCTAACCCAATCGGATCATTCACTGCCACCGATACTGCTGGTTGTGAACCATTATGTCTTTCATTACAAAATGCATCTTTTGTTCCCGGAGGAGCTGTTGCAAACTGGCTATGGGATTTTGGAGATAATACCCAAAACAGCAGCTCACAGGACGTTTTACACTGTTATTATAATGATACTATTCTTATACCCCGCTTCTTCTCCCCTACCCTTACAGTTGCTTCCGACAGCGGATGTGTTTCTATACTAACAAAAAATAATTACATTGCCGTTTTTCCCGGGCCTATAGCACAATTTACCGTTTCACCTCAAACTGCTACCTCTACATATCCGCTCATTAACATTATCAATTCAACCATCGGAGCAAATGCGTGGAACTGGAACTTCGGAGATTTACAAACCGACTCTATTTATAATCCGGCACCTCATATATATGCAGACACTGGAAGTTATATAATTACGCTTATTGCTTCTACTCAATACAACTGTTTAGATACGGCTTATCAGACTATTATAGTGGAACCAGAATTCCTGGTATATATCCCTAATGCATTTACCCCGAACGATGATGGCATAAATGACACATTTATTGCCAAGGGAATGTTTATTACTGATTTTGAAATGAATATATTTGACAGATGGGGCAATTTAATATATAAAACCAACAGTATAGATAAACCCTGGTATGGTAAAGCAAACAATGGAAACCAACCTGCACAGTCTGATGTATATATATATTCCATAAAAATTATTGATTTTCAGTCAAAAAAACACATTTACCGGGGACCTGTTACAACTATAAGGTAGTTTTATGCATCTATTAGGGTATAAATTGTAATAACACCTGTTTTTTTATTATAATTTAGCGGACAGATTTAATATGAAACAGCCTATTCTTTTTTCATCTAATATTATTGGCAAAACCAAACGGTTGGGGTGCTGCTTAATAATCCCCATACTTGCAATATTCTCATTTACTTTATCTTCGCAAACCCACGAATATATATTCAACAATAATTTTAACGAATTTGGCAGCGGTCCGGCATTAACCGAATTATTAGCATGTGGAGCAACAACGGGTTCATATAGCACTCAAACTTCAGGCACAACATCAGGGGCTTGTCTTACTTCTAACTCGTATTGCTTTAATGACGGGGGTGGACTACAATATCCCAATCCCGGCTTAATCACAACAAGCTATACCATAAATGTGTTTTTCCGGTTTAGTTCTTTAGGTGGGTTTGCCCGTATCATTGATTTTTCTAATGGTACAGCTGATGCCGGAATTTATTTTTCAGGAAACTGTCTTAACCTATATCCTAACGGAAATGTTGGAACATGTCCCTATTTTAATACGAATATTTATTATTTGATAACATTTGTGAGAGATGGTGGCACCGGTATAATTTCTGTTTATGTAGATGGTACACTTTTTGGCACCTATAACGATACCGGAAATTTATACTGCCCATCAACAAGCGCCACTCCAATTAATTTTTTCAGAGACGATAATGTTGTACAATGTGAAACACAACCTGGGTGTGTTAAGTACATTTCAGTTAGTCCTAATGTGTCAACAGCCTCTGATGTTTCACTACTTTGGAACAATATAACCACAGTTACACATGCAACAGCCGCACCTCCACCAACAGTCACAATTGCGCCAACCGATAGCTTTACCTGCGTTAACAGCACTGTTGCCTTATCTGCTACCAGCAGTGGTACAATGGTTTGGAACGGAGGCTCGTTGTTTAATGCCAGCAATCCGGCTACTATTAATACAACAGGAACATACACAGTAACCGCAACAGATGCAAATGGTTGCGTTAACAGCGACTCTGTAACAGTTGTTTCCAATACCACTCCACCAACAGTTACAGCAGGCAGCAGTGGCAATTTAACGTGTTCTGTAACCTCCGTAACACTTACCGGCAGCAGTACCGGCAATACAATGGTTTGGAATGGAGGGGCTTTAATAAATTCTCCCAATCCATCTACAGTAACAGCCACAGGCACATATACAGTAACGGCTACTGATGCGGCAAATGGTTGCACCAATACTGATACAATAACCGTTATCACTGATACTACTCAATCTCTTCTTATTAGTGTGAATTCACCAACCATTTGCAGCGGACAAACTGTTACACTCACTGCAAGCGGTGGAACAACCTATTCATGGTCTACTAGCGAAACAACTGACTCCATCGTTGTATCTCCTTCGTCTAACACCTCATACACTGTTACAGCAACCAGCGGAAGCTGTTCTGATAGTGCTATTGCAATAGTAACTGTTTCAACAGCATTAACAATTACCGTTAATTCTCCAACTATCTGTACAGGCGAAATTGCACTATTAACAGCAACTGGTGGAGCCACCTATAGCTGGTCTGCAGGCGCAACACCCACAGGAACAAATACGGCAAGTGCTTCACCATTAACATCAACATCATATACAGTAACAGGTGTTTCAGGAACATGTAATGGAACAGCCATTGCACAGGTAACGGTAAACCCTAAACCTGTTGCTTTATTTGGCGGTGAATCAGGATGTCAGGGAAGTGCAATCGTCTTCTCAGACAGCTCAAGCACAAGCAGCGGAACTATCAGCACCTATTCATGGAACTTCGGAGATGGAAGTCCCATAGATACCAATCCCAATCCTTCTCACTTGTTCACCAATGTAGGAGTCTATACTGTTACTTTTCAGGTAAACAACAGCTTGGGTTGCTCAGATACAGCTACAAAAACTGTTTCACTATATTATAACCCTGTGACAGGTTTTACATTTAATAATATTTGCTTAGGCGACACAATGTATTTTACCAATACTTCTTCTGTCAATGGCTCCACCTCTATTGCCAATTACTTATGGTCGTTTGGTGATGCAAGCCCCACAAGCAGTTTAGTAAACCCTTCACATTACTATACAACCACAGGCAACTACACTGTTACGCTGGTGGCAACAACCATCGATGGATGTTCTGGTGCTGCTATTGTTCCTGTAAATGCTTTTGATGCTCCAACGAGCGCGTTTACATCCAGCAGCAACTGTTTATCAACGCCTGCACAGTTCACCAATAATTCCACCCCTCCAAGTGATGGAACTATAGCAAACTGGTCATGGGATTTTGGCGATGGAACACCTGTTAATACAACTGCTTGGAGTCCAAGTCACCAATATACGGCATCCGGAGATTACATCGTTACTCTAATTACGTATTCATCCAACCTGAGCTGTGCCGATACACTAAAAGATACAATTACTATGCTTCCTTCGGCTATTCCTAACTTCGGATATACAGAAGTATGTGTAAACCAGGTAATGAATTTTACAGATTCATCGATTTTATCCGGAAACGGTCTTACAAGCTGGTCATGGAATTATGAGGATGGAAGCCCAATAGATATGGGTCAGAATCCAAACCACCAGTTTATTGTTTCAGGTTCGTTTCCTGTTATGCTTATTGTAACTACAAATAATAACTGTTTTGATACCATTATAAAAAATGTAATTGTACACCCTAAGCCTACAGCGCAATTTTCAACCACCAATGTCTGTTTAGGTAGTCTAACACCCTTTTCCGACCTTTCATCAATCCCCTCCAACCCTCCTAACGATGTAATACAATCCAGAACATGGAATTTTGGTGATGGTAGCCCTGTTTATAATAACCAGAATACAGCACACCAATACAGCGATACAGGAACCTATTCCATTAATTTTATTGTTGTTTCAAATTTTGGTTGCGCTGATTCAACAACTAAAACAGCTACAGTAAGCCCTAATCCGGCAGCTGATTTTACTTCTTCCAGCACTTTGGGCTGTGGCCCTTTATGTATTAATTTTCAGGATTCGTCATATATTAGTGCTGGTGCTGTAAACTCTTTCCAGTGGGATTGGGGAGATGGCAGTCCAACAGATAGTACACAAAATTCTGCTCATTGCTATAATAATCCGGGTAGTTCAATCGCTTACCATAATGTAACGTTAACGGTTACTTCCGATAGCGGCTGCGTAAATAGCCTGTCTAAGAATAGTTATGTTACTGTGTACCCATCCCCCGTAGCCAATTTCACTCTTCAGCCGGAAACCACAACTATTGTAAATCCCGTTATTTCAATTACAGATGCCTCGTCCGGAGCTGTTGTGTGGAACTGGGATTTTGGAGATGGGTCAACCTCATCCGATACTTCTTTTGTTTCTGATTCATTGGAACATACGTATGCTGATACAGGAAGTTATACCATTACACTTATTGCTACTTCACTATATGGATGTTCAGACACAACATACAAAAACCCTGTTGTTGAACAGGATTTTTTATTTTATATTCCAAATGGATTTTCGCCAAACAATGATGGCAATAACGATATTTTCAGCCCTATAGGAATTTTTGTTGGGAAATTTGAAATGAGGATTTATGACCGGTGGGGAAACCTCATTTTTTATTCCAATGATTTTAATAAAGGCTGGGATGGCAAAGTAAACAATAGAACAGCTATTAGTCAGCAAGAGACCTACGTTTACGTTATAAAGGCTACAGATATTAAAAAAAGAAAACATTATTACAGAGGAACAATCACGGTTGTCAGATAATACATTTATACTGAGCGAATGAGTTTGCCGGTTTTTTCAAACTCATTCAGCCGAAGTATAATACCACCTGCATTGGATGCAAAGAAGTTGTCTCAAAAGGGTCTTAAACCCTAATTTTTTGAGAACTACTATATAAACTATACCCTAAAATATTGATAAAACCAGCAAAACGAATTAAATTTAAGGGTTCGAAAAACACATTATGGTTCATGACCTGGCGGTATTTTAATATCAGATTAAGCCTTTTTTTCTTTGCATTATGCCTGAGATATACTGTTCTTGGGCATTCTGTTCAGGTATCCTATTGTGCCAACTGTAATGGGGATTTACGAATATGGGTTGAACACTGGCATTCGAATGAAGACATCAATTCTACTACAATGACACTGGATGTTACTGTCAATGGTGTAACAACAACTTATACAGGTTCTCCCAACAGCGGTGTTTTGGGTGTTCCATTTGGTAGCCTTCCGGGATGCTCTTCCACTCTAACTATATTTGGTTCTTGCCCGAGTTATGCTAACACTTATAACGACTGGGTAGCTTATGATTTTGTTGGTATGCCTGTGGGTGTACCTATCACAATAACAATTATATCAGGGAACTCTGCTTTTACGGAAGATGGATGCGGCATGTATCCTGCATCAACAGGTGTTATAATTATCGAGCCACCACCAACCTTCTCAAATGTAGCAACATGCAGCGGAACCGGTGAAATGGTGGGAACTTTCACCTTTCCACAAGGAAGTACATGGACGAACGACAACACATCTATTGGTTTGGCGGCAAGTGGAAGCGGAGATATTCCTGCTTTTCTTCCCACTGTTAGTCCCACTACTCAGGTTGCAAACATAACACTTTCCAATAGCTGTGGAAATTCTACCTTTACTATTACTGTTAAACCTTCTCCTGTTCCTAATTTCACAGCTCCGGGCATTACAGGTGGCAGCGGAGCTGCCTGTCCGGGACAACCAATAACATTTTCGGACATCTCAACTCCGGCATCCGGAAGTTCAATTACTGCCTGGCAATGGGATTTTGGGGACGGTTCTCCTCCCGAAACAACTCAAAACCCAACACATATATTTCCTTTGGGATCCAGCACCTATGTTGTAACACTTACTTCTACTGATGCGAATGGTTGTGTACCGGATACAAGTTTAGCAATTAACCTCAGTGGGCCTACAGCAGCTTTCGCTGCTGCCGATGTTTGTGATAATGCTTCTGCTGTATTTACAGACGCGTCAACACCCACAGGCACAATCACCAGCTGGAAATGGGATTTTAATAATGACGGCACCATTGACAATACAACTCAAAATCCTAACTTCATTTTTCCTGGTCCGGGAACCTATCAGACCGAACTGCTGATGGAGGACAGTGGAGGATGCAAAGATTCTATCATTCACACTATCATTATAGAGCCTAATCCTGTTGCGGCTTTCACAACAACCGGCAATTGCCCTGGACAAACAATAACTTTTAACGATACATCTACCACAATATCCGGCAACATTACAAGTTGGTTATGGAATTTTGGAGATGGGAACCCTGCAAATACTTCAACAAATCCATCACACACCTATTCATCAGCAGGTACATACATGGTGAAACTAACCATAACTACTGATAATGGCTGTACAGATAGTATAACAAAAACAACAGTAGTTCATCCGCTTCCTTCAGCAAACTACAGTGCTGCAAATGTTTGCGACAATAACAGCGTTATTTTCAATGATTCTTCATCCATCCAGAATACAGACACAATTGTGTCCTGGAAATGGGATTTCGGAGATGGCAGCTTGTTTAATCTGAATCAAAATAGTTCTTATTTATATGCTGTTTCGGGCTCATATCTGGCCGAATTGCTTGTTGTTTCCAACTTCGGTTGTGCCGATTCCATTACTAAAACAATCATTATTTTTCCCCAACCTGTTTCAGAGTTTACCAGTACCAGTGTTTGTAATGGAAGCCAGACACAATTTACAGATGCTTCCACTACATCTTCTGGCAGCATTAATGCATGGTCATGGGATTTTGGCAATGGAGGCCCTTTAAATACCAGCTCCAGTCCTTCTTATATATACACCAGTGCCGGAAACAAAACTGTTACTTTAATTGTAACTAATAACTTTGGTTGTACAGATACAGTAGTAAAATCTGCCATCGTATATTATAACCCTGTTGCTGGTTTCACACATAGTAATGTATGTTATAGCGATACTATGTATTTTACAAATACATCTACTATAGACAATTCTACCGCTATTGCCAACTATATATGGTCATTCGGGGATTTTGGCCCGACAAGCAACCTGCAAAATCCTTCACATTATTATACGCCAGGCAACTATATTGTTACTTTAGTCACCACCAGCACCGATGGCTGTTCGAGTGCGGCAACAGTACCAGTAAGTGCCTTTGACGCACCAAGCAGTGCATTTATGTTCAACAATACCTGTCTGTCCGACTCTGCGTTATTCACCAACTCTTCCTCCCCACCAACAATGGGTAGTATATCAAACTGGTTGTGGAATTTTGGAGACGGAACTTCTTTAAACACAAACACCTGGAGTCCCAACCACCAGTATATAGCTCCCGGCAACTATATTGTTACTTTGGTTACCTATTCCTCTAACCTAGGTTGTCCGAACACCATAAAAGATACAATAACCATATTTCCAACACCTATAGCTAATTTCGGTTTTATTGAGGCATGCGAAAACCAGGTTATGGGATTTATTGATTCATCAACTGTTTCGGGGGGCAATACTATTATTGGCTGGGCATGGAATTTTGATGACGGAAGTCCTTTAAGCGCACTTCAGAATCCCAACCATACGTTTGTCAGCGATGGTGCATTTCCTGTTACTTTAATTGTAACAACAAATAATAATTGTACGGATACTGTTACCCAAAATGCATTAACACACCCAAAGCCCACAGTACAATTTTCTGCTTCTAATGTTTGTTTAGGAAGCCTTACACCATTTGCCGACCTTTCCATTATCTCCTCCAATCCATCCAATGATGTGATACAATCCAGGGTATGGAATTTTGGAGACGGAAGCCCTGTTTACAATAACCAGAATACAGCACATCAATATAGCGATACCGGCACCTACATTGTAAAATTAGTTGTTGTTTCAAACTTTGGTTGTCCTGATTCTCTTACAAAAACATCCACTGTAAGCCCAAACCCTATAGTCAGATTTTCATCTATAGATACATTAGGTTGTGAACCATTGTGTACCTTTTTTCAAGATTCATCCTCTATTGCATCTGGAAGTATAACTTCTTATTCGTGGGATTTTGGAGATGGAAGCACAACAGATACTATACAAAACCCCATTCACTGCTATAACAACAATCTGTCGGGCTTAACCGATTATTTTGACGCGACTTTAACGGCTACTTCTGATAGCGGCTGTGTAAGTATTTTGTCTAAAAGCAATTATATTACAGTATATCCTTTGCCTGAACCTGATTTTACTATCGAACCGGAAACAACAACCATCATAAATCCTATTGTTTCAATTAAAGACTCTACATCCGGAGCAATATTATGGAGCTGGAATTTTGGCGATGGAACAACAGCATTTGATAGTGCTTTTGTTTCAGATTCACTAAAACATACTTATGCTGATACAGGCACCTACACAATAACCCTAATTGCAACCAGTCAATATGGTTGTTCCGATACAGTCTACCAGACTGCATCTGTTAGCCGTGATTTTGCATTTTATATACCCAGTGGTTTTTCTCCAAATAATGATGGCAAAAATGAAGTTTTTCGCCCGATAGGAATTTTTGTTGGAAAGTTTGAAATGAAAATTTACGACCGGTGGGGAAACTTTGTATTTTATTCAGATGATTTTAATAAAGGATGGGATGGTACTGTAAACAACGGAATCGGGATTACTCAACAAGATATCTATGTTTATGTTATTAAAGCAACAGATATTAAAAAGAAAAAGCATTATTACAGAGGTACAATAACTGTGGTAAGATAAAAATAATCTGTATGAAAGTAACTTTTTTAGGAACGGGTACCTCACAAGGGGTACCGCTTATTGCCTGCACTTGTATTGTTTGCCAGTCGAACGATTCAAGAGATAAGCGCCTGCGCACCTCTATTCTTATTGAAGAAAAAGGAAAAACATTTGTTATTGACACAGGCCCCGATTTTCGTCAGCAAATGTTACGTGAAAATGTTAAAAAACTAGATGCTGTTCTTTTTACCCACGAACATAAAGATCATATAGCCGGTTTTGACGATATAAGAGCGTTTAATTATATCCAAAAAAGGAAAATGGATATTTATGCGTCTGCTCATGTACAGGAAGCCATAAAACGTGAATTTGCATATATTTTCAGCGATTTTAAATATCCCGGTATTCCTGAGATTAATCTTTTTTTGTTGGAAAACAAATCAACAGTTATCCATGATGTTGATTTTCTTCCGATAGAAGTTATGCACTACAAACTGCCTGTTTTTGGTTTCAGGGTAAATGATTTTACGTATATAACCGATGCGAATTATATTTCCGATACAGAAAAAGAAAAAATTAAAGGCACTAAAATATTGGTATTAACCGCCCTGAGAAGAGAACCCCATATCTCTCATTTCAATTTAGAACAAGCCATAGAACTGGCGAAAGAACTCAACCCTGGAAAAACATATTTTACGCATATCAGCCATCAGTTGGGCTTACATGCCGAAGTTCAAAAAGAGTTACCCGCCAATATTGAACTTGCGTATGATGGGTTGAAGATAGAAGTATAGAATTAATATGTGACTATACCAGATACAACAAACTTTCCCTTTTGAGCCATGCCTTCCGAATCGCATAAAGAATAAAAATATATTCCCGGATTCAAGCCTTTTATAGTGGTTACTTCAGAGCTTTTGTCACAGTTAATTTCTTTGATATTCTCACCTAATGCATTAGTTATTTTTATAGTGACGTTTTTATACCTGCTTCCGGAAATAGAAAAATTGATGACATCCGAAGATGGATTAGGAAAAACAGTTGTCATTAATTGTGCCCGATTTTCATTTATACCAGTATAGGGAACGTTTTCATTCCACACTTCCTGCATTGTGCTTCCAATATTATAAGCAGCGCCTGCAACAATTCTCCATTCTGTTATTTGTATAGCATAAACATAGTTGCAAATCATTGTTGGCGCATCCCATATAACCATACCTGTAACCGGGTTTATTGAAAAACTATTGCTGCTTGTCGGCAATGAATATCCCGAAACAGGAATACCCATAGCCATAGGGGTTACCAGTTCATAGGAAAGGCTATCTGCATCATTTTCAATCAATGCAGGTGTATAATAAGAAACAATACCCACTGTATCTGTTACCATTGGTATACCGGTAAAATGTGGAGAACTGTTGTCTACTGCAATTGAACTTATTTTTAATGTTGCGTAAAGATAAAATGAGGCATCTACAGAATTGGGAATATTACAAATACCGGCAACTCTGTTAGGATCCTCAACAGAGATATCATAAATGCCATCTCCGGAATACGTATATTGTGTTTCATAAATACTCTCTTTATAATAGGTTGCAATGGATACTCCATCGGCTGTTGTACATTGAATTGAAGGGCCATTAATACGGGGCGCCATGACACTGTCGCCATCACCGAAATAAATAATTAATTCGCAGCGATCAACCTGAGTTGTTGTAGGGTTTGTATTTGTATAGGTTCGTACCGTTATTTTATAGGTATTCCCCGAAATGTGTGTATAGCTGATGTCCGCAGCCATGTTGTGTGTGGCATGTATACTCAAAATATACATGAAGAATAAAAAAAGAGCAATTATTTTTTTCATGGTTAAAATGTGTTGAATATTAAAAGGCTGCTAATCAGACATTGGTATTATGTTGAGCTCAGCCGAGGTATCCTAATAGTTAATCACCTGTTCCACCATATTAGCAGGCAGTTCGCGGTACTCATATTTTTGCGTACGCAGTTGAGGCTCAAAGCCGGCTTCACGAATAGTATGTTGTATACCTTTTGCAGTAAAGCGGTGTGGGGCACCGGCAGCCGACACCACATTTTCCTCAATCATTATACTTCCAAAATCATTGGCCCCTGCATGTAAACAGAGCTTGGCAATATCTTTACCAACCGTTAACCAGCTTGCCTGAATGTTTTTAATATTGGGCAGCATAATGCGGCTCATGGCAATCATGCGGATGTATTCATCACCGGTAACTTTATTTGTAATTCCTTTATGACGTTTTAATAAAGTACCATCATCCTGGAAAGGCCAGGGGATAAATGCAAGAAATCCGTTGGCCTCTTTTGGCTTTGCACTTTGCACTTCACGCATCAGCACTAAATGTTCAAAACGTTCTTCTATGGTTTCAACATGGCCAAACATCATAGTAGCGGATGTAGTAATATCCAACTGATGTGCGGCACGCATCACTTCCAGCCATTCGCGCCCGGTGCATTTTCCTTTTGAGATTAGTCTGCGCACACGATCATTCAGAATTTCTGCCCCGGCACCAGGCATACTATCCATACCGGCTTCTTTCAGTGCTTTTAACACTTCGGTATGAGTGGACTTTTCAAGCTTTGTAATATGTGCTACTTCTGGCGGACCTAAAGTATGAAGTTTTAAATTGGGGTAAAGAGTTTTTAATTCTTTAAACAGGTTTACGTAAAATTGTAACCCTAAATCAGGATGGTGCCCCCCCTGCAATAATAGCTGGTCGCCCCCGTATCTGAATGTTTCCTCAATTTTCTTTTTGTAGGTTTCAATGTCTGTAATATAAGCTTCCTTGTGACCAGGTATACGATAAAAATTACAAAATTTACAATTAGCAATACATACGTTTGTTGTATTCATATTGCGATCAATTTGCCAAGTGATTTTTCCATCGGGCTTTTGTATTTTGCGTAATTCATTAGCAACAAACATTAAATCAGCGGTGGGGGCATTTTTAAATAAAAAAACGCCTTCTTCTATTGACAGGAATTCAAAATTTAAAGCACGCTGTAGCAGTTGCCGGATCATTTGATTTTTGGATTATTGGTTATTGAGCTATCAGTTATTTTGTAAGATTACTCGTTTCGCCAATGTTGTATCTGCAATAAACAGATATTATTTCTTACTTTTGTTATACTTCGGCTGAATGAAGTTTGCGTGCTTCGGCTATGCTCAGCAACCGGCAAACTCATTCGCTCAGTATATCACATTGTAAAGGTACTAATTATGACAACAATCTCCCAGAAAACCACGATAAATGCCACAGAAAACAGCATTGTTTTGTGTAGCAAAAACAGCAATTTTAAAAATTACGGTTTAAGCAAAGCTGAAATTGATTATATCAAAAACGAGATTACTAAGAAAGAGAAGAAATTTGTTCATATCAATCAACTGAATCGTTCTGTTTTTATTCAGATAACAGAGGCTAAAAAGGAATTGTATTTAACATTAGAAGCATTACGTAAAGCGGCAAGCACGGCTCATGCTTTAATTGTTGCAGATAAAATAGAGCAAATTGCTATTGTTGATGAAGAAAATAACGCGGCCGGAACATTGGCTTTTGCCGAAGGGTTGGCGCTGAGTAATTACCAGTTTTTGAAATATAAAAAAGACAAAAAGAAAGAGCAATATTCACTTAAAACTATTTCTATTTATAGTAAATCCATTTCTAAAACAGAGATTGATGAATTAAATGTTATTGTTGAAGCTACCTGTATTTGCCGAACATTGGTAAACGAGCCTGTTAATTTTTTAACAGCAACACAACTTTCAAAAGAGTTTCAGCAGCTTGGCAAGGGTGCCGGTTTTCGTGTTGAAGTGTTTGACAAAGCTAAAATAAAAGCACTGAAGATGGGAGGCTTGCTTGCTGTTAATCGTGGTAGTATAGACCCACCCACATTCAGTATTATGGAATATAAACCTAAAAATGCCAAAAACAAACAACCCATTATCCTGGTTGGTAAAGGTGTGGTTTATGATACCGGTGGTGTAAGCTTAAAACCAACTCCCAACAGTATGGATATGATGAAATGTGATATGGCCGGTGCTGCTGCTGTTGGAGGAACAATATATGCTATAGCAAAAGCAAAGTTACCTGTGCATGTAATTGGACTTGTGCCTGCAACAGATAATAGACCAGGTGGAAATGCCTATGTACCGGGCGATATCATAACCATGTATAATGGATTAACCGTTGAAATGTTAAATGCAGATGCAGAAGGCCGAATGATATTGGCTGACGCTTTGGCGTATGCACAAAAATATAAGCCGGAGCTGGTAATTGACCTTGCAACCCTTACTGGTGCTGCGGTTGCTGCTATTGGCACTTCCGGCATTGTAGCTATGGGAACAGCAGATGATACCACCAAAAACCAGTTGAAGGAAAGCGGTAATCTTGTATATGAGCGTTTGGCAGAAATGCCATTCTGGGACGACTATGATGAGATGATAAAATCAGACATTGCCGACATGAAAAATTTGGGAGGCCCCCATGCAGGAGCAATAACCGCAGGTAAATTTTTAGCCCGTTATATTGATTATCCATGGATGCATTTTGATATTGCCGGGCCGGCATTTCTTACTACAAAAGAGGCATATAGAGTTAAAGGCGGCACAGGTGCTGGAGTGCGGCTGTTGTTTAATTTTTTGAAAGATAGAACAAAGTAAAAGATGGAATGATGGAATGATGGGAAAATAGTCCAATATTCCATTATTCCAAATTATACATTACAGCGAGTTTTGGGGAGATTTCTTAATTCGTTTCCAGGACTTTAAACAATTCGTCTAATTTTGGCGTTAAAATAATCTCTGTTCTGCGGTTCTTTTTACGAGCTTCGACTGTTTTAGCAGGGTCTATTGGGAAGTACTCACCTCTTCCTGCAGCAGTTAGACGTCTTGAATCAACCGAACTGTTTTTAGTAATTATTTTAACTATTGCCGTAGCCCGCATCACGCTCAGATCCCAGTTGTCTTTAATATCGCCTTTACCAGCCATAGGCACATCATCCGTATGGCCTTCTATTAAAATATTTATATCTGTATTTTGCTCCAATACTTTTGCAACTTTTTTTAATGCTTCAACTCCTTTTTGCTCAACAATAATGCTTCCGGATGCAAACAAGAGGTTCTCTTCCATGGAAACATATACTTTTCCATTTTTCTGGGTGATTGTCAATCCTTTTCCTTCAAAGCCAAAAAGGGCATCAGAAAGCTTTTTCTTCAATTCATTAACTGCTTCATCTTTTTTCTTTAATACTCCCTCCAATTCCGCCACACGTGCCTCACGTTGCTTTAGTTCTTCTGTAAGTGCATCTAAGTTTGTTTTCTGTTCATTCAATTTTGCTTCCAGGGATTTCAGTTCGTCCTGCTTTTTCAATAATTGTTCCTGTGTGGAATGTAATTCACCAGAAAGCTTTTTTGTATCTGCTACATTTCCGTCAAGCAGGCGATTGTATTTATCTAAAAGTTGTTCATTAACCTGGTTCAATTTTTCATATTTCGAAGCAAATGTGCGATAGTTATTACCAATATCAGCAGTATCTTTTAACAATTGTTGAATCTTTCTTGTATCGTCTGCCAATTTTTTTGTTGCCTCATCTAACTTCGTTTCACACTCCTGGCTGCTTGTTTTTAATGCGGAAAGCTCTTTTTCGCAATTGCTTCTTTTGGTTTGTTCTTCTTCCAACTTTCGCTGTGGTACACATGATACTATCATGCCCAGTGTCAGTAAAACAAAAATATAACTATACTGTTTTTTCATCTCGGTTTTGGATTATATAGGTTATAACAGTACAATATTATTAATAAACGCTATTAATTGTTGACAGATATTACAAACGTTATAAACAGGGGAATCGCTATAGGGATAAGGGGAATGTTAATAAAATCGGCTTGTAAAAAACAGAAAGGCCACTCCCTTCCGGGAATGGCCTTTCTGTTTTTATATTGGGCTACTATTTTTGTGCTGCTAATTTCGGTTCAAAATACACGCGGCTCATATCGCGGTATTCCATTGCATTTGCGGGAAAATTTTTAATATATGTTTGTACAAGGCGATAGTTTTCTTCATAAAAAACTGGCATTATAGCAGCATCATCAATCGCCACCTGATCGGCCTGAAGGTATAAGTCCATGCGTTTTTTAGGGTCAACCTCTTTCATTGCCAAAACAAATAAAGAGTCGAATTGAGGGTTTTTATAGCGGCTTGCATTCAAATAGGATCTTTCATTTGCGTTTTTAGGTATGTGTTTGCTATAAAGCAAAGTTAAAAAAGTTTCAGGATCGGGGTAGTCGGCAGTCCAGCCGGTTTTCCAAAACAATGCTTTACCGGTTTCAAAACGCTCAATATGTTCTGCTAATGGCAAAACATTCATTTCAATATCTATATTGAGGTTTTCTTTCAGCATTTTTTGTATAACCTCTCCTATTTGTATATTTCGTCCATTTCCGGCATTATTTATTTGTAAGGTTAGCTTAGGAAACCCTTTTCCATTAGGATAGCCAGCATCAGCAAGGTATTTACGGGCTTTATCGGGGTCAAATGAATATCCTCTTAATTTCTTTATTTCGTATTCTTTAAACGAAGGTGGTACAATGCCATAAATACCGGGAACGCCTTCTCCCTGAAGGGTATAGGTAACAATTTTATCGCGATCTACGGCATAATTAAATGCCAGCCGAACGTCTTTTTTATCAAAAATATCACTTTGAATCTGGAAGCTCAGATAGAAAATGCGCATTGCGGGAATAACCTGTAAATTAAAAGGGGCATTTGCTTCTCTTGCATGGTCAAGCTCACCTAAAATATCTGTTATCATTTCAACAGGTATCTCGAAAACCATATCTAAGTTGCCTCTTTTAAATTCGAGTAATTCAGATTTTTTTTCTTTGATAAAAGTAAATTTAAGTGCGTCAAGATATGGCAGCTGATTTCCATATTGATCTACATCCCAGTAGTTAGGGTTACGCTCTAAAACAACAGCTTCTCCCTCTTTAATAGTTTTCACCTGAAACGGACCTGTTCCTATGCAATGTACACGCATTTCAACACCATATTTATCCACAGCTTCTTTGGGATATATCCAGCAACCGGGGGTACTCAAAATATTTAAGAAACCTGCAAAAGGATATAACAATTTGATTTGTACAGTATTTTCATCAATAGCTTTTATACCTGAAATACCTTCAGAGAGAGGTTGATTATCAACAGTAGACTGAAAATATTCATTTGCACCAACAACACGGTCTTTAAAAGTATTGGAAAATTGTTGGTTTTCAGGACTTGAAGTGCAGAGTTTTTCAAAACAATATACTACATCGGCAGCTGTTGCTTCACGGCCTTTAGAGCTGGAAAAGCAGGGGTCATTATGGAATTTAACACCTTTACGAATATGAAAAATCCATTCTGTGGCATCTGCATTTCTTTCCCATTTTTCAGCCAGTGATGGCAAAACCGTTAAATCATATTGTGATAGTTTAACCAATCCCTCATACACCTGACTGGCAACACGATGCGAAGTAACATCGTTTACACTTATTGGGTATAAAGTGGCAAAATCCTCAACCTCATTCATTCTGAAAACCCCGCCATAATACACGCCACCTTCGGCTCTCCTGGATTCACCTGTAGAGCTGTTTGATCCACCGCACGAAGCCAAAAAACCTATTATTAAAAATGTATAAACTACTTTTCTCATATACAATCTACAGTACTTCGTTTAATTTTCTCTTTAAGCTACAAATATATTAGATTATATATAAGTTTCATAGAGAAAACAGAAAAATTAACGTTATCCGGAAAACTCTTAAAAATCGATTTCCAACAAAACCGGGCAGTGATCAGAATGTTTAGCTTCCGGTAAAATAGCTGCGCGTTTCATTTTCTGCTGAAGATTATCGCTCACTATGTTATAATCAATACGCCACCCTAAGTTTTTAGCTCTTGCATTGGCTCTGAAGCTCCACCAGCTATAATTATGGGGATCTTTGTTAAAATGACGAAAACTGTCAATAAATCCAGATTTCATAAACTGGTCAATCCATTCGCGTTCTTCCGGCAAAAAACCACTGGTATTAGCATTGCTTTTAGGGTTATGAATATCTATCGGCTGGTGGCAGATATTATAATCACCGGAGATAATTAACTTAGGACGTTGTTTTTTTAGGGAGCCAATATAATTTTGAAAATCGGCCAGCCACATCATTTTAAAAGCCTGACGCTCCTCTCCGCTGCTGCCACTTGGGTGATATACGCTCAAAACAGATACATCACCATAATCTGCCCGAATAACCCGACCTTCTGCATCGTACTGTGAAATGCCACAACCATAGTGTACATAATCTGGTTTTTGTCTGGTTAAAATTGCAACCCCGCTATATCCCTTTTTCTGAGCCGGATGCCAGTAATGATGGTAACCCGCATTTTCAAATACAGAGAGGTCGAGTTGTCCCGGTTCTGCTTTTAATTCCTGAAGGCATAAAACATCCGGATTTGCCGCTTTTAACCAATCGAGTAATCCTTTATTTAATGCTGACCGGATACCATTTACATTATAACTTATAATTTTTGCCATAATTCTGAATGTTAAACTATTTTCATTTGTATCCTGAATGTAAATTTTCAAATTTATTTTGATCCAAAATCTTCCTTACCTTTTTTGAATCCCATACGGTATCCATGTTTGTACTCATTATAACCAATAGGAGCTATTGGAGTAATCGGAACTATAAAAATTGGTTTCATTTTATGGTGGGATAAATTAAAATCACAATATCCGTCTTCATATCCTGTTTTCCAACCGTCATCAAAGGAACCGCTCTCTTGGTCAATATACTGCGTATTACCACCAGTATCGTTTTTGCAATCGTTACATTGCTTCAAAAAATCTCTTTTCCCTTCAATCACGCCCAACCTATAACCTTCCTGAT
>JAHEXZ010000152.1 GCA_023251835.1 Bacteroidota bacterium | reverse complement strand
TGAGCAAAGTCGAAGGGAAATATGTGCGTGGATTGAGGAAGTTATTTTGAAAACTTTACTAATTCAGAATATCTCTATATTTCCACCTGTCATTTCGATCTCGCAAATGCGGGAGAGAAATCTTGTCAATCAATTGCAAAGATGAGGTTGTCTGAAAAGCCCTTTTTATTTGTCATTTCGAACGCAGTGAGAAATCTTCTCCATTGATTAGCAAGATGTTTCGCTTCGCTCAACATGACAATAAGCATAGAAATCTCACTAACCATTGCAACCGCACTCGCTCGGTATTGCTTGTTCTACACGTTTGCTACCGCAAACTCACTAAGAACCAGTATAAATTCCCTGAACGGCCACTTCTTTAAATGGATTGCGCGGTATCCATTCGGTAGTTTTAATAGAGTCGATAAATGGTTTAATCAGCTGATTTGAGATAGGATTCCTATGACGGACATAACAAATCAATTGATATGCCTCGGCACCTACCGTACTTTTTATTTCAGAAGCAGTACGACCGAGTGTAAGTTTGGGTAAACGCTTTTCTATAGTTTCTTTAACATAATCATACAGAATATTCTGATAAAGTTCCAGCTCTTTATTTACCTGATAATTTAACCCAATAAAGTGTGCTTCTATTGAATCATTCATAACAAATGAGGTTCTAAAACCAATCAATTCATTTTCATAGTAATAAGCAATAAAATTAAATTGGTTTTGAAGCCGGTTTTTCATTTCAACAAAATAGTCGGCAGTTAATGATGCCATACGAAAGGTTGCTTTTAAATGAACATTGTCATACAGTATCTGAATTTTCCCGGCATTTTCCTGTATATCATTTACCGATAAATATTTACGTTGTATATCTGTTCCTTTTTTAATAATACTTTTAGCCCGGTTACGGTATTTTTTGCTCATCGCATTCAAATACTCTTCAAACGTTTCCCAATTAATATTCACAATCATATTGGGTTCCACCAAAAAATCATGGTATTTGAATTCTTTTAATTCATCAGCAACATCTTTGGCTGATGTAGAAAAATCTTTTACAAGGATAGCAGCAATTTTACCCCGGGATTTTTCAATTTCGCTTATCTCATATATTATATCTGCCAGCACATCAAATATTTCTGTTTTATTCATTCCGGGAATACATGCTAATCCATGTTCTCCGCTAACAAACGCATTTCCACAGATGAGTAAACGCATGTTCATTTTGCTTACATTACATATCAGATGATTGGTCAGATACTTTTTTAAGTAATTAGTCACGGGACAGGAAACCTCAGTATTCTCCTGATTAATATAGCTTTCGAAAGTTTCGGAGGAAAAATTCACTACCTGAAAATAGGTAATGGCTACAGGTCTTTCATCGCTATAAATGACGGCATAATGAAAACACATATTATCAGGATGTTCATTTTCCAGTACACTCAGATAGGAAATGTTTAAAAATGGGCTGCCATGACAGGCTATTTTATTCCAATCTTCTTTGTTAACCTTAGTAATGGAATCAGTCAGATAAAAAACAAAGTCGAGCTTTTTTTTATCTTCAGATAATTTTTTGTTAGGGATTTTATTACAGGAAATAAGCATTATTTCAATTTTTATTAGCTCTTTATGGAAACGCAGGTTTTTATGATTATTATGATGAAATAGGGTATATGACAAATTGTACAATTAAGAGTTTTAGCATCTTTTCTTTTATTATTCTATGTGCTTGACCTCACCCTATATCCCTCTCCTTTATAAGGAGAGGGGTCGGGGGTGAGGTTTATGCAGAATGGAATTTGTCATACACCCATGAAATATGATTTCATTAAATATACTAATTTTTTTTAAGTGCCGGGCATTGTTCCATTTCTTTCAACATCAAGTCTTTGATATATTTAACCGGTGCACTGCCATAACTTAAGAATTGTTCATGAAACAATTTAAGATTAAACTTATCGCCCATTTGTTTTTTCAGCTCTTCACGAAAATCATATATTTCAGTATATCCTGTAAAATAACAACATAGCTGTACCTGGGTTACTGAAACCCTTTTCCATTTTCCTTCAGCTTCTGCCTGCTGCTGAAAGGCTTCATTTATTAATAAATTCATTGCCTCTTCTTTACTCCTATTTTTGGTATGAACACTATAATCCAAAATGGTATTGCAGGTGCTGCGCAAGTTCCATTTATAATACATTAACCACATTTCAGGAGAATCATCATAACCATTTTCAAGCATCATCCGCTCAGTATAAACGGCCCAGCCTTCAATCATTGTACTATTACCAAATATTGATTTTATAAGGCTTGGCGATTGGTTGCTATATACTAATTGTGTATAATGACCGGGAATAGCTTCATGAATATTTAATATTTGCAATATGTAATGATTGTACTCACGTAAATAGCTTTCTGCTTTGTTTTTATCCCATCCGGAAAGGCTTCCTACATTATAATACGTATTTCCGTTTTTATCATACGGGCCCGGGGCAGATATGGAAGCCCCTGCCACCCCCGCCATATAATCAGGTTCCCTGCGTACTACCAATGGTTTTGACGGGTCAATATAAATCAAATCTTTTTTCTTAATAAAATCAATTAAAACAGGCAACTGTTTTTCAATAGCAGTTTGAAAAGAATCGGGCTGTACGTGTTTTGCAGAAATTTCATCAATTACCATCCTGATTAATTGAAGTGAATCTTTAGGTTTCTCTGGCGGGCTTTTTTCTCTTGGCAAAGCAGGGTTGTCAATATATTTGCTCCATAATTTATCTGCAAGCTCAAACATTTTTTCATGCAGTTCTTTTTTATGCGCTAATGCTTTTTCATAGATTTCATCAACCGTATAACCTGATTGAATATCAAATTCAAACTTTTTTGTGTACAGTTCTTTTCCAAGACGGAAACTACGGGGAGTTTTATTGTCAAGTTTTTTTAGCCAGCCGGCATACGATTTTATTGCGTTAACAGCTTCTTTGGCATTGGCTTCCATCATTTGTTTTTCATGTTCACCAAAATGTACTTTGTTTAGCGCTTCATGGAAATCTTTTTCAAAAACAGAAGTGCCTCCCATATTTTGATCAACAGCTAACTGTGTATGTTCTACCGTTGGATTTTTTATATTTTTTTTAGCAGCTTCATAAAAGGCAGGAATAGCGGCCATTCTCAGGTTAAAATTTCTCAGGCGTACATCCAATGAATCATAATTACCATTGAGCATTTCTGCAAAAACGCCTGAGACATTGTATTCTGACGGATCCCATTCATAGGATTTGAGCTCACTAATACTCCATTCAATTGAGTTAAGCTGGTTTTCTATCATATAATAATCGGTTTTATTATTATATGAAAGACATTTTATATCATACTTTTTTAAGGAATCCAAATTAGCTTTAACAAAAGCAAGTTCTTTCTTTCTCTGGTTATCATCCGGTACAACCAATACACTATCGTATTTGTGAAAACCCTGGCTGCTTGCCCATGCAGGATATATTTTCCAGAGATCTTCAATGAAATTATTTTTATAGTTATCAAACGTTGAGTTCTTGTCAACAACCGTTTCCGTTTTATTGGTTTCTTTATTGCCACCACTACATGAAGCAAACAAAACACATACAATAGAAGGGATAATTATTTTTTTCATTTTTCTTTTATTATGGAGGGCTTAAAGGTAAGAAAAATGGGGTGTGATTTTAGCTACTCCAAAAAGTATCGAAATATTGTTTTATAAATTTATCTATTTTTATGCTTTAATAAACAATTAAAATAATGCATAAAACACTTGCTCCCATGTTTATACTTTCTGTTTTTGCTGCGTGCAGCAATCATAAGGAAAAAGAAGAAGTTAAATTATTGTATCCCCAAACACATAAGGTAGATACGGTTGATACTTATTTTGATACCAAAATGGCTGACCCTTATCGCTGGTTAGAGGATGATATGTCGACTGAGACGGCAGAATGGGTAAAAGCGGAGAACTCAGTTACTTTTGATTATTTATCTAAAATTCCTTTTCGGGACAAAATTAAACAACGCCTGACAAAAATATGGAACTATGAAAAGCGTAGCACTCCTTTTAAAAAGAAAAATTATTATTTCTTCTACAAAAATGATGGAATCCAGAATCAAAGCGTATTATATATACAGGAAGGACAGCAGGGTACACCACGGGTACTATTGGATCCTAACACATTAGCGGCAGACGGAACAATATCTTTAGGGGAATTAGCCGTTAGCAAAGATGCAAAACATATGGCTTATACCATTAACAGGGCAGGCAGCGACTGGAGTGAAATTAATGTTCTTGAAATTGAGAGTGGCAAAAAATTAGATGATGAAATAAAATGGGTAAAATTTTCGGGAATTGCCTGGAAAGGTGATGGTTTTTATTACAGTGCTTATGATGCTCCTAAAGGAGGAAGTGAATTGTCAAATAAAAATGAATACCATAAGATATTTTACCATAAAACAGGCAATGCTCAGCATCAGGATCAATTGGTGTATGAGGATAAGCAACATCCATTACGTAATTTCTCAGCACAAACCACACAAGATCAAACTTTGCTTATACTCTATGGTTCTGAATCTACCAGCGGAACTTCACTTGCTATAAAGGAACTGGATAAACCCAACTCATCATTTATTACTCTTGTAAATAATTTTGAGAATAATTATACTGTAATTCATAATGAGGGCACGCAACTATTTGCGGTGACTGATAAAGGAGCACCTAAATATCAGCTACTACAAATTGATATTCACGGTAAACCCGATTATGAAAACTGGAAAAAAGTTATTCCTGAATCTGATGATTTGTTAGAAAGTGTTTCTCTTTGTGATGGCAAATTAGTTGCCAGGTATCTGAAAGATGTTACCACACGCATGTATGTGTTTGATATGAATGGTAAGAAAGAACACGAAATTGAATTACCGGGCATTTGCAAAGTAGATGCTTTTGACAGTGATAAAGACGACAGTGTGGCTTTTTTCTCCTACAATACGTTTACTGCTCCACCGGTTATATATAAGTATACTATTATTGATAATAAATTAGAAACCTGGTTCAAATCACAGATTGATTTTAAATCGGAAGATTATGAAACCAAACAGGTGTTTTATACCAGCAAAGACGGAACAAAAGTTCCGATGTTTATTACACATAAAAAAGGGCTTGTGATGGATGGAAATAATCCATGTTTTTTATTCGGATATGGTGGTTTTAACTCTTATTATTCTCCTGAATTTAGAACTGACAGGGCCGTATTTTTGGAAAATGGCGGTATATATGCTATTCCCGGATTGCGTGGAGGTGGAGATTATGGTGAGGAGTGGCATAAAGCGGGTATCAAATGTCAAAAACAAAACGTTTTTGATGATTTTATTGCGGCCGCAGAATATCTGATAAAAGAAAAATATACATCTTCATCAAAGCTTGCTATTCATGGTCGTTCAAATGGTGGTTTACTAATAGGGGCTGTTATCACACAACGTCCGGACATTGCTAAAGTAGCGATACCAACTGTAGGGGTTCTGGATATGCTGCGTTATCATAAATTTACAATTGGCTGGGCCTGGGCCAGTGATTATGGGTTAAGCGACAATAAAGAAGAGTTTGAATGCTTAATTAAATACTCTCCCTTGCATAATGTAAAAGATGCTGAATATCCTGCAACATTGGTTACTACAGGTGATCATGATGACCGCGTTGTACCAGCTCATTCGTTTAAATTTACTGCAACTTTGCAGGAGAAACAGAAAGGTAATAATCCTGTTTTAATTCGTATTGATACCAATGCAGGTCATGGTGCCGGAAAGCCCACCTCTAAACAGATTGAAG
>JAHEXZ010000107.1 GCA_023251835.1 Bacteroidota bacterium | reverse complement strand
TCCTGCTGAAGGCAGGAAGAGAAATCTTTGCAATTGATTGACAAGATTTCTCACTGCGTTCGAAATGACAGGTGGAAATATAGAAATATTCTGGATTAGATATAAATTTTGCGTAACATCAGTTATTAAGTGGTTAAGTCAAAAATAAAAAGGCAAAAGGGCAAAAGGTACTGGGGCAGTGGCCCGTTGGCAATGGGCAGATAGCAGGTGACAGGTAACATGCGAAAGCTATCAGTTTGGCAATTTTTGTTATATGAGTTGTTTTAATGAAATAAAATAAAAATCATGAGAAAAAGAAAGTTAAAGTTACTATTCGTTGGTTTATTTTCTGCACTATTTGCTGTAAACCCTGTTAAATCTCTTTCAAATAAAGAGATTCGAGATTACGACAGTAACGGTGAAAAATGTTTTAATGAAACATCACATTTGGTTTCTGTTGGAATTGGTTTAGGGCGGAATTACTATATCAGTTTAAGTGGTACATCATGGAAAAGCCCAAATTTCAGCTTAACTTACGAATTTCCCTGGCCTAAACGAATTGGTCCCGGATACCTTGGAGTTGGAGGGTACTTAGGCTATCAAACTGAGCATGACAGAAGCTATTATGGCAGCAGCTATTATTATCAGCACGATTGGAATTATTATACCATAGCAGGCCGGGGGACTTACCATTGGGATGTGTTAAACTCCGAAAAGGCGGAAGTATATGGTGGTTCATTGATTGGGTTGAGATTCCAAACATACCATTATGTAACTAATAATATGGGGTCAGGTGCTGATGTATACAGGTACAATGAAAAAGATATCCCCTACCCTGTTTTTTCCTTATTTGCAGGTGCCAGATGGTACTTTACAAAAAATATTGCAGTATATGGTGAAGTAAGTCACAGGGTATCTTATATAGCGGGAGGTTTAACATATAAATTTTAAATTATAGTTTCCAAAAATTCTGAAATTATGGAATGTTTGGAAAAACCGAAAGATATTCCGGGCGAAGGAATGGTTTTGGGTGTATCTTATGCTAAAAGAAAAAGCAATAGATACAACAACAGACCATATAAAACAATAGATGTTAATACCGCACCAAATATAATTCCAAATCTGGCCATACCTTTCCCTCTATATATTTCCGGGTTGGCTTTAATTTCCTTTAAGGCAACAATTCCTAAGTAAATTGGCACTGGCGCCAGAATTAATAAAAATGGAGAATATGCCAAAGCCAATGGGATATAAATAACCGAGAGGATTGCTGAAATCATACCGGCTATAGCAAATGGATTAAGCTTTTGGTGATATAAGTTGTTATGTAGATTATTATTGTTGGCTGGCTTTTTGTGCTTGGTAGAAGGTGAATAATAATCCTGTTCTTCAGCAGTTGACGGTGCATTTATTAATTCCGTTGTGCCATTTGTATATTTAATTTTTGCAACATCCGATTTATTAATAATAATAGTTGGCCCTTCAATATTATCACATCTTTTATATTTAATTTCTGTTGAGCTTATTTCTGCTACTTTTCCATATATTTCGTTACCATTTTTTAATGTGATAACATCACAGTCTAAAACAGTAAAGTATTTTTGATTTTTTACGTTCTTTCCTAAAACAGATGTTTTTTTTGAACATGTAAATCCATCAGCAGAAGCAATTAAAGGGAAATCATTATTTGAAAGTTTACTGGTTGAAGTATCAAAGCAGTTGCAGTCCTGATAATTGACAATTGAAGATTGAGCGGAATTATGTGTTTTATACCGATCTGATTCCGCATTTTTAGAGATTGTCCTCCACTCAACTGAATAGCCGGGTAAATAATGTCTTTTGCTAACAGAACAAGAGAAAAACAATAGAGATATAATAGAAAAAACAAGGAAATTCTTACTGTTTTTCATCAAACAAAGGAATCTAAACTAATCTCTTTTCAAGCAAACACCAAGTAAAAGTAATAAATTAACCTGTAAATAGGATTAAAAATAAAAAATCGCCCCCTATCAATTGAAGAGGACGATTTTTATGGTTGTTTATACTGACTCTAACCTGCTTTGCTATCGCAACCCGCTATGATTCAGTTTAAATTAGTTAGTGCAATGTGATATTATAAACATGCCCATTGATTGTAACAGTTGCCTGGTTATCGCAGTCGCCATTACCCCAATTAATTGTACGTGTTGGTTTTCCGGACGGTGTAAGGTCTAATACCCCGCTTACTATATGGTGGCAATCTAATTTTACTTTTAAAGCAGAAGTAATGGTTGCTGTAAAAGAATTACCAGCTGCACTTGTTCCACTGGCAGTACCTGTTATCAAGTATATATCATCACTCCAAATATCTGTAGTTTCTCCTTGTATCATTTTACGGGTACGATTAGATGTCCAGCTAATAGTACCACCGCCATTGGCTTTAATGATAGAACCGTTTACAGATATGGTAAAAGTAAGGTATCCGGAATTATCATGCCCATTATTGGTAACGGTTTTAGTACCTGTCACCTGGTTATCATCTACAAAGTAATTAGTAAAAGTAATGGTATGATAAGATGCTGAATCTTTATAATGTCCTGTATATGCTATATTTATAATACCTCTGCGGTTTCTGCCGTCAGAACACAAACAGTTTGTATTTCCAAAATCGACAGTAATGGTATGAGGGTTTGATACTGTGTCTTTTGTTATAGTAGCACAACTGCTTAATATACCTCTTTCATCAGAGTTATTGTCTGTAGATAAAAAAGAAGTAAGATTACCTGCAGCAGCCTGGTCAGAAATGCTGTTTGCATCATTAAAATAACCCTCTGAAATTGAATTGTCTGCTGCTGCAGTAGTATCGCTATCTGCTGGTTCATCATCATCTTTTTTTCTACAAGCACCTAAAATAATACCTACAGTAGCTGCTACCATCAAGTATTTTGCAAAATTTGGAGTTTTCATGTTATTAGAGTTTTAAGGTTATATTTTTATTGTTTTCTATCTCTATGACGCACAAACTTACTAAAGGTTTAATCAAATTGAAAAAAAAAGTTAATTTTTTTATTTTCCTTTACGTAATGGGAACATGGCTCTTATAGATGCGAAACTTCCTGAAGATTTGGTGGAAAATACTCCCTGGTTAATATCCTTAATATCTTCAATAGAATAAAATGCAGTTGGATTGTGTTGCCTGATAAGCTCAATAACCTGCCTTACATTTTTACGTTGAATTATTGTAAATATCATTTTAACCGGCCCAACAGCGCCCTGGGCATCTATCGCGGTTACACCATGATTTTCATGTTTTAAGCTTTCAATCAGGCTATCACAATTCTGATTAGTAATAATACGTATCACCTGTAAGCCCAAGGCTAAGCGTTCCTCTATTAGTAATCCCACATAAGTGCCGGTTGCAAATCCGGCAGCCCAGGCAAAATAGCAGGCTATATTGTTTAGGTTTTTCATAATCTGGGCAACAACAATAATCCAGATGAGTACTTCAAAAAAACCAAGCACGGGCACTATCTTTCTATATCCCTTCGAAATAAACACATGACGTAATGTACCCAGACTTACATCACCCAAACGGGAAAAGAAAATAATGAGTGGCAACAGAATCCAGTTGTAGTAATCGAAGTTGCTGAAAAGGGATAAGAGCATAACAAAAATCAGGCGTTTAAATACACTTAAAATAATCAAAAGGTTCTTTACAATCTATGCAGCGATACAGGGCTTTGCATGCAGTAGAGCCAAACTGTGATATCATTTCGGTAGTTTTTGAGTCACAGCGTGGGCATTTCACTTCGCGTTGTTTTCCTGTTAATATTCTTTTATCAAAGGAAATATATTCCGGAGGAGCAATACCATAAGCGCGTAATTTTTCTTTAGCCGCATCGTTTATCCAGTCTGTGGTCCAGGCAGGAGAATATACTAATTCAACATGAGTATTATTAATTCCTATTTCTTTAAGTTTGATCTTTATATCATTCTCTATCATTTTCATGGCCGGACAGCCACTATAGGTAGGAGTAATAGTAACAGTACATAAAGTTCCATCCCAATTCACATCACGTAATATCCCTAGTTCAATAATATTAATAACAGGGATTTCCGGATCCGGAATCTCGGAAATGAGGGACAGTAGCTGTTCTTTACTATATGTGGATATATTCATATTATTTTTCAATTTCAACACAGAGTTCACGGAGTTCTATGAGTTTCACAGAGAAAAACCCGGTGTGACTCTGTTTCCACTGTTAGCTCTGTGTTAAAAATTTTACCATTTAGTGTTTGGGTATGATCTGGGAATATACTGCATCTCAGCTATTAAATATCCCAAATGCTCTGTATGTCTGCCTTCGCGGCTGCCTGTTTGTTTGATCGTAGTTGCAGGCATTTGCAGGGTAGCTTCAATAATAACTTCTTTTACATGCTTTTCCCAGGCTTCTTTGATTTTTTCTAAATCAGGAGCAATGCCTTCTTTAATCAACAGGGCATCAACTTCATCCATATCAAACAAATCACCGGTAAACATCCACAAATCGTTCAATGCGTTTTGCAAACGTTGGTGACTCTCTTCGGTACCATCGCCTAAGCGATACATCCATTCGGTTGTATGGCGAAGGTGATAGGTTATCTCTTTGTGTGATTTAGTTGCTATTGCTGCAATGGTATCATCTTTACTTTTCTTTAACTCTTCATATAAAAAGAACGTATATACATCGTATAAAAACTGCCGTGCAATAGTTGTAGCATAATCTCCATTAGGTTGCTCAGTTAGCAATAAATTGCGATAGTCGCGCTCATTGCGCATATATGCCAGATCATCTTCTGTACGTTCTTTTCCTTCCACTTGCGCTGCATAAGCTAAGATAGAAGTGGCATTGCCAACAAAATCTAAGGCAATATTGATCAATGCAATATCCTCCTCCAATATTGGCCCATGTCCGCACCATTCAGAAAGCCGGTGTCCAATGATAAGGCTGCTATCGCCTAAGCGAAGCAGGTATTCAAATTTGGCTTGTTGTAGTGTCATTTTATTTAGTTTCATGTTTAAACTAAAGATATTTCACCCCGTCCGGAATTTTATAAAATGTAGGATGTCGGTAAGGTTTATCATTAGAAGGTTCAAAGAATGCTCCCTGATCTTCAGGGGTGGAAGCTGAGATTGCATTTGATGGAACTACCCAAATGCTTATTCCTTCACTTCTTCGTGTGTAAACATCACGTGCATTCTGAATTGCTATTTCAGCATCCGGAGCATGAACACTTCCTACATGCTTGTGAGGTATGCCAGGGTTACCCTGAACAAATACTTCCCATAAAGGCCATTGTGTGTCATTCATAATTTTTTTGAATTATTGATTTGGAGATTTGATGAATTGGAGACTTTAAATCGAGAATAAACAATTTTCTGTAATTCTCTAACCTGTCCTGACGACAGATCAGGATTCTCCATTTCACTAATTCTCTATTTATTCTATGCTACCACTTTTTCTTTTTCTCTTTTGGCAGCGTAGGCCAATGCTGCCTCACGCACCCATCGGCCTTTTTTATCGGCTTCTATTCGATCTTTCAATCGTTTGGCATTACAAGGGCCATTGCCTTTTATCACTTCAAAAAATTCGTCCCAGTTAATAGGGCCATGCTCATAATGCCCGGTAGCTTCATTAAATTTCAAGTCTTTATCAGGTATTTTTAACCCAATAAACTCAGCTTGTGGTACTGTTCGATCAATAAAGCGCTGGCGAATAGCATCATTACTTTCCATTTTTACTTTCCATCGCATGAGCTGTTCACTATTAGGGGATTGATCGTCACCCGGCCCTAACATCATAATGGCAGGCCACCACCAGCGGTTGAGCGCATCTTGTGCCATTTCTTTTTGTTCCGGTGTACCTTGGGCTAATTGCATCATTATTTCATATCCCTGGCGGTTATGAAAACTTTCTTCTTTACAAATACGTACCATAGCACGGGCATAAGGACCATAGGAACCGCGAGCCAATGCCGTCTGATTCATAATGGCTGCACCATCTACTAACCAGCCAATAGCACCAATATCAGCCCAGGTAAGGGTAGGATAGTTGAAGATACTTGAATATTTGGCTTTTCCGGTATGCAGTTGTTCTAATAAGTCTTTGCGGTCAACACCCAATGTTTCTGTGGCACTGTATAAATATAAGCCATGTCCGGCTTCATCTTGTACCTTTGCTAACAGAATAGCTTTTCTGCGTAAGCTTGGTGCACGGGTAATCCAGTTCCCTTCGGGCAACATTCCTACAATCTCAGAATGGGCATGCTGGCTCATCATACGAATCAATTGTTTGCGATAGGCTTCAGGCATCCAGTCCTTGGGCTCAATTTTCTGCCCCGATGCAATTTTAGCCTCAAACTGCTCTAATTTTTTTGAATCCTCCATCAAAATACGATTTGATTTTACAACGTTTATTTGTGACAATAACTTGCTATAAAAATATAATTTTTATCAGTAAGTAGCAAGAAAATTGTAAAACCCCAACTTTAAATACCTTTATCATAATTCACTACCACAGTTGTTGTTTTAGGGCGGCTTTGGCAGGTAAGAATATATCCTTGTTTTACTTCAGATGAAGACAATGCATAATTAACAGCCATTACCACTTCTCCTTTTTCTAAAAGGGCACGGCATGTGCAGCAGGAACCTCCCTGGCAGGCGTAAGGCGCATCTAAACCAATACGTAAAGCTGCTTCCAGAATGGTTTCATCAGGTTTCAGTTTAATATCATGCTGGTCCCCGTCAAGGATAATACTGGCAGTAGCATCAGCTACAGAAGGTGTTGCTGTTTTTTTTATATCGTTGGCATTTACAGGAGTAATAAAATATTCAATATGTATTTTTGATTCGTCAATCCCCAGTTCTTTCAATGCGGCCTTCACATTTTCCATCATAGGGCCAGGGCCACAAATAAAATATTCGTTATCAAAATGAATATTTACAAAATTTTTGAACAGCTCTATATTTTTCTCTTTGGTCATTAAACCTGTTAACAATGGTGAGTGACCTTCCGGGGGATTACAAAGTATGTGAACTACTTTTAAACGATTAAGGTGAGTGGCAGCTACAGCATCTATTTGCTTTTTAAAAATAATAGATGCCTCATCATTATTGCCATACAGCAGGGTAACAGTGCTATTGGGTTCTGATTTTAAAACGGTTTTCAAAATCGACATCATTGGAGTAATACCGCTGCCACCTGCAAAAAGTATATAATTTTTTTTATTGGCAGGATTAAGTTCTGTATAAAAATTTCCCATAGGAATCATCACTTCCATAGTATCGCCCGCTTTAACCTTATCATTTATGTATGTGGATATCCTTCCATCTTTTACTTTCTTAATAGCAACCCGCAACTCATTTTCTTCCAATGGGCTGCTGCAAATGGAGTAAGAGCGCCTCAGCTCTTCGCCATCGAAGTTAAATTTTAAGGTAAGATATTGGCCTTGCTTATAGTTGTATTCCTGTTTCAGACTATTAGGCACTTCAAATGCAATAGATACTGCATCAGCCGTTTCACGCATAATATCAGCTACTTTTAAGGAATGGAATTTTGACATACTTACTTATATTTATTTTAGCCTGCAAATTTACAATTTAATATCAAAAAAAAATGCCACAGGTTCGCAGGTTTCCTGGTAAATCTGTGAATCTGTGGCTAAGCTCTGGTTAGTCTTTAATGTGCAATAATAACTTTCCGAATCTCTTTATGATTATTGGCATCTAAGTTCATGAAATAAACACCAGGAATTAAATCTACAGTGCGTAGTGTTAGTTTATGTGAACCATTTGTTTGAACTTCATTAACAGGGATAGCAATTGTTTTACCAACTACATCTGTCATAATTATTTTAACCGGAACAGTAGCTGGCAATTGGTAAGATATAGTTAGCTCATTACTACATGGATTCGGATAAACAGAACTGTTTAAATAAAATCCGGGAGTACGCTCTGCAATACCTACCTGAGGAACTCCTGCACGTGTGCTGTCAATATAACGTACATTGTTAATGGTTTCATTACCGCCAATTACTGCCGTTTCAATCTTTAAAACAGGAATTTTCAGGCCGTTAGCAAGCCATTTATACTCGTATTTTAATGGCCTTGGTATATTGGTTCCGGCAGCAAGATTGTCGTTGTATACAGTATCAACAGCGTCAATTGTTGATTTTACCCGTAAGGTTTGAAAAGTACCAAAAGGTGTGGTTAAAGTTCCCCAACCATCTACAAGGTTAGTACGAGTGCCGGATTGTCCATAATATCCAATGTCTGGGATTGGCAATCCATATTTATAGAAACAGGAGCTGGTACTTTGGTAGTTCATTGGAAATTCATATATAATATCAGCTTGTTGGTATACAAAGGGAAGAGGAATATTGTTAATTATATATCCTGCTCCGATTTGTTTTAATTGCGAAGAGCTTTCTTTATAAAAATCATAGGCAGCAGAAATAGTTGCGCCTGGCAGCGGGATGGTAGAAAATTCATAATTATCTTTTCCATAAGAAGTGTTAAACGGATTAAACAGGTAACTGTAAAATGAGGGGAAATCCTGTGGCGAATCATACCTTTCGTATTGCTGAACATTAGGTGATAAGGATGTATAATCCCATGTATAACCAGCTCCGGTAAGGATTGGATCAGGAATATTAATAAAATCGTTTGGGTCTGCAATACTCACATGAATAGAATCGTTCTCATTAGGCATATCCGATGATGTAATCGTAATAGGAGTTTGGGCTCTAAGAGCACTATAAACTGCTATAAAAATGAAAAATAGTATGTTTTTTATCATGGTCTGAAAATTTTGTAATGGCGAATATAATAAATTTGAGGCAATAATTCCAGTTTTTGGGAGTTATTCTGTTCCGTAATTCGGTTTGGGAAGTTACTGAATCTAAGCGGTTTTGTTTTTGCATCTTTGCTAAGATTCAGTATAAATATGTACTTTTGAAGACTATATAACACATATATGTATAGAAACATCTATTTATTTTTGGTATTTACTATTGTTACAACCACACTTTTTGCCCAACAGAGGGTAGTCTGGCAGGAAAACGGCACAAAAAAAAATAATTTAATCCAATTTTCTGGTGTGGTAGTGGAAGGTGACAGCCTGAATCCGGTACCTTATACCAGCATTATTGTTAAAAATGCGCACCGGGGTACAATTAGTGATTACTTTGGATATTATTCATTTGTAGCAGCAAAGGGAGATACCATAGAATTTTCGGCAATAGGGTTCGGTTCGGCACAATATGTTATTCCGGATACATTAAGTTCCACTATTTATTCATTGATTCAAGTGCTAAGAAGGGACACTATTTATTTAAAAACAGCCGAAGTGTTTCCTTGGCCTTCAAAAGAAGAGTTTAAGCAGGCGTTTTTAAACTTAGATATTAAGGATGATGATATAGCCAGGGCAAGCAGAAATATGGAGCGTGCAGATGTGAAAGAACAAATGATAGGTATGGCAATGGATGCAAGTCTTAATTATAAATACAGCACGCAGCAGTACCAAAGCAGGTTATATTATGCGGGACAGTACCCGCCTAATAACTTATTGAATCCTATTGCCTGGGCGAAATTCATCAAAGCATGGAAAAACGGTGATTTTAAAAAGAAAAATTAAAAGCAGGCCTATTCCAATTCTTTTGCAAGCTATCAATTTAAAATATACGAGTTACAGTTCTTTATCGGATAAGTATTCCTGCTTATATAAACGGCTATCTATAGCTTTCATTTTTTGTTTTTTTATTTCTTTTTCTTTTACTGCCTCTTCACAAAATACAGCAACAGTATATGGTAAAATAACCAATAATGAAGGAGAACCAATAGAAGACATAAGTGTTTCCATACTCGGTTCTTCACAGGCACCTGTTTATACTAATAAAAGCGGAGAATTTACATATACTGTTCCCGCCAATGAAGAACTTGTAGTTGTTTTTTATAGTCTTAGCCACAAACGGGAAGAAGTCAAAATAAAACTGGCTCCCGATGAAAAACGGGTATTAAATAAAACATTGATATTTAGTAATCAGTTCAAAGAAATTGTGGTGACAGACGGTAACCGTTATACTGAAGTTACACGTATCGATCCGCTTCATATCAGTCATATTCCTACTGCCAGCCAGGATTTTAATGCTATTTTATTTACCCTGCCCGGGGTATCTAACCGGAATGAATTAAGTTCGTCCTACTCTGTGCGTGGTGGTAACTTTGATGAGAATTTGGTGTATGTAAATGGAATAGAGGTGTATCGCCCATTTCTTATCCGCTCCGGCCAGCAGGAAGGATTAAGTTTCATTAATCCTGATTTAGTTTCATCTGTATTGTTTTCTGCAGGCGGCTTTGAAGCCAAGTATGGCGATAAGATGTCATCGGTGCTGGATATACAATACCGCAAACCGCGTAAGTTTGCCGGAACAGTATCCGGAAGTTTGCTCGGTACCAGCCTTCACTTAGAGGGCAGCGCAAACAATTACAGGCTTACCTGGCTTATTGGCGCCCGTTATAAAACGAACAGGTATTTATTAAACAGCTTGGATACAAAAGGTGATTATCATCCGTTCTTTGGCGATATACAGGCTTTTGTTACGTATGATCTTACTCCTGAATGGGAGCTTGATCTGTTGGGAAATATAGCTACAAACAAATATCAGGTAATTCCACAAAACCGGGAAACAGATTTTGGTACAATAAACCAGGCGTTACGGTTAAAAATTTATTTCGATGGCCAGGAAATAGACCAGTTTACAACCATGTTGGGTGCCGCATCTGCTATTTATCATGATCATAATGATAAATGGAATCTGAGGTTTATTGCTTCATCATTTAAAACGAAGGAATCTGAGTCGTTTGATATACAGGGCCAGTATTTTATTGACGAACTGGAAACCGATTTCGGTAAACCTAATTTTGGCGATGTAGTTGCAAACAGGGGTATTGGCACGTTCCTGAATCATGCACGAACTAATCTTACTGCAAATGTTATTGCTGCTGATCACAAAGGTGTATATAATATGGGTACTAAGCAGCTCTTATGGGGGTTCAGGTATTCCAATGAAACCATACATGATAAACTAAGCGAATGGAAATATCTTGATAGTGCCGGCTATTCAATGCCTCTGACAGATCCGCAGCAGATTATTCTACAGGATGTAATTAAACAGAAAATACGTATTTCTTCCAACCGTGTTTCTGGCTATTTGCAGGGAGTATGGAAGAGAGAAATGCAGGATTCCTCATTACTATCGTTTATAGGCGGTTTGCGCGCTAATTATTGGGATTTGAATGGACAGGCTCTGGTGGGGCCGCGTGCAACGTTAGGTTATAAACCGTACTGGAAAAGAGATTTTTTGTTTAAATTATCGTCAGGATATTATTACCAACCGCCATTCTATAGGGAATTACGTGATTACAATGGTGTAATTAACTATAACATAAAAGCACAAACATCTATTCATTTTGTTTTGACCAGTGACTATAATTTTAAAGCCTGGAAACGGCCTTTTAAATTTATTGCAGAGGCTTACTATAAATACCTTGATAATCTGATTCCATACGAAATAGATAATGTTCGTATACGTTATTCTGCAAAAAACAATGCGCGGGGTTATGCTACCGGTATAGATTTGAAAGTAAATGGGGAGTTTGTGAGTGGCCTGGAATCATGGGCTTCCATTTCTGTAATGCAAACACAGGAAGACATAAAGGATGATTACTATTACGATTATTACAACAGCGAGGGCGAAAAAATAATCCCCGGATATACTTACAACAATATAGCTGTTGACAGCACTCGCCATGAACCGGGCTACATTCCCCGCCCGACAGACCAGCGTGTAAATTTCGGCATGTTTTTTCAGGATAAAATGCCAGGCTTTCCGGATTTTAAAATGCATTTGAATTTGTTGTTTGGAACAGGCGTTCCTTTTGGCCCGCCACATACACAACGTTATTTACAAACATTGCGTACACCGCCTTACAGAAGGGTGGATATTGGATTTTCTTATCAGGCCTTACGTGAAGACAGGGAAATAAAGCCGGGTAGTGTTACACGTTTTCTTAAATCCCTCTGGTTAAGTTTAGAAATATTTAATTTATTGGGAACAAACAATACGGTATCCTATATTTGGGTTGAAGATGTTACCAACCGACAATATGCAATTCCTAATTACTTAACCCAAAGGCAGCTGAATTTAAGGATGATTGTGAAGTTTTAAGGGCAGATATATATTCAGCCAAGATTCCGTAACTTCATATCAAAAATCTGCATTGGCAAATATAGATTGAACACCTTCAACTAATACCCAACAGCCTCTTTCTCAATATGACAAATTTTGCCGTCTTTGTTACATACCTGTACTATGTAAACACCTTTTGAGAAATTTGTGGTCGGAATTTTTGTTTGCCTGATAAATTTCTGTTCCATAATTTTTATTCCAACAGGATTATAAATTCTTACGATATATTCTTTATTTTCTGTTTCAGCAACTTCTATATTTATTTCCTGTTTAGCCGGATTGGGATAAACCTTAAACTTTAAATTTTCTTTTTGAGATTCATATACGCCTGTATATGGCAGCGTAAGCGTAATAGGTGTACCGGGACAGCTATTTCCATAGCAGGCAATGTAGTTTACTGTAGTAGTATCTACTTTAGAGAAATAACCTCCTACATATAAGTTACCGTTATAAACTTCAAGTGCAGCAACCCCTTCATTAGGGCCTGGTACCCAATGCCAGTCACTACCATTCCAGTAAAATAATGTAGTATCCATTGGCGAGCCTACTACACTATAAGCACCAACAAATAATTTTCCGTCAAAAAAAGTCATAGCCCTTTCTGCAGGGGCTAAATTAGGAGAGGGAGCTGTTAGGGGAAACCAGTTAGTTCCATCCCAAATAGCATAATACAACGTTGAAACCGCCCCAGCCTGAGTAAAACCACCTCCCACATAAAGTAAATTATTTACCGTATCAACAGCCATGGCGTTTACAGCACCATTCACACCAGTACCTAACATCTGCCAGTTAGCTCCATCCCAACGTGCAATGTTATTATATCCCATCACACCACCTGCCTGCAAAAATTCCCCTGCTATATATAAATCACCTTTGTAAACAGCCATGCAGCGCACGCTTAAGGGAAAACCGTCCACTCCACCCTGCATATTGTCCATGGTATTTCCATTGTATCTTACAATGCACTTGGCTGTGCCGTTGCTTACCGGAAACCATCCGTAAAGACCTCCTATGTATAAATCATTTTTATATTTAAGAGTATAAATAAAATCACCGCCTATATTATTTGAAAAAGCGGAATCAGCAGACGACCATTCTACCCCATTCCATTTAGTTAATTTGTTTGTATTAGGAACTTCATCATTTGGCCAGGGATTACAACTTTTTGCGGTAATAAATTGCCCGCCTGCATATATATATCCATTATATTTTTCTATTGCATGCACTACTCCGTAAGTCCCGCAAGCTAATGAGTTCCAGGTTATCGTACTGGCATTGAACTTTATTATCCCTCCAGAAGCATAAGAGCTATCAAACAACAATCCTCCTCCAACATAAAGTTCGTTGTTTATTACTTTTAATACATCTACTTCTGTACCATATACCCCTACCGGTTGTTGCCATCCATTGGGATTGGGAATGCTATACCACTGCTGTGAAAACAGAGGCTGTATTGATAAGCAGAAAGTGAGCAAACTGATAAAATAAGATTTTTTCATTGTTATTGTTGTTTCGCGAAATGTATTAAACTTCAGGTGATCGTATATACTTCGGCTACACGGGTTTTTCAATTGTCTGCAATTATTAATTTATTTACTGAAAGCGTTTTATTGTCCTGTGTTAAGCGAATAAAATAAAGTCCGCCTGGTAAATTCTCCCGTTGCAATGTAATTGTTTGGCCTGCCCCGATAGTTATAGGACTTATCTGTTTTACCTGTTGCCCATACACATCATAAACAGCAAGTGTTGCACGCTTTAAAATTTTATCTGTTTGTAAAATGGTTTGTGTAGAAAATGGATTGGGCGAGATGGTTAATGATTTATTATTTACATATTCATTTATTCCTGACGGGGTTACCATAATAGTATCACAAATAGAGCTTTGACAGCCATTGCTTGTTTGAATGTAAAGGCAAACGATATAATTTGCTGGATAGGGAAAAGTAAATGTATGAGAAGGATTATAAACATTGGACATGGTTCCATCCCCTAAATCCCAATACACACTGGCAATAGAATCATCAGCAGTTGACGAATTTGTAAATGAATATAAATTTCCATTATTAGTATAAGAGTATTCCGCATGGCAATTGCTTCCGGTATCCGGTAATGTTATTTGTTTGCATAGAGTGTCTGAACAGGGATTACATAAGTTTCCGTTAGAAACATATTGGCAAATTGTATAGGTTCCTGCATTTTTATAAAAATGCTTCGGTCCTAATCCCGGATAACCTTTTACGTTTAAGTTTCCGGACTGAGGGTCGCCATAATTGTATCTACTATATAAGAAGGTGCAAGGAGATGTGGAAGAATCAATCATAGTTACTACATTATTCGCACCTATTGTAAAGCCAAAATTTGCATTACAGTCTTGCCCAGACATAATTGTTGTGGCGAACATACTTGATAGTATTGATAAAACCTTTCTCATTATTTAATATTCTTTAAATTCCGACCCAATGTTATTTTATGATAATCATTTTTTTGCTTCCCCAAACTGCATCTTTGGTTTCTAATTTATAAATATAGAACCCTTCTGAAAAATCCTGGGAAGAAATAATCAGTGAATTGTTAGTACTGTTTACTTCATATTTTTTAATCAGTTTCCCGCTAAGATCATATACGGTTATGTATGCTTTTCCAATATTTTCCGGCAACAGGTAAGGAATCACCGAAAAATTACCAAAAGGGTTGGGAATATTATCGCCAAGATATACCGATACAGAATTTACGGGCATTTTGTCAGTTATACCAGGGGCGCTTAATGTTCGTGGAACAGCCGGGCTGCACGTTTCATTGAACACCAGACTCAATATTGCACAAGCATTCACTTGTGCCAATGAAGAAGGCATTCCCGCAATAGTTCTTACCAATTGTTCCTGCAGGCTGTCCATTTCAAAAACGCTTTTCCCTTGAAGTTCCAGATTA
>JAHEXZ010000151.1 GCA_023251835.1 Bacteroidota bacterium | reverse complement strand
AAAAAAGGAATATCCCGTAAAACAAGAGGAAGAAAAAGTTACTTCCAAAATAGAACAGTTGCAAGATACTACTAAAAGACCCGAAAATGAAGAATGGCTGAATAAGGCGGATGACAAAGAAACTATTAAGCAAAGATACTACGCTGAAAAGAAATTAACAGAACCAGGGGATGCAAAAAATAAAAAGACAGATGATGTAAATAAACAGGATAAGGAAGGGGCTAAGACTCAGCTTCCTGAACGTTTTAAGAAATATGACCGTGATAATGACGGAACCCTGTCACAAAATGAAATTTCAAACGCTGTTGATGCTTTTTTTGACAATGATTCTACAGCAGATGATATTAAAGCAGGACAATTGCAAGATATTGCTAAAAGACCCGAAAATGAAGAATGGCTGAATAAGGCGGATGACAAAGAAACTATTAAGCAAAAGTATTACGCTGAAAAAGGTATAACTGAGACCACAAAAAAGGAATATCCCGTAAAACAAAAGGAAGAAAAAGCTACTTCCAAAATAGAACAGTTGCAAGATACTACTAAAAGACCCGAAAATGAAGAATGGCTGAATAAAGCGGATGACAAAGAAACTATCAAGCAAAGGTACTATGCTGAAAAAGGTATAACTGAGACCACAAAAAAGAAAGAGCCTGTAAAACAAAGGGAAGAATTTGTAAATACCGTTAATGAGGAAAAACAAACAGATAGTATTAAGGAAGAAATTATTCAGGAAAATAAAGAGGACTTGAGTAAAGTGGAGATTCCTGAACGCTATAGAAAATATGATACTAACAATGATGGAATAATCTCATATAAGGAAATTATCAGGGCAATTGACATATTTTTTGGTGATACTTCTACAATACCTATAGAAGATATAAATGCTATAATCAACTTTTTCTTTAATAAACAATAATTGCCTTGCATCCAGATAACCAGACACTTAAGCGCGTTTGTTTTATTGATTGAAAATTCATTATTTTGTACGATTCGCCTAAACCTATCCTGAAATTGCAGGGCATATCAATTTATTCCGCAAAAAAGGGGGCAACGCAATTATTAGAAGACGTTTAAATCCAGATTTTTTATGGCTTTTTGCCTTATTCTACGAATAAAAGAATTATGGAATTAAAATCATATTGCATCCCTTTGGTGGATATACAGTTTGAAAAATACAGATAGTTACCTGAAATATAGTTTTTTTGATGATGCGAGCTTTTTTTATCACTTTTTTGTGTGTGTTTTCCCTTCTCCTTTATGCTCAGGACGGAGAGAAAAAAGGTGTTATCGTTTCTGTTAAAACATTTAATGAGGAAGCCGAGCCAATTAGTATTCATATTGATATTCTCGATAATGAAACTAAAGAACGGATTACCACACTTGAAAGTAGCAATGCCGGAGAAGCAAGTGTAAAATTGCAAATGGATAAAAAGTACATTATTTTTTTTAGTAATCCGGGGTATTTATATCAGTCAGTAATATTAGCTTTGCCAGATTCGGAGTATACCGAGAAAAAAATAAAAGATATAATACTGGCAAAGGTTGCCGTTGGAAAAAAAGTGCTTCTTAATACAATTGCCTTTGATGTATATCAAAAATTAATGATAGATGAGTCAATGCCGGATATAGAGCGGTTGGTGAAATTTCTGAAAGATATGCCACAACTTGAAATAGAACTGGGAGGACATACAGATAACTTTGGGTCTGCAAGTTTAACCAGAAAACAATCGGAGCAGAGAGTAAAAAGCTTAGTTGACTTATTAGTCACCAAAGATATTAATGAATTACGTCTGAAATATAAAGGATATGGCCCCAGTCAACCTATTGCAAGTAATTTTACTGAAGAAGGCCGTCAGATGAATAACAGGGTTGAATTGAAAATTTTAGGAACCGATTTTGTTCCTCCTACGGCTGCTGAACTAAAGAAAAAGAAGACAACTTCAAAAAAGACAAAAAATACAGAAGAAAAGTCTGATAAAGAAGGTGAAGAAGATGGTGAAGAAACCAAAGATACTGTAAAAGCAGATAAAATAGTTAGAATCGATACACCCGATTTAACAAAGGATAGTTTGAAGATTGATTATAAAGGAATGTTTATTGCCGATAAAAAAGCCTTGGCCAATTCTACAGTTAATCTCATAACAGACCAGGGTAAAATTTTCCAGACAACAAAAACTGATGAAAACGGGAGTTTTCAATTTATAGGTGTGCCTGCGGAGCAGGAATTAACATTAGGACTTGATTCTAAAGAAACAAAAAAATATAAGAAAGTTGTTTTAGCAGATACAACGGGCACCGTAGTAAAGGAAATGGACAAGATAAATGGTGAATTTGTGCTAACCATTTTGCCGAGCGAAAAGAAAAAATTAGGAACAGTATACGTTGCAGACCCTGAATTAAAGATAAAAAAAATTAAACCAAAAACTAAAACTCAGAATGCGTTTATTATAGGAAGAGTTATAGATGATAATGGAAATCCAATCAAAGCTGATGTTGAAGTTGTTGATTATTTGACAGGAACAGTTATTCAAAAAATAAGCAGCAAAAGCAGTTCGGGTGATTTTAACATTACTTTGCCGGCCGGCAAAAGTTATGATATTGCTGTAAGCAAATTTGGCTATTCATTTCAAACAATTAATATTACAATCCCCGACACTGTTGGATTTGAGAAAAACTTAAAAGATATAACCTTACAAAAGGTGGAAGCGGGTAAGAAAATGGTTCTTAATAATATATTTTTTGATGTAAACCAGGCAAACTTGCGAAAAGAATCTTTTGCTGAACTTGGCCGCGCTCTTAAGCTTATAAATGAGATAAGCTCTCTTAATATTGAAATCTCCGGTCATACAGATAATGTAGGTTCATCAAAAAGCAATAAAGAACTTTCAGAGCAAAGGGCAAAAGCTGTTATGGATTATCTTATTGAAAATGGTGCAAATAAAGACCATTTAAGATATAAAGGTTATGGTTCCAGCCAACCTGTTGCCAGCAATAAAACAGAGGCGGGCCGGCAAATGAACCGAAGAACAGAGTTTAAAGTGTTGCAGGTTAATGTTGAAGAGGTGAAAGCCAAAGAGGCAGAGGTGGAAGCAGCGAATCAGGCGATAAATGAAAATGAAACCGATTCAGGACAAATGCCAAAACGGTTTGTGCAATATGATTTAGACCATAATGGAGTAATTTCTTATGAGGAAGTAATAGCTGCAATTGATTTATATTTCGAACAACATCCTAACGGAAATGCAAAAAAGAAAGAAGAGCTTAACGGATTGTTTGATTATTATTTCGGAAAATAGATATTACAGCGATTTGTAATGCATAAAGAAATTTTTGGGCAGTATTGTCTATAGGAATTATATATTTTTTGTAACGGTTTTTTTTGCATATTTTTGATACTTTCAAAAGAAATTTTAATTTTACAAAAAAAAATACGTATGACGCAGGTTTCAACAGCTTATGAAGTTTACCAATTTATGAGTGCCAAAAACATTCTGGTGGCTTTTACAGGACATTTTGATCACCTTGTAACCACATCGTTATTAAGGAATATCAAGAATAAGTTGAAGGATTTGCAGTCTATAACCGGTATAGATAAAAAAGTATATAATATACTGGTAGAAAGTATTGAAAATATAAGTAAATATTCTTCAAAAAATACAAAACATAATATTGCAATGCTTCTTTTGTGTAAAGGAGAAAAGAATTTTACGATAATTACTGGTAATCACGTACTTAACAAGGATGTTCCTGCATTAAAAGAGCGTTTGGATAAAGTTATAAAACTGGGACAGGAAGATTTAAAAAAATTATACCGTGAGCAAATGCTTTCCAAACGCACGGACGAAAATAGTGCCGGTCTCGGTATTATTGATATTGCAATTAAATCAAAAAATCAGATAAAATATGATTTTAAGCCACTAAATGAGCAAACATCATTTTACCTTTTTCAAACCGAAATAAATATTCAAAAATAAAACAACCATATATGGATTCGCTTATAATCGAAGCAACGGAAGATTCACCAAAAATTGTATTTGATACAACATCTAACCGTTTTACTATTTCAGGTGAATCACGTCCTGAAAATGCCGGCAAGTTTTACTCTCCGGTAATTAATTGGATTGTTAAGTTTGAAGAAACACTTGCCATACGAAAAAAAGAAATGAAAGATGAATCACCATTGGTATTTGTGTTTAAATTGGATTATTTTAACTCTACTTCTGCCAAATATATAATGGATATTCTGCTTGTGCTCAAAAAATTTGTTGATGATGGTTATAAAGTAAATATAGAATGGCATTATGACAAACGAGATGATGATATGCTGGATGCAGGAAATGAGTTTTCAGATACGGTTGATATGAAATTTGATTTTATCGAATATTAAAAATTTTTATATCCTGAAATGGATTCACTAATTATTCCACCAACAAACGATTCTCCGGAAGTTAAATTTGATACTACTACCTACCGCTTTAGCATTATAGGTGAATCCCGCCCTGAAAATGCAGGAAAATTTTACGATCCTATTATAAACTGGCTCACTGAATTTGAAAATATCCTCTACTGGCGTAAGCATGAAATGAAAGACAACTCCAGTACTGTGGTTTTTGTATTTAAATTAGACTATTTTAATTCTACATCAGCAAAACATATTATGGATATATTGTTGATGATTAAAAGATTTATTGGTCAGGGCTATAAAGTGAATGTAGAATGGCAATATGATAAGTATACCGAAGATATGCTGGATGCCGGAACAGAGTTTTCCAATATGATTGGTTTGAATTTTAAGTTTGTTGAAATAGACGTAGATTAAGGCAAAGAGGAAGAAGAGCGTTCTTTTCTCTGAACGTATTGTTTATTGATTATCTGGTCTTTTATAATAAACAATGGGCGTGATTTCACCTGGTGAAAAATTCTTAAAACATATTCTCCAATAACCCCTAATGAAATCAATTGAACCCCGCTAAAGAGAATAATGGCAAATAGTAATGCTGTAAATCCTTCCGGAACCGTTCCCCAAACTGCCTTTTTAATTATTGTTATTGCGAGATAAATCAATGAAAGTGTAATAGCAACAAGTCCCATTCTTGTGATGAAACGTATTGGAAATTCACTAAAATTAAATATTCCGTTAAAAGCCAGCCGGAAAAGCATACTGATAGAATACTTTGATTCATCTGCTGTTCTTCCTCGTCTTTCATACTCAATTCCAATTTGTTTAAAACCAACCCAACTTCTCATTCCTCTGATATACCTGCTTTCTTCGGGCATTTTATTCAAAATGTCTACAACACGTCTGCTCATGAGTGAAAAATCGCCACTATCTATAGGTATTTCTATATAAGAAATTTTTTTTAGCATACGATAAAATATGGAATAAGCTGCTTTTTTCAGGATAGACTCTTTTCTTTTTTTACGGATAGCATATACTACATCATATCCTTGTTTGTAGTAATTATAAAAATCAAAAAATAATTCAGGGGGATCCTGGAGATCTCCATCCATTACCATCACAGCTTCTGTGGCATTAACTACGGAAAGACCTGCACTCAGTGCAATCTGGTGTCCGTAATTGCGTGATAGAAAAACACACTGGTAACGTTGATCCTGTAAGGCCAGTTGCTGCATTAAATCGGCCGTTGTATCTTTACTTCCATCATCAACAAGTACAACCTCAATGTCAATATCGCTTTTGTTCATTACCTCATTTAACCTGTCTATCAAAAAAGGAAATGCTTTGTTTTCGTTATAAAGAGGTATTACATAAGAAATCTGAGGTAAGCTCATAATACTAATTGTAGCTAAAATGCTTCAAGTTTAGAATTTTGATGTGGATTTATTTTCAAATGTAATTAAAAAGATTGAGCCG
>JAHEXZ010000106.1 GCA_023251835.1 Bacteroidota bacterium | reverse complement strand
ATATCAGCAACAATTAGAACAAAGAGAAGTAGGTGTTATTAAAAGATTGGCAAAAAAATACAACCTGCAAGTTATTGAAAAACAACAAGCTGCATAGTGTGTCATTAGCAGCTTGTCGAAACATGTGCGTGGATTGAGGAAGTTATTTTGAAAACTTTACTAAGATAAGACAAACTAAAATATAAAAAGTTTAATCGGGGCTAATCTTTTATTTTATAAATTAATTAGAGCCCTCAAACCTTTAGCTATAAAACTTCATAAGGTCATTATAATCAGTATCTATAATTTTTTGTTCATGAGTATTAATTGTTGAATTGGTCTTAAAATGTTTGTTGAATACTCCTTCAGGGCATTTTAATTTCAGAACTTTATTTTCCTTTTCAATTTCAAAATAACAGAGACCATTCTTTTTTGCTATCAAACGTCCGGAACAGTCATTTATAGATAATTTTCGGGATAAGGCGGTATTTAATATTTTAAACATTTTTATTCAATTTAAGTGCTTATTTAGAGATTTATTTGAGTCGGATTATAACACCTTTCTTTTTAATGTTATCCAGTCAATTCCTTTTTTTAGCAATAAGAGTGTTTTTTCTTCCGGGCTGTTTGGCGGTGGTGTATAATTATAAAACCAATCGGCTGTTTGTGGCAGGCTCATCAGTATAGATTCAACTCTGCCATTTGTTTCCAAACCGAACCTGGTACCTTTATCATAAATCAGGTTAAATTCAACATAACGACCTCTGCGCAAAAGCTGCCATTGTTTGTTTTCTTCAGTATACGGTTTGTTTTTGTTTTTATGTATTAAAGATGTATAGACAGGTGCAAATAAATTTCCTATTTCCTGAACAAAAGTAAACAGTTGTTCTTTAGTAGCGCCATTTTCATGTTGTGTGAGTTTATCAAAAAATATTCCGCCAATGCCTCGTGTTTCTTTGCGATGGGTTATAAAGAAATAATCATCAGCCCATTTTTTAAAATCGGGATAATAGTTGGTATGATGCTTATCACAGGCTTGTTTTAAAGATGTATGGAAAAAGGCTGCATCGGCTTCATCTATGTAGTGAGGAGTTAAATCAATGCCTCCGCCAAACCACCATTCACCGGTACTCATTTCAAAATAACGTACATTCATGTGAATAACAGGTACCATTGGGCTGAGGGGATGTATTACTATTGATACTCCGGTAGCATAGAAGTCGGGAATTTGGAGTTTGTAGTTTGTAGTTATTTTAGTTTGCAATGTGTAGGATAGAATTTGTTCAGGAAGTTTACCATAAACAGCAGAAAAATTAACCCCGCCTTTTTCAATAACATTTCCTTTTTGCAGGATACGTGTTCTTCCACCACCACCTTCTTCTCGTATCCAGTTATCTTCTTCAAACTTAGCTTTTCCATCAGCCTCTTCTAAGGAAGCACAAATAGAGTTCTGTAAGGATTTAAACCAATCCGTTATTTGTTCTTTGGCAGGCATTTTATAATAATTCAGGCTCTTAGTTGGCTTTTATTAACTTATTATCCTGGTATTTAAGAATGTATACAGATTTGTTCTCAAACCCACCATTTGAAGAATATTGCATGAAATTCAAATTGGTTTCTATACCCTGATATTGATTGTCAACAATAGTATTTAAAAAGCCGCTACCGTATTTTTGTAAAGACGAAATAAAATAATAGGTTATGTCAAATCCCTGGAAAGTATATGGTTTTGGGTCAGTTTTAAATCTATCATAATAGGTTTTAACAAAAGCCAAGGTACGCGGATTTTGATAATCAGTGTACGTATTGGAAGGGATGGATACAGATAGGTTGTTCAGGTATTCAAAATCCAGATTGTCATAGTTTATCCAGTTGGATAGGCCAAATAAAACAAATTTTCCTTTATTCTGGTTTTTAATAGAATTTAGTTTGCTGATAAATTCGGTTACATAAGATTGGTTATTCGATGGCAGCACTATTACATTTGTTTTAGAGGGGCTAAGTATGTTTTCCAATGTGCTAAGGTTTTTAATTTCTTTTAGAGAATCGGTTGCAGCATGCCCTTTCTCTACCAATGCTTTATTGGCAATAGTTTTGAACAAATTATAGAAAGTTACTTCTTTTGCATTTCCATCATTAAACAGGATAATATTTTGGGTGTGGAAAGTATCTATAACATAACAAGCCATTTGTTCTATTTGTTTAGCAACCGAAGGTTGTGCTTTACATACATAAAGATTATCAAACAGAATTTTATTTATCTGAATAAATGGAGACACAATTGGTATAGTATGTTCTTTTGCAAATTTTGCGATAGGAGTAAAGCTTGAACCATACAGAGGGCCTATCATTAAATCCATTTTTGCCAGCTCTGGCTTTTTTAAGAGTTTTGTAAGGCTTAATGAATCATGGTCATCAATATCATAAACAAAAACTTTAGCCCTTAGTTTTTGTTTTTTTAATGAATCAATTGCTAATAACGCGCCTTCATAAAACTGAAGGGCTATTGTAGTTTTGTTGGACAATTGTTCATCGCCATTAATGAGTTTTTCAAGTTCGATTTCATTTGCATCATTGATATGGAATGGTAAAAAGAAAGCAATATTATATTCATCTTTCAACCTGCCGGGATATACAAAACGCAGTTTGGCTATGCTGTCAGAAATATGCTTATTTTGAAGTAGAACAGTAGTCAGGCTATCCAATGGTCCTATGCTAAAAGTTGCTGTATCAACCAGAGTGGTTGGTTTTTCATGGGTCGGATTGATTTTAGAGGTGTTTGCGGGTTTTGGTTTTTCTGTCTTTTCTACCTTTTCTACCTTTTCTACCTTTTCTGTTTGTGGTTTTGATAAAGAAATTTTTATTGTCTGACCACTTTTTAAACCACTTTCCAGTTCGGGATTTAACGTTTTCAGTTTTTCTACAGAAGTATTATATGTTTTTGCTATTGAATACAGGGTTTGTCCGGCTTCAACTGTATAAATTATATAATTTGCCCCGTTTGGAGTAGTAGCAGGTTCAATTTTTTTAATTTTTTTAAACGGAATTTTCAGTACTTGTCCGGATTTAATTCCATTAATAGCTTCAGGGTTTTCAAGTACAACATCATTTAGGCTATAATCATAAGCTTTTGCAATAGCAAATAGTGTTTGACCTTTTTCGACTGTATGCAGGTAATATTTTACACCATTAACAACGGTTGTGTTTTGGCTTTTTGCGATATTGTCAGCATGCTTCTCCTGGGAGTAGGATATAGAAGTACAAAGTACAAAGTACAGGGTACAGAGCAAAAGGTGAATACGGAAAAACTTACCAGTTGATTTCATTATTTTCAATGCTTAATAATACTTTGTACTTGATACATTGTATTTAATACTTTTATTTAATATTTTTTACTCCCATTCAATAGTTGCAGGTGGTTTAGAGCTAATATCGTATACAACCCTGTTAATTCCCTTTACTTTATTTATTATTTCGTTGGATACTTTCCCTAAAAATTCATAAGGTAAATGGCACCAGTCAGCTGTCATACCATCTGTTGAAGTTACAGCACGCAATGCAACCACATTTTCGTAAGTGCGTTCATCGCCCATTACACCAACAGTTTGTACCGGAAGAAATATGACTCCGGCCTGCCATACATCTTTATATAAGCCGGAAGTTTTTAAATTGTCAATAAAAATATGATCTACTTCCTGCAATATTCGTACTTTTTCTGCTGTAATATCGCCTAAAATACGTATAGCAAGCCCTGGGCCGGGAAAAGGATGGCGGTTTAAGATGGCATCATCAATATGAAGAGATTTACCAACTCTTCTTACTTCATCTTTAAACAGGCTATTCAAGGGTTCAACAACTTTTAATTTCATAAAATCAGGCAAGCCGCCCACATTGTGGTGTGATTTTATAGTTGCTGAGACCCCCCCGTTTACAGATACAGATTCTATAACATCAGGGTATATTGTTCCCTGAGCCAGCCATTTTACATCCTGTATCTGTTTTGATTCGTCATCAAAAACGTCAATAAACACTTTACCTATGATTTTTCTTTTTTTCTCCGGATCGGTCACTCCTGAAAGTTCTGAATAAAAACGTGATTTAGCATCAACACCTTTTACATTCAGCCCCATATGTTTGTAGGAAGAAAGCACATTTTCAAATTCGCCTTTACGAAGTAATCCGTTATCAACAAAAATGCAATAAAGGTTCTTGTCTATGGCTTTATTTAGCAATACAGCAGCTACACTTGAATCAACACCTCCGCTTAAGCCCAATACTACTTTATCATTACCAAGTTTCTCTTTAAGATTAGCAATGGTGGTTTCTACAAAAGAATCGGCAGTCCAGTTTTGTGAACACCCGCAAATATCCACACAAAAGTTTTTTAGCAGAATGGAACCTTCGGTAGAGTGGTATACTTCAGGATGAAACTGAATGCCATACGTTTTCTCATTTTTAACCTGGTAGCCTGCAAATTGTACATCTTTTGTGCTGGAAATAATTTCATAATTATCAGGAATTTTTGTAATGGTATCGGCATGACTCATCCATACTTGCGAATGGTTACTTATTCCGTTAAATAATTCATTCTCTTTTTTTACAAATGATAAGTTAGCCCGTCCATATTCACGGTGTTTAGAAGGTAATACTTCACCACCAAATTTTTGAGCCATGAGCTGTGCACCGTAACAAATACCTAATACTGGCAGCTTGCCTTTGAATGCCACTAAATCAGGGTTAGGCGATTTAGGGTCACGAACAGAAAAGGGGCTGCCTGAAAGTATAACCCCCTTTACATCTGGTGTTATCTCCGGAATTTTATGGAATGGGTGGATTTCGCTGAATACATTCAGCTCTCTTACTCTGCGGGCGATTAACTGTGTATATTGCGAACCAAAGTCGATTATTAGAATTGTTTCCTGCATGTGTACAAAGATAGAAAAACTACTACGAATTACGAATTTTAGCGAATAACGCCCTTCGACTTATTTCGACTCCGCTCAGTACAGGTCGCTCAGGGTGACTATGAATTTTTATTCGGTTTAATTGGTAAATCCTGACCTGTCGTCAGGACAGGTTATTTAATTGCCACATTGTTTTATTAATTGCCTATCGCCAAGCTAATTACTAATTGTTTAAAAAGCTGTTGGTAAATGGTATGCTTTTAAAGATTTTGATAGTTAATGATTTTATAAACTTGAACAGGGAAATGTGCGTCATGGAGTATTATTAAATCCAGCCGAAGTATACATCAATAGTTCAGTAGTTTTTAATAATTTGGGCTAAAGCCCCACAATCATTAATGTTTTAGTAGCCCCGACCTTAAGGTCGGGGGTAAATATAAAACCGCAATTATCAAGGGCTTCGGCCCAATCGAACTAACATGAAAAAGTTATTCTTTTACTTTTTATTGTTGATTTTGGTCAATTCCTGTTCTTCTGACAGGGAGGGGGGCAATGATAACCGTACTGTATTTAAATATAATGAAATGGCAGGTATTACTTCGCTTGATCCTGCTGCTGCCCGCTCTTTCGAGAGCATTTGGGTGGTTAATCAGTTATATAACGGTTTGGTGCAAATGGATGATTCATTGCATATTAAGCCGTCAATTTCAAAATCGTGGGTTATTTCGGGTGATGGTCTGACATATACCTTTTATTTGAACAACGATGTGTTTTTTTATGATAACGAATGTTTTGAAGGAGGTAAAGGACGTAAAGTAAAAGCGGGTGATTTTGCATATAGTTTTAACCGTTTGCAGGATGCAACCGTTTCCAGTGCAATTTCCCTGTTGAATAACGTTGATACAACTAACCAAAGGGGTTTTGAAGCTATAAATGATACCACATTTGTAATTCATTTAAGAAAACCGTTTACACCTTTTTTAGGGATTTTAACTATGAAATATTTTTCTGTAGTTCCCGAAGAGGCAATAAAAAAGTATGGAGATGATTTTCGCAGAAACCCTGTTGGTACAGGCTCATTCAAATTAAAAATGTGGGAAGAGGGTTCAAAAATGGTGTTGGTGAAAAATGAAAATTACTTTGAATTTGAGGGTAATGAACGTTTACCTTATTTAGATGCTGTTTCAATATCTTTTATTAAAGACAGAGAAACATCGTTTTTAGATTTTCTGCAAGGCAATGTTGATATGGTTTCAGGTATAGATGCCATTAATACGGATGAGGTGTTAACACCCGAAGGAACCTTGAAGGATACTTACAAAGGCAAATTTCAAATGCAAACACAATCCTATCTGAAAACTGATTATTTGGGCTTTTTGATTGACGAAAAATTAGATGTTGTAAAAAATTCACCTTTGCGGATTAAGGCCTTACGAAAGGCTATCAACTATGGATTTGATCGAAAAAAAATGGTAAAATATTTACGTAGAAACTTGGGAGTTCCTGCTACTTCAGGATTTATTCCGTCCGGATTACCTGCTTTTAATGAAAGTATAGTAAAAGGTTATGACTACCAGCCGGATAAAGTAAAAGAATTATTAACATCGGCAGGTTTTCCCGATGGAAAAGGATTACCGGAGATTCCACTTGCTACAAGTGAACAATACCTTGAATTAGCAGAATATATGCAGTCGCAATTAGCTGAATTTGGAATTAAAATAAAAATTGATGTGCAGAAGTCTTCTGTATTGTCTCAGGCAATTGCAAATGCCAAAGTTGATTTTTTTCGTAAATCATGGGTAGCAGATTATCCTGATGAGGAAAATTTTCTATCCTTGTTTTATAGCAAAAACCTTAGTCCCGAAGGATTTAATTACACACATTATAACAACCCTGAATTTGATGCACTCTATGAAAAATCTCATGAAGAACAGAATGCTGAAATCAGGTACAGTTATTATCAAAAAATGGATCAGCTATTGATGGAAGATGTGCCTGTTGTTCCTTTGTATTATGATCAGGTTGTGCGATTGGTTCAGAATAATATCAGCGGCCTGACTTCAAACTCCATGAATACGCTTTCATTGAAAAAGGTGAAGAAGAAGTAATCTGAAATGGTCATGCGATTAATAAGCTTATTCATCATTTAAATGTTATTTTGTCCCAATTACTTAGTGCTGTGAGTTGGAATTATAGAACTTTATTGCCGTGGCAAATTTTAATCAACTTAGGTTCGAGTGGCTAAGCGAGATTTGCCGCTTTTTTCTTTTATATATAGTATAAATTGAAAATAGTTAAATGAAAAACACAGAGGTTTCTATCACATTTTTGACATATCATGCCCTTCCATAGGATTAGCACCTTTCTTAAAGATGTATTCGCTGTTCAGTAAATAAGCTCCTGAAACAACTACAATATCTCCTTTATTCAGGCCATGTAAAATTTCAGTATAATCATTCGCTTCAAAACCGGTGTGAACCATAACGCTTTTAAATTTATTATGCCCCGTTTGCAACCATACGGTAGAACCTTTACCATCTTTAATTACAGCATTTGTAGGTAATGAAAGAACATTTTTCTGTTTAAGCAGTAATCTCACATATGCCAGCATACCGGGTTTTATATCCAAATTGGAATTAGAAATTTCTACCCGGATTATATTAATTTTTGAAGATGGATTAAGTTCCGGGTTTACAAAGGAAATTTTGCCAGAAAACTTTTTTCCCTGAAAATCGGGCAGCATCACTTTTGCATCCATTCCTTCTTTTATTTCATTCATGTAGTCAGAATAAACCTGAGCTTCTACCCAAACAGTAGAAAAATCAGCCAGGTGAAATACATTATCTCCTTCCAACACATAATTCCCTTCTTTGATATCAACTGAATAAATAACCCCATCAATCTTGCTTAATATTTTTACCGTGTATGGTTGACTATTTTCCTTTTCAACCTGTATTATTTGTTCCCCGGTAAGGCCATAGAGCAAAAGTTTGTTTCTTGCGCTTTGAAGTATTTTATCATAATCAACACCATTATTTTTCAATGATTTCTTTTTCTCAGCAGCAAGCAACATTTCTCTTATGATGATATTTAAGTCTTCACTGTATATTTCATACAAAGGCTGGCCTTTGGAAATAATATCACCGGTAGTTTTAAAATATAGTTTTTCTATTCTGCCCATTACTCTTGAACTAATGCTTGCAAGAGTATTTTGGTTGGCGTTAATTGTTCCGGTTAATAAAATATCATCTCCGAGTAAATGTTCTTTGAGAGAGTCAGTGGTGATATTTCCTAACTGGATTTGCTGGTCGCTCAGTTGGAGTTCATTTTCACCTTGCATCTGACCTTTTTTTACTTCGGTAAGAGGCATTTTACAAATGGGACATTTTCCAGGCTTCGATTCTACTACCTGCGGATCCATAGAGCAGGTATAATATAAATCGTCAGGTATTTTTTTTTCTTTTCTCCCACAGGAGATGAAGAATGCAAGTAAAAGAATAATTGAAATATTTTTCAGCATTTTTATTTTTCTGTTTTAATAAAACTTTCACTATCTATAAGCAATTGTCCATTTTCGGCAATGGAATCTCCCTTATTAAGTCCTGAAACAATTTCAGTCCATCCATCCGAACGAGCACCAACCGCTATTTTTTTTGTTTTAAATAAGCCGTCCTCTTTCACAAAAACAACGCTGTTTAACCCTAAACTCACAATTGCTTTTGAAGGAATAAATACTCCTTTTTGTTTTTCTTCATCAAACCGGATTTTTACAATGGCTCCGATTTTAATTTCATTGGAGGGATTATTCAAATACGCTCTTACAGTTATGCTTTTTTGATCACTCCTGATAACCGGCTCAATGAAATTTATTGTAGCTTCAACTTCCCGGTCTAATCCATCTATCTTCAGATTTACCTTTTGACCTTTTTTGATGGAACTTTGAGAATCAGGGTAAATGTTAAGTAATGCCCATATTTTCCGCGTATCGTATATATTAAAAATAGTTTGTCCCTTAGTGATGTACATCCCTTCTTTTATTTGTAATTCCTGTAATGTGGGAGCCGCCATGTCGCCTTCCATACCGGATTCTCCTTTCATGGAATTATCTGTCTGTATTATATCGTGCAGATGGCCGGTATAGGGACTATAAATAGTCACTGAATAATATATTTTACCGGATGTCTTTACCTGATTGATCTGCTCTGTTGTTAAACCAAGTAGTGATAGTTTTTGCTCAGAGGCCTTTATCAGAGAACTATTTTCTGAGTCATTTTTTAGGAGAAAAAGTAAATTTTGCTGTTCTGTCTCCAGTTCCTTGCTATATACATCCATTAGTTTTTGTCCTTCACCTACCGGTTGATACCTGTATTTAACATAGAGCTTTTCAATTCTGCCTGAAACTCTTGCGGAAACTGTATTCATCTGCCGGGTATCATAAGTAATATAACCTGCGGCTGAGAATTTTATTGGAAGTTCTTTTTCAATTGCTGTAATCGTATTCACCTGACTGATTACATACTTGTTAGTGGGTTTAAGCAGAAGTTCAAGGGCATTATTGTTTTCTTTTTGCCCATCACTTATTTTTTCTACCAGTTCCATTCCACAAATGGGGCATTGACCCGGCTTATCCTGTATAATCTGCGGATGCATGGGACAGGTATATACTTTCTGCTCCTGATGGTTAGAATGGTTTTTATGGCCATTATCGGACTCCTTTCCATTGTTGCAGGAAAGTATTAGCGCAGCAATTAAAAACAAGAGTATTTTATTTTTTATTTTCATTTTATTTCAAGCTGTTTTTCATATTGTACCTGAAGTTGGAGCAGGTCATTAAACAGATCGAGGTATCCAAGCTGTGATACTTTTAAATTCTGCCAGGCATCCAAGACCATGAAAAGTTCTTCTGTATTTTGTTCATAAGCCAACAGAGTAGCCTGATAATTTTTTCTCATGGAAGGAATAATTGTTTTTTCATAAAGTTCAATCTGCTGTTTTTTATTTCTAATCTGTGATTTTATATTTTGAATAAATCCGCTTGTGTTGTTGAGCATTGTTTGCTGCTGATTTTTTACCGCTTCTATTTCATAGCTAAGCCCTGCAACTGAGGCCTTATACATTTTGGAAGACCAGGGAGCAATTGGAATGGTCATCATAGCCATCAAGCTGAATTGTTGTGGCTGTGTTCCAAAGGCCAGCATGTGATCATATTTTACTCCAAAATCCGGTAAGCGCCTGGAATATTCATAAAGCTGTTTGGATTGGAGAAGATTTACATTTTTTGATAGTGCTTTGTAATCACTGCGGTTAGTAGCGATATCTGTTGTATCAGTAACTGCGGTTTCATAATTTTTAAAAATAAAAACAGTATCAATATCAAATTCATGCTCTTTGCTTCGGACCATCAGGGTATTTAATTCTATCATTTTTTGCTTGATTTCTGTTTCAGTCATAATCTTCATTTGTTGAATATCACCCAACATGGCTTTGGCTTTGTAATAGGCATTGAGCTTATCCATTCCGTATGTGTAACGGATTTCGGTTGATTGAATGATATAATCTAAAAGTTCTTCGCTTTCAGTGAGAATTTTAAGTTTCTTTTTCAGCACCTGCCATTCATAATAACTCATCTTAGCCATGCTGAATAATTCATTTTTTGTTGCACCTTTCATTTCTTTTTCAACATTTGACATACTTTGCATGTAGGTGGTGTTGGCATTCAGCTTTTGTGGATTAGAAAACATTTGTTGTACAGATAACATAAATGATCCCATTCCTTTATTCATTTCATTAGGCTTCCACATTTGGGTGTTGTATGGAGTCATAAAAAATCCAGCTCCTGCCTGTGGCGGTTCAAGGGCTTTTGCTCCCTTTGCATAAGTATCATAAGCATTGATTTGAGCATCATACATTTTTAGCTCGGGGTGGCTTTTTTCAATAGCATTCAATACACTATCAATTGTTAAAACCTGAGCTAAAGCTTCTCCGCTCAAAAAAAAACTTGTAATGATTGCTATTATTAGTCCTTTTGTTTTAAGCATATTTTGTATCTGTTAATGTTAGTCTTCAAACTCCTGTACTATCAGCTTTCCGTGCTTTCTCAATTCATACTCTCTTACCAAAGCATACAGGACCGGAAGTACAATCAAAACAAACAAGGTGGATGTAATTAATCCAAAAACAAAAGGAATTGTTATGGGTTTCATCACATCGCTTCCTGTTCCGGTTGCTAATAAAACGGGGAGCAAACCAATAATATCCACTAATACCGTCATTAGTTTAGGCCTTAGTCGTAAAGCAGCCCCGTCATAAATTGCATCTTCTATATCCTGTTTTGTTAATGATTTATTTTCGGCTTTACTCTTGTTTACCTTTTTATAAACGGAATTGTTCATGTAAACCAGCATTAGCACCCCGGTTTCCACAGCTACTCCGAATAATGCAATAAAGCCAACAGCCACGGCCACTGAAAAATTCACTCCGAAAAAATGCAGGGAATAAGCCCCACCGACAAGGGCAACCGGAACAGCCGATAGCACTATTAATACTTCACGAAAAGTATGAAATGTAAAATATAAGATTACCATGATAATTACCAATACAATAGGAATAATCATCCGTAATCTTTCCTGTGCTCTAACCTGGTTTTCGTATTGTCCGCTCCATGATAAAAAATATCCATTCGGTAATTTTTTTACCACCTCTTCCAATTTCTTTTTTGCATCGTTTACGGTGCTTCCCAAATCCCTTTCTCTAACGTTGAATAAAAGGGTTCCCCGAAGCATTGCATTCTCTGAACTGATCATTGGTGGGCCTTCAGTAATATTAATATCTGCTACTGCTGAAAGTGGTATAGGGCCGTAATCCATTGTTTGTAATTGCATCCGCTTCAGTTTGTCAATCTTATCACGGAAATCCTGTGCGAAGCGAACATTGACAGTAAAACGCTGTCGGCCTTCAATAGTGGTAGTTACATTCATTCCACCAAGAGCAGTTTCAATGAACATATTCACATCATCCACAGATAGTCCATAACGACCTATCTCATCCTTTTTGATTTTTATTTCGATGTATTTGCCTCCTACAATCGGCTCAACATATAAATCCTTTATTCCTTCTACTCCTTCCAACTCTTTTTTGAATTGTTGAGCCAACTTATTGATGGTATCGAGATTTTGGCCATATACTTTAATTCCCACATCGGTCCTGATACCGGTAGAAAGCATATTAATACGGTTTATGATGGGTTGTGTCCAGCCATTGATCACTCCAGGAATTTGCATCTTTGAATTCAACTCATTGATAATATCGTTTTTGGTTAATCCATCTCTCCATTCGGATTGAGGTTTTAATAAAATAATACTCTCAATCATACTGACGGGTGCATTATCAGTAGCGGTATTGGCACGTCCGGCCTTTCCCAGCACGTTTTGTACTTCGGGGATACCCATTATTAATTTATCCTGCACCTGCATGATTCTTTTAATTTCGGAGTTGGAAACATCGGGCAGGGTAACAGGCATAAACAGCAGGGATCCTTCATCCAATGGTGGCATAAATTCTGTTCCTAAATTTAAGACCAGTGGAATACTGCCTACTACCAGGGCCAGACTTAAAGCAAGTGTTGTTTTCTTCCATTTCAAGCACCAACGGATTACAGGATTGTACATCCAAAGAAAAAACTTGGAAACAGGATGTTTGCTCTCTGGCCGCACTTTCCCTTTCAGTAAAATCACCATTAAAACAGGAACAAGAAAGATTGCTACAAAAGCAGAGCCCACCATAGCGAATGTTTTTGTCCATACTAAGGGAGAAAACAGTTTGTGTTCCTGCCCTGTAAGGAAAAGTATGGGGCTGAAAGATACTAGTGTTATAAGGATTGAATTAAATACAGCCTTTCCAATTAGCTTGGATGAGGCTTCAATTTTCTTTTCTCTTTCTTCGTTTGTTAACATTGAATTACGAATTTGGTGCGAATGTTACGAATTACGAATCCATTTCTCCACTTATTGATTTCATTGCATTTTCTACCATTACAATACCGGCATCAACTAAATCTCCTACTGCAAGGGCAACACCGGCAAGAGACATGATGTTGGATGTAATTCCGAACCAACTCATCATAATAAATGCAATTAAAACCGATAGCGGAATAGTAACAATAACTATAAGAGCACTTCGCACATGCAATAAAAAAATTAACAATACAATGGATACTACAATAATTTCTTCCCACACAGCTTCCTTCAGCGTAGCTATTGTAGCTTCAATCAAATCAGAACGATCATAGGCTACCTTGAACTTTACGCCCAGAGGCAATCCTTTTTCAATTTCTTTTATTTTTCCCTGTATTCTCTGTATTACATCCTTTGCATTTTCACCATAACGCATTACCACTATACCTCCTACTTTTTCTCCGCTGCCATTCTCATCAATAATTCCAAGCCGCAATTCTCCACCCATTTGCACGGCAGCCACATCTTTTACTCTTATTGGAATAGAGTTTATTGTTTTGAGGGGAATGTTTTCAATTTCTTTTATATCCTTGATGTATCCTAATCCTTTTATGATATATCCAATATCGGATTGTTCAAACTTTCTTCCACCCACATCATTGTTGTTTGATTTGATTTTATCGGCTACTTCCATTAATGGAATATCATAATAGCGGAGCTTATAGGGGTTAACTACCACTTGATATTGCCGTTGAAATCCGCCAAAAGAAGCTACTTCGCTCACGCCTTCAACTGTTTGTAAACCAAAACGTACATACCAATCCTGTAATGCGCGGAGTTCGCCCAGATCATAACCGGGAGCTTCCAGTGTGTACCAATAAATATGACCTAACCCTGTTCCATCGGGGCCGAGAGTGGGAGTAATACCCTGTGGGAGTAGCCGTTGTGCATAATTCAATCGTTCCAGCACCCTCGTTCTCGCCCAATAAATATCCACATCATCATTAAAAATGACAAATACAAAACTCATCCCGAACATACTGTTGGCGCGTATATTTTTTACTTTGGGAATACCTTGTAAATTACTTACAAGGGGATAGGTTATTTGATCTTCTATAATCTGTGGATTACGCCCCATCCATTCTGTAAAAATGATAACTTGGTTTTCTGATAAGTCGGGAATTGCATCTACCGGAGTGTTTTTTACAGCATAAATACCGTAAGCAGTAACCCCAGCTGCAATAAGCAGCACAATGATTCTGTTTTTAAGCGCCCAGGCAATGAAAGTATTAATCATTTTTTTATTACAGTGATGAAGGGTTAATTCGTTAAAGCCGTTAACATTTTCAATAAATGGTTGTTAATGTCTAAATGATGTCGTTTAATCTGTCGTAAAGATGTAAAACAAATCTCATTTTTTTTTAGTCCAACCATACAATTTTGTTTTCCTTTTAAAAGAGCTTCAACAGCCTCAAATCCAAATTTAGACGCTAAAATTCTATCGGCAGCAGAGGGATTTCCACCACGCTGTATATGTCCCAGAATACAAACACCAACATAATGAGAGGGCATATGTTTTTTAACTGTATCTGCTACTTTTAATGCTCCACCACTTTCGTCTCCTTCTGCAACTACTATAATCAGTGATGATTTATTTCTGTTCCAGCCCTGCCTGAGAATTTGCTCAAGATTGTTATCATCGGCTTTTGTTTCAGGAACAAGAATAGCTTCAGCGCCACCGGAAAGGCCAGCTCCATAGGCTATATATCCTGAGTCTCTGCCCATTACTTCCACAACAAAAATGCGTTCGTGCGATTGTGCAGTATCTCTTATTTTATCTATTGCCTGCATAGCAGTATTAAGAGCTGTATCATAACCAATACACACATCTGTACCGGAAATATCATTATCAATTGTTTTAGGAATGCCTATGAAAGGAGTATCATGTTTTTTAATAAATGCTTTCGCTCCTTCAAAAGAGCCATCTCCACCAATTAAAACAATGGCATCTATATTTTCCTTTCTGATTTCTTTATATGCCTTCAATCGTCCTTCTTTTGTTTTAAATTGTTCGCTCCTGGCAGATTTAAGAATTGTACCTCCCAATTGAATAATGTTACTAACACTATTGGCATCCATTGGAATAAAGTCACCAGACATTAAACCTTCAAAGCCATGCTGAATACCTATAACCTTCATTTTGTTAAATATGGCCGTTCTTACTACTGCTCTTATACAGGCGTTCAATCCGGGGGCATCCCCGCCTGAGGTCATTACTGCTAATTTTTTTATTCTTTGTTTTATCATTTTTGAACTATCAAATTTTAACAACAGGTGATTTTTATTTGTGTTTGTTTTGATGGACACTTAATTGTTCCATAAGAACAAAAGACGCAGCAATCGCCCTGCTTAGGTTTTATAACTTTTTTACAATTTTCACATTCATAAAAAAACTGGCAAGCATCAGTTGGCATTA
>JAHEXZ010000042.1 GCA_023251835.1 Bacteroidota bacterium | reverse complement strand
AATGGCAGACAAACCAAATGTTTCAGCTAAAGATGATGAAAAATTCAAACCCTGGGACAGGGTTCTTAAGAAATATAATGATTTGGTTCCTGAGTTGCAGAATAGGTTGAAGTAGGGTTTGAATTCCGGAATATATCGGGTTTTAATTAGAAAGCATAAGACGATTACCAAAACGAAATCAATAATTTATAAACCAATGCAAAAATTCTATATTTATAAAGATAACACGCAACAAGGCCCATTTTCAATAAATGAGTTAAAAGAATTAAAAATTACTCGTGATGTTATGGTTTGGTTTGAAGGAGCGGAGAATTGGAAAAAAGCCCATGAGATTGAAGAATTAAAAGAAATTTTAAAAAACACTCCTCCACCATTGCAAGCAAATTCACCGATTACACCTCCGCCATTTGTTGATGCACAAAAAGAAACGTTAGCTAAACCAAAACCAAAGAAAAAAAAGATTGTTCTAATTGTAAGTATAGTAGCTTCCGTCATATTACTATGTGGAATTGGCGTATTCATCTATATAAGCCAACAAGCCGAAATAGCAAAGCTGTTACAAGAACAAAATGCTAAAATTCAGGAGCAGGAAGCCATTGAAGCCGCAAGACAAGCAGAGAAAAATACGCAGGAAAGCATTGCGAGGGAAGAAGCAAGAGCAGCAGAATTGAGCAGTCTGAAAGCCCAACATGATGAAGCGATCACAAAATTACGAGCCGCAAACCTTAAACTACAGGAGATAGAAAAATTTCAACTATTAAGAACAGCCAGTGAGAAACAACAACAAGAACAAAAAGCGCTTGAGGTAATCAGATCTTGGGAAAATGAAGTGGAAAGGCTTAAAAATGAGATCGATAAATATTGAAAAAGTGTATTCGAGTTTTTTATTATGTCAGTGTTAGTATATCTTTTTCCTGAAAACCACTAATTTTTCTGACAACAATGATAAACTTATGGCTTACCTCAAAGGCATAGGTTTAATTTATTGTTTTATGGATATTTCGCGGTGTTTAAGGAACGATAGCTAATATCCCACGCTGATTTTCTATATAAACCTCTGTATCGGGATATGACAGGGAATAAAAAAACAAAAAACAAAATGAAAAAAACAATTATTTTAGGAATGTTTGCTTTAACAATGCTCACATTTAGTTCATGTAAAAAAGAGGATTATGATAGCAAGTATCAGCCAAAGGGGACTTATGGAAATTCGAACATATCCTCATCAACTTGGATCGTTACTTCCTGGACAAATAATGGAATCCGTTATTATTCAGATTTTAATGTTGCGGCATTAACATCATCTGTCCAAAGTTCAGGCAGCGTTCAGGTGTTTTTTAGCATCGATGGTGGCCAAAATTGGGTAGCATTGCCATACACTCAGTATTATACACCATCTAACTATATGTGGTCTTATATAACTCAAACGGGTGTAGTAGAGGTTGATTGGATATATGATGGAACGACACTTGGAAGCGACCCCAATACTGTTTATGGTGCAGTTTGTAAATTTAAAGTAGTATGTATCAGTGCAGCAGGATTAATAGCTAATCCCAATACTGATTATACCGATTACAATGCGATAAAAAAGGATTTTAATCTTCCAAATTAAAATCCCTCTGAGCGTAGTGAGCCAGAAAAATGAAAAACAGTTAGGCGTAGCGTCCCCGGCTACGCCTTTTTTAACAAGGTCTCCGGCCTCATTTGAAAAACTACGCACTTCGCAAAAATAGTTCTGCCGGCAAATGAAAAAAAGTCCTTAACCTCTGTGTCATTTTTAAAGTTATTTCACGTCTTCCGGAAAGTATTGATGAAACGTGACCTTTTGTGCCTATTAATGGTTCAAGGTCTTTTGCTTTCATAACTCGTTCTATGAGGTGTACGACAAATTTCCTTACCGTTCGTTTCGGCTCCGCTCAACGAACTGCATCCGTACCCTGAGCAATGGTGGCTGAGCTAGCCGAAGCCAGTCGAAGGATACCTATCAAAACGGATTTTTTTCCTACACTCATTCCATGATATAGAAGCAAAACATTTTTTCATAAATTTGAACTGAGAAAAATAACCTACAATATAATACGAGTCCTAAATTATTTGAATACAAAGGGGTTGAGGTGTTTTTTTATGCAAATGAACATTTGCCAGTATATATACACGCATATTATGGCAGTCATGGGGAAAACCAGAATAAAATTAAGAAGAATTACAAAAATAATTAAATAATGGCACTTACAAAGGTTACTTATTTGGGCGATTATAAATTGGAACTTATTTTTGAAAGTGGAAGAAAAAAAATACACGACTTTAAAAAAATTTTATTTTCATCTTCACACCCTTCGATAACAATACTTCGGTAATATTTTGTTCGGTTGGGCTGAAGCCCTTGATAATAGGGGTTTTACATTTGCCCCGACCCTAAGGTCGGGGCTACTAAAACATCAATAACAATGGGGCTTTAGCCAAAAAAATTAAAAAACTACCGAACTATTACGATAAAAAAGTTTCAAAATATTGAACTATTCAAAAAGGTAAAAGTTTATAAAAAAGCAGGACTCTTAACCTGGGGTGAACATGAAATGGATATAGACCCCTACTATTTACCTTGATACAATACTACACAATATAAATAACTGATGTTACGCAAAGAAAAAGATTTAAAAATGATAGACTTTTATACTTGTAATGGACAAGAGAATTGAAAGAGAGAAGGGTAATTTTCTCAAAAAGACAATAAAAATGACTGCTTTAAATAATTCATAATCACTACCATTGTCATTTCGAATCCTGCTGAAAGCAGGAAGAGAAATCTTTGCAATTGATTGACAAGATTTCTCACTGCGTTCGAAATGACAGGTGGAAATATCGAGATATTCTGAATTAGATATAAATTTTGCGTAACATCAGTAAATAAAATAAATGGCCTAAGTTCTCCCATCGAATATAAAGCACGGTTTTCTTATAAAAAATTGATTTGCGTGAGCCATTGTAATAATATTTGAAAATTATCAGCAAACTCTTCTATTTTAGCCTTCATTTTTTTAGGTTTTAATTGGTACAATAAATTCAGGAGCACAGTTCTACAGGTGCGCAATAATGCTATCATAAATCCTATTAATATAATAGCTAATGGATGTTTTTCCCCTCGTTCATCTCGCAAATCTAATTCTTTGCATTGCTTTATTTGTTCGTAAAAAGTTGTACATTGTGCTGTAATTGAGGTGCTCATGCTATGTATAGTTTTTGGGTTCAAAACAAAACTAATATGCTAAAGCATCTCAATTACTTTAATAACATTCTTTAAATCAACATCTTATCGTTGGTAATTTTTATAAGAAAGCCGTGGTTATTTAAATAATGTAATGCTACAAATTCCAATAAATTAACTACTTTTGCACCCGCTTTTTAGGGCAAACACTTTATTTTAAACAATTAAATGCAAAACATCAGAAATATAGCCATTATAGCTCACGTTGACCATGGTAAAACAACTTTAGTTGATAAAATTTTACATACAGGAAAGCTGTTTCGTGAAAATGAAAACTCAGGAGAATTAATCTTAGATAATAATGACCTGGAACGAGAACGTGGAATCACCATTCTTGCAAAAAATGTTTCTGTACGTTATAAAGGAACTAAAATCAATATTATTGATACTCCCGGCCACTCCGACTTTGGAGGTGAAGTTGAACGTGTATTGAACATGGCAGATGGTGTTGTCTTGCTGGTAGATGCATTTGAAGGGCCTATGCCTCAAACTCGTTTTGTGACTCAAAAGGCCTTGACGCAGGGCAAAACAGTTATTTTAATTATCAATAAAGTAGATAAACCCAACTGCCGCCCGGATGAAGTGCACGATCAGGTATTTGATTTGTTCTTTAACCTGGATGCTACTGAAGAGCAACTGAATTTCAGAACCGTGTACGGTTCTTCAAAGCAAGGTTGGATGGGGTCTGATTGGAAAACCCCGACATCTGACATTACTTACCTGTTAGACCAAATAATTGATTATTTCCCTAATGCACCAGAAAATGAAGGCACCTTGCAAATGCAAATTACCTCATTGGATTACTCTTCATTTGTTGGACGTATTGCCGTAGGTCGTTTATTCAGAGGAACTATCAGAGAAAATATGCCAGTTTCATTAGCGAAACGGGATGGTTCTGTTGTAAAATCACGTATTAAAGAGTTGTTTACGTTTGAAGGCTTAGGCAAACAAAAGGCTACAGAAGTAAAGGCGGGTGATATTGTTGCAGTTACCGGTATTGAAGGTTTTGAGATAGGTGATACCATTGCAGATTTTGAAAATCCTGAAGGCCTTACTCCTATTGCCATTGATGAACCAACTATGAATATGTTGTTTACCATTAACAACTCTCCATTTTTTGGTAAAGAAGGCAAATTTGTTACTTCCCGCCATTTGCGCGACCGCTTGTTCAAAGAGCTGGAAAAAAATCTTGCATTACGGGTAGAAGAAACTAACTCTGCTGACTCATACCTTGTTTATGGACGTGGTATATTGCATTTATCAGTATTAATAGAAACAATGAGACGTGAAGGATATGAATTGCAGGTTGGGCAGCCACAGGTAATTATCAAAGAGATTGATGGTGTGAAATGCGAACCGGTTGAATACCTTACTGTAGATGTACCAGAGGCTGTATCAGGAAAAGTTATTGAATACGTAACGCAACGCAAAGGCGATTTAAAAGTGATGGAACCAAAAGGTGATTTGATTCATATTGAATTTGAGATTCCGTCACGTGGAATTATTGGCCTGCGTAATAATATACTAACAGCCACAGCGGGAGAAGCTGTTATGGCACATCGGTTTAAAGCATTTGAACCCTGGAAAGGTCCAATTCCAAGCCGAATCAATGGTGTATTGATCTCTGGGGAACAGGGAACAGCTATTGCATATTCCATAGATAAATTGCAGGATAGGGGTAAATTTTTTGTTGAAGCAGGCGACCCAGTATATACAGGCCAGGTGATTGGTGAGAATAACCGTCAGGATGATATAGTTGTCAATATAACCAAAGAAAAAAAATTGACCAATATGCGTGCTTCTGGCAGTGATGAAAAGATGCGTATAGCACCAAAAATTACATTTTCTTTAGAAGAAGCAATGGAGTATATTCAGTGGGATGAGTACGTTGAAATAACCCCAAAATCAATACGTTTGCGTAAAGTATTGTTAGATGAGAATGAACGCAAACGTCAGGAGAAAAAATTGGTGTCTTAGATAGTATTGAGTGGTAAATACAAAAGCCCTGAAATCAGTAAATTCGGGGCTTTTGCATTTGTAGTAATCGAAAAAATTCCGATGCCGGCCGGAACAGTCAAAACCAACACGGCACCAGAATCAGCATATTGCTATTGAATGATTATTTTTTCATTAGCAATTATTGTTTTTTGTTCTGAAATAATCTTTACAGAATAAATACCGGTATGCAATTCCCCTTTTTCTAATACCAGCTTTTTTCCTGAAAAACTAATAGTTTTAACTTCTTTACCGAGTACATCGACAATTTTTACTGTTGAATTTTTAATTTCGGAATTCATTGTAATTGTAGTTGTTGACGTAAATGGATTTGGTGCAATACTTATTGTTAATGCATCCATTGAGGTTCTGATACCTGTTCCTAATGGGCTTACTGAAATAGAGTCTGTTCCGGTGCTGAGTGTCTGTGCAGTTCCGGCAGAATCAATAGCCATATAGTTGGAGATACTGAAATGCATAGTGTCTTCTGCTGTAAGCGCATTTTTTACCTGAAATTTGAAGTCAGCGATTTTACCATATCCACTTTTCCCTGTATGGTCTATTCGGGTAACAGCCCCATAGGCAGTATTTGCCAATGCATCTGCTTTAGTAATTGTTAATACATCCGTTCCTGGTGTTCCCAGCCAGCTGTTTCCATAGGTTATTGCCTCTGTTCCAGTTTGTACCAGCGATGCTTCATAGTTAATATTAAAAGCGATTCCATAAAAATCACTTATAGGTGTTGTTTGTGAACCCAGCCATAATTCTACATATACCCAATCTCCGGCATTATAAGCACTGTTATTGATAACAAAATACATATCGGACGTTGCCCTTTCCTGACTGTAAACAGCTGGAGGAGCAATGGTATGTGTTAGATTAAAATTCAGGTTGATAGCCAGTGTATCATTGCTATCAACTGTGCCATCTCCATTACAATCTGCATGTTTTACATCCTGACCATTGGTTTGTAATGTACCCCAGTTGGTTGCTATGTTTGCCTGCCATGTATTGTCTATGTTAGCTCGCGGAGTACCAGTTTCTGAATAATGCAAACCGATAGATAACAAGTCAACATTGTTTACAAGCGAATCATTATTTGCATCACCAGGCCATACAGCAGGTGTATTTACAGTTACAATAACACTATAGCTTGTGGAATTAGTGCAGCCATTAGCGCTTAATGTGTACTCATACGTAACATTAACAGGGCTGTTTGTTATATTAAAAAGAGCTTCACTGGGATCCCCCGCCCCGGTTGCTGCCACGTTGCTGATGCCAGTAACAGTAGCTCTTGTCCAGGAAAAGGCTGTTCCCGCAGTTGCGCTTGTTGGTGTATAATTAAAAACATGATCGGTGAAAATGGCTGATGGTGTTAAACTACTTGTTAATGTTGGTATTGGATTTACAGGAACAACAACGCTATAGGTTGTTGCATTTGTACATCCATTTGCCGTAACAGTATATATATACGTTACATTAACAGGACTTACTGTTGTATTAATAAGCGTTTCATTGGGGTCGCCTGTTCCCAATCCTGCGGTATTGCTGATACCGGCAACAGCAGATCTTGACCATGCAAATGTGGCTCCGGATGTTGCGCTTGTTGGAGTATAATTAAAAGGAGCTCCACTGCATATTGCAGAAGGAGTTAAGCTACTGCTCAGTGTAGGATCTGAAGTACCCACCGTTATGGTATTGGAATTTAAACTTGTAGTACAGCCATTATCAGTGCGAAGCCGGTAATAATAAGTAGTGTTGGTCGTTAAACCTGTTACGTTGAATGTAGTTACATTGGCTACATTTAAATTATTATAACCAGTTACAAAATTAGTGAATGATGCACTCAAAGATACATCCAGAAAATATTGGATAGCTCCGGTTACAACTCCCCAGTTGGCATCAAAAGAAGTACAGAGGATATTTGAAGCAGCCAACGCATTTGTCGCATTCAATATCCCGGTGTTTGCTGAAATAGTATTGGAATTTGAACTCGTATTATTACCATCGTATACACGTACGCGGTAATAATAGTCAATGCCAATAGTTAACCCCGTAATATTATAGGTTAGCACATTACCAACATTTAAATTATTATAAATGAAGTTGGTGCTGAATGAAACATCTGTGGAAACATCAATAAAATAATTTACTGCACCTGAAACCGGATCCCAATTTGCATTAAAGGATGTACACGTATAGTTGGTAGCAGCAGTTGCACCCGGGGCGGGAGGAGCCTGTGCAAACAATTTGTGATTTGAGTATATCACTATAATAGCAACCATCATTATCTTCTTTAAGATTGATAATGTTTTTGTTGCTTTGTTGCCATTATTTAAATAGTAGCTGTTTGTTTCCATGTTTTTCTCTTATTTATTGTTGGTTTTAATTTATAACGGATTCTATTTTAGTTTATATCTATTTAACACAAACTTAAAAAATAAAAAGGTAATTTAGAACTTTATTTCACACAATGCGTTTTTGGTTTTATAGTCTGCGGATTTCGCTACAAATTAGTATTTGCCTAAGCCTACTTTGCATACTTTTTAATTAATTCGGCCAGCTCAATTTTCACACTTCTGGCAACAGGAATGATACTGTTATCAGTCATTTCAATAAAGCCTTTATCTTTTGTCGGGGTATATTTTTTTATGTATTGTAAATTTATAAAGTGTGAATTGTGGCATCTGAAAAAACTTTCACCTTCTAAAGATAGCTCAAGAGATTTTAAATTTTTTGTTACAAGCTTCATTTTATTATCCACACAATAAACTTTTGAATAGCTGCCATCAGCTTCAATTCTTAGTATATCTCTAATATTTATGTATTCCGAACCTGTAGCTGTTGGTAATGTGAGTTTTCCGGCAAGTGCCATTTTTAATTTTTCACCCTGTGCTTGTGAAGTGGCTTGTTTCTCTTCTATTCTGTTTGCTATTTTTTTTATTGCATTTATCAGCTCCACAATATTTATTGGTTTTAACAGGTAGTCCAGGGCATTAACTTTAAAAGCTTTAATTGCAAACTGGTTATAGGCTGTCACAAATATTACCTCAAATTTCCGGCTTCCAAACTGTTCTATCATTTCAAGGCCGGTCATTTGAGGCATTTCTATATCTACAAATACAATATCGGGATTTTTATTTTGAATTTCTTTGATACCATCTTTTGCGGAGAATGCGGTACCTATTATTTCAACTTCAGGGCAATACTCTTTTATAGCTATTTCCATAGCTGTTACAGCATTTTTTTCATCATCAATTATTACGGCTTTTAGCATGGTTAAGATAATGTAGTTTGTTTTATGAAGAGTGTAAGCAAGGTAAAAAGAATTCAACTCTTGTTCCAAGTACTTTTCCATCGTTATCCTGCAAATCGAAATAAGAGACTACCAAATCAAGATTATTTAATGAATTCATGATTTTTAATCGTTGGTTTGTTGCTTTTATTCCAAACGACTCTCTTTCTTCTTTCTTTTTATTAATTTCCAGGGAAGATTTTCTTCCAATGCCATTATCTTCAACTGCACAGCGCATAGAGTTATTAGATAGCTTAATAGAAACAGACACTTTCCCTTCCCCTTCTTTTTGCATAAGACCATGCCAGATGGCATTTTCAACAAAGGGTTGAAAGATGAGTGGCGGAACCTGGTAACGTTCTGTTTTAATATCGGGATCAATATCTATGGAAGATGTAAACTTGCCCACAAAACGCTGCGATTCCAGTTCAATATATATAGCAAGAGTATCAAGTTCTTCGCTGAGTGAAATGTATTCCATTTGTGATTGTTCCAATACTTTACGAACCAGCCCGGCAAATTTTGACAGATAAAGACTTGCTTTCAGCTTATCATTTTGTAGAATAAAACTTTGAATAGAATTTAAAGAATTAAAAATAAAATGAGGATTCATTAGCTTTCGCAATGAGATTAACATATAATGCGAAAGATCGTTTTTTAATGTTTCCTGCAGTTTTTCAGTATATTTCAAATTTTCAGCCAACTTATCACGTTGGCTTGTAATTTTTTTATTCTGCTGGTTCAATTCTTTATTTTTATTTTCAATAATTTCGTTTTTTTCATCTACTAGTTTCTTTTGTTTTTTTATTTCAACGTTCTGCAATTCCACTTTTTCCTTCTGGCTTTCAATAACCTTTTTCTGCTTTTCGGTAATCCGCAACGAACGGAAAATAAATGCAGCAAATATCAGCGATAATAGCAACCCACCAATTACAAACCAAAAAATAATCTGCTGCTTTTTCTTTTCTGTTTCCTGTTGCAAAATAAGCCTATCATTTTCTGCCCTTGCGGCCAGCTCTTTTTTGCTAAACTCGTAACTCATTTCTTTTTGGAGGATTTCCTCATTTTTTTGTTCATCAAAAATAGAGTCTTTGGCAACTACGTGACCTTTATAATATTCAAGTGCTTTTTCATAATCTCCTTTTTGCGTATATAACTCGGCAAGGTATTCTTTAGCGGCTTTTATATCGCTCAGGTTTTGTATTTCTTCGGCAATATTCAAAGATTGCAGCAAATACTTTTCGGCCTTGTCGTATTGTTTTGTAGAAATATATAAAGAACCAATATTTCCGAGCTTTATGGCAATACCATTTTTATTTTTCAATTCTTCATCCAATTTCAGGGCCTTAAGATAATAGCTGAGTGCCTGCTCGTATTTTTTCTGCGCACTATATATATTACCAATATTATCGAACGTACTGGCAATAATTTTTTTTTCATCAAGCTGCTCTGCAATTTTTAATACTTTAAAAAAATAATTGAGGGCGATGTCATATTCATGGAGGTTGTCGTGAATAATGCCAATGTTTCCGAGGTTGTTGGCGATAAGGTATTTGTCCTGTATATCTTCTGATTCCTCCAGGGCTTTTGAAAAATAATCAAGCGCTCTTTTGTAATTGCCTTTGAACTTGTAGATAATACCAATATTGTTATAGGTAGAAGCGATAATTTTTTTGTCGTTTAATTTTTCGGAAATTGATAATATACGGAAATTGTAATCAATGGCTTTGATATAATCGCCCATGCGGGTATATACAACGCTTATATTTCCCATCCATCGTACAATATTTTTTTGGTCATCCGTTTCTTCGGCAACTTTAAGCGCTTTAAAATAATTATCAAGTGCTTGTGGATAGTTACCCTGTTCATAAAAAGCATTACCCATATTTCCATAAGCACCAACAATTCCTTTTTTAAAGTTTAGCTTTTCGGCCAGTTGTAATGCGGAATTACCATAATACATGGCAGAATCATAAAACCCCTTACGTATATATTCCCAGGATAATTTATATGAATGGATTACCTTGTTAGTATCTTGCTGATTATTTTGTAAAAGTTGGCGAAGAGAATCTATATTATTTTTCTGCGAAAAAGAGAAATAATTAATAAGCAGAAAAATAAAAAAAGTACTGATTTTTAAATTTCTGGTATTAACGCAATTAACCATTCTTTTAATCATCGGATGAAAAAATGAAAACGGAACCGTTACTGGCCGTTAAGAAGTTTTATATAACAAATATAGCATAATTAGAATTAAAAGAAAGAAGAAGTGGGGTCTGTCAAATTTTATTCAAAAAAATACAGTGGATGCCATTGCACATGTTTCGGATAGTGCCCTCCGAAGGAGTCCTTCGGACAATATGACTGCGCGCGCTGTAGGTCTGAGTCTGTATTTTGGGGCTGCATTAGCAAAATATTTAGATGAAATTTACCTGGATTTTAAGAAAACTCTATTTTAACACAATCCTGCCTAATAAGGCATTAAAGGCTTTTTTTGCTTGTAAAAATTGTTGTTGAGTTTGAATCAATGTTATTTCTTCTTCTTCGGATTGTGCTATTTTTAATTTCTCCTGAATTTCATGTATCATCATCTCTAATTTTCGGCTTTTTAAAGCATATATAGCGTGATACAATGATTTTTTTAGAATGTCTTCTTCCAGTGTAGGGTAAATTTGGTGTTGTTCCCATTTGGAGAGTAAATAAGGGCTGCTTATTAAATCTACAGTTAAATAAGCAATTTCAGTATTATTGTGATTAATGAAATAGTTATAATCGGGTACTATATCAGTATTAAGGTGTTGAACAAATTCATTATAAATATCATTGTATAAAGGATTCCCAATAACAATATTATCATTTTGTAACTCATGTATAATTAAAGCTGCAACGGTGGTTTCAATCTGTATGGATACAGGTTGATTAAACTCATCCGTTTCTTCATTATCAACAGTTACAGTTTTATTTCCATAGTTTAATAATAATCGGATAATGTCCCTTTCCTGGTATTCGGCACTCGCATCAACAGCTTGTTGCTGCTTTTCATCAGTTAATATGTCTTCCGAATTTATATCCTCAGATTTAGTACTCTGAGAATCGCTTTTTTCATGAAAGCGTTTATTGCGGATTTTATTTAACTCATTTAACAGCACCTGTTCTTCAATATCCATTAAACGACTGCATTCTTTTACATACACAGAGCGATATATAGCATCGGGAATAAGTGCAATGCTGTCAACAATTTCTTTAATGAGACCAGCTTTTTTTATAGGATCATTTCCAACCTCTTTCATCATAAGGTTGGTTTTAAATGAAATAAAATCTTTTGAGTTATCTCTTATAAAAGTTTTAAGTTCTTCACTGCCTACACGCTTAGAGTATGAATCAGGATCCTCGCCATCGGGGAATAGTAGCACTTTTACATTCAATCCTTCTTCCAGAATCATATCAATACCTCTGAAGCTGGCTTTTATACCGGCACTGTCGCCATCGTACAAAATAGTAATGTTAGTTGTATACCTTCGTATAAGTTTAATTTGCCCGGGAGTGAGCGATGTGCCACTGCTTGCCACCACATTCTCAATACCGGCCTGATGCAGGGATATTACATCGGTATATCCTTCTACCAGGAAACAGTTTTTCTGCTGGACAATTGCATTTTTAGCAAAATATAAACCATATAATACATCGCTTTTATGGTAAATATCTGTCTCCGGGGAATTAATGTATTTCGCATTTTTTTTATCTGTACGTAAGGTACGGCCACCAAAAGCAATTACACGGCCTGATTCCGAATGAACTGGAAACATGACACGTCCCCAGAAACGATCAAAATATTTAGAGCTGTCTTTTTCAGAAGTGCCTGGAGCACTGACATCATCTGGTGTTGATATCTCTCGATTCTCATCATTCTTATATTCAATAGTAAGTCCGGCTTTAACAAGATATTCAGTTTTATATCCTTTAGCAATAGCAGCATCAGTAAATGAACTCCGTTTATTCATGCCGTATCCAAGCTGGAATTTATGAATTATATCTTCCCTGAATCCCCGTTCTCTGAAATAACCTAATCCTACAGATTTCCCTTCATCGGTATGAAATAAATTATCAGTAAATTTTTTTTGGGCAAATGATGAAACAACTAACAGGCTTTCTCGTTCGCTTTGTGATTGAAGTTGTTCCGGGCTGAGTTCTTTTTCTGTAATATGAATATTGTATTTTTTAGCAAGCTGGCGCAATGCATCCGGGTAGGATACTTTTTCTTTATCCATTATAAAGTTCACAGCATTGCCTCCTTTACCACAGCCGAAGCATTTGTAAATACCTTTCACCGGAGAAACATAAAATGAAGGGGTTTTTTCATCGTGGAACGGACAAAGACCTATCAGGTTAACACCTCTTTTTTTTAGTGTTACATAATCGCTTACCACTTCCTCAACACGTGCTGCGTCAAAAATTTTATCTATGTCTTCCTTACTAATCAAAATATTGGTTTTATAATAGCAAATAAATACAAGCCTTGCGCTTGTACCGGATTGCAAAAATACAGAAAAGCTAATTTACGAAATAAAAAGAGGATTTGTACCAAAATGTTTTTTTATAGAATCTTACTGAGTTTGCGATAGCAAAACAGGTTAGAGTCAGTAATGCTGAGCGAATGGGTTTGCCAAAAACAGCAAACTCATTCAGTCGAAGTATACATAAGAAAGTTTGGCGTTCCTGTATTTCTGCGATCTATTTGTTCATCGGGTAATTTGTATAATTTTGTCTTACTTTGCAGTTAAAATACTTTCATAATTCAATGAAAACCGCATTTATAATAAAAGGCACTTTAAAAGCAAAACCTCTTTTTAAGGAACTGGAAAGTAATTTTTCAGCGTACGCTATTTTTGAAACAAAAAGGGCAGCTCATGCCATTGAACTTGCAAAAGATGCAGTAGAAAAAAATTATACGCATATTATTGCTGTTGGAGGTGATGGCACATTAAGTGAGGTAGTTAATGGAATGCTCCTTTCCGGGAAAAAGAATTTACCTGTGCTTGGCTGTCTGTCTTACGGCACTGCCAATGATTTTTGTAAAACTGCAAGGTTGAACGGAACGGTAAGGCAATTAAAAAATCTTATCGAAAAAAACAGTGTTAAAAAAATTGATGCGGGAAAAGTTTCATTTACTGACAAAAATGGTAATTCGGCAGAACGCTATTTTATAAATATTGGTGATATTGGCATTGGTGGCTGTATTGTAGAAAATATAAACAACAGCAGTAAAATTTTAGGTGCAAATGGAACTTTTTTTCTGGAAACGGTGAAAACTCTTTTCACATATAAAAAAACAAGAATGAAATGCAGGTGTGAAGAATTTGAATGGGAAGGAAAAACACTTTCAATGGTGATGGCGAATGCAAAATATTTTGGAAGCGGTTTGTGCATTGCTCCCGATGCAAAGCTTGACGATGGAAAGTTCAGCATTGTAGTTTTAGGAGATGTAACAATTATTGATTATCTAAAAAATCTGAACAAATTAAAGCGCGGGGAAAAATTTATTCACCCGGAAATTTTTTATAAGGAAACAAATGAAATTAAAATTACTCCTCTTGAAGGTAAAGTTCCTATTGATTTAGATGGTGAATTTATCGGTTATGCGCCTGCGATTTTTAAAGTTGTTCCTGCAAAAATTAATTTTCTGATGGAATAAAATTGTTTGAGGGGCACCCAAAAGTCGCAAAGGGATTTCCTCTGTGCAAATTTTTAATTTGTTTGGTAATTTTAGCTGTAGTATGATGTTTTAGCAAGAAAAACAGGGGTGTTTATTACAAAAAAGTCAAGCCTTCCCCTTTCCCCAATAGTGGGGTTAATTTAGTTTCCAATAAATCCTTGTTTTAAATTTTCAGGATGTGATATTGTTCAGATGAAAAGACCTGAATAATTTTTTGTCGAACATGTTGTATAAAATTTGTAGCTATGGTAACGTAATGAAAACACACAATTTTTACCCTCATATTCAGATTAATATTTTCTGTTTTGTTTAGCACCAAAATAAATTTTACCCAATCAAATAAAATAGAACACATTGCATTAGATGCCGGTATTAAAATGAGCATATCCAAACTTTTTAAAGGACAATCGATCCTATTGAAAAAAATAAAGGAAGAGAAATTTATAAACTCATTAAAGAATAGCAGAATTTTATAAATTCCCCCGAAAAAAATATGGGATTTCAGAATTTTTTCGGGGACTATAAAGAAACAGTTTTAGAGAAGAGTTACACAAAAAATCCGCTATCTAATCATTCAGCTTCAACACCGCCATAAAGGCACTTTGCGGAATTTCTACATTACCCACAGCACGCATGCGTTTTTTCCCTTCTTTCTGCTTTTCGAGGAGTTTGCGTTTGCGCGAGATATCGCCACCATAGCATTTGGCGGTTACATCTTTACGCATGGCTTTAATGGTTTCACGGGCAATAATCTTTGCTCCAATAGCTGCCTGTATTGGTATTTCAAACTGCTGACGGGGAATTAATTCTTTTAATTTTTCACACATCTTTTTGCCAAATTCATAGGCATTATCACGATGAATAAGAGAAGATAAGGCATCTACCGGCTCTGAATTGAGCAGTATATCGAGTTTAACAAGGTAACTTGCACGATAGTCTAATGGCTGGTAATCAAAAGAAGCATATCCTTTTGAAATGGTTTTTAAACGATCGTAAAAATCGAATACAATCTCTCCCAAAGGCATGTCAAACATTAATTCTACGCGATCAGTAGTAAGGTATACCTGATTGGTTAAAATACCACGTTTACCAATACATAAGGTCATGATATTACCTACAAACTCTGCTTTTGTGATTATCTGCGCCTTAATATAGGGCTCTTCCACCCTGTCCAGCCTTGCAGGATCAGGTAAATCAGAAGGATTGTTTACAACAATCATTTCATTTTTTGTGCTATAGGCATGGTAAGATACGTTGGGAACAGTTGTGATAACAGTCATCCCAAATTCGCGTTCCAATCGTTCCTGTACAATTTCCATGTGTAGCATGCCTAAGAATCCGCATCGGAAACCAAAGCCCAAAGCGGCAGATGATTCCGGCTCCCAGGTTAAGGATGCATCATTTAGTTGCAATTTTTCCATAGAATAACGCAACTCTTCAAAGTCTTCTGTATCAACAGGATAAATTCCGGCAAATACCATTGGTTTTACATCTTCAAAGCCTTTAATCGGTTCTAAGGAAGGGTTTAATACACTGGTTATGGTATCGCCTACTTTTACTTCGCGAGCATCCTTAATTCCAGAAATGATATAACCTACATCACCTGTTTTAATTTCATTGCGCGGTTCCTGTTTTAAACGCAAAACGCCAATTTCATCTGCATTGTATTCTTTACCGGTAGCAATAAATTTCACTTTTTCACCTTTATGGATAGAGCCATTCACTATCTTAAAATAAGCGATGATTCCACGGAATGAATTAAAAACAGAGTCAAAAATTAGTGCCTGTAGGGGTTTTGAGGGATTCCCTTTTGGGGCAGGGATACGCTCAATGATTGCTCCTAAAATATCATGCACTCCCAAACCGGTTTTGCCGGACGCAGGAATAATTTCTTCGCGTTTACAGCCCAAGAGGTCTACAATCTGGTCTTTTACTACCTCTGGTTCCGCGCTTGGCAAGTCGATTTTATTTAAGACAGGAATAATTTCTAAATCGTTCCCCAGAGCGAGATAAAGATTAGAAATAGTTTGAGCCTGGATTCCCTGGGCAGCATCAACAATCAGCAAAGCTCCTTCACAGGCAGCAATAGAACGTGATACTTCATAAGAGAAATCGACATGACCCGGAGTGTCAATCAAATTCAAAACATATTTTTTGCCTTTATAGGTATAGTCCATCTGGATAGCATGGCTTTTAATAGTAATACCACGTTCCTTTTCCAGATCCATGTCATCCAGTACCTGGGCCTGCATATCGCGCTGGCTGATAGTATTGGTATATTCTAACAGACGATCAGCAAGTGTACTTTTTCCATGATCGATATGTGCTATAATGCAAAAATTCCTGATATTCTCCATCTAAATTATATATAAAACACCTACTATTCAGGCATTAGAGGTGCGAATTTACTAATAATAGCTTAAATAAAGAAACTGATTAGAGGCTATTCAAAATTTATTTAATTTTATTATTGTGCGCTGCCATTGCGCCATCGCACGCTGTCGCTGAAGCTTTAGCGTAGGCGCCTAAAACTGAGATGACAAACGCAATAATGGCTGGGTAAAAGAAGATTAATGAACACGAAAAATCAATTTGCGTAACATGAGTTAATAAGAAGCCCTAATAACAATATCATCAATAAATGCAGTTCCTTCCGAAGGATTCCAAAAATAGATTTTAAGCTCAGAATCCTTTGGTACATGATCAGGAATGGTTGTGGATAGCATTACCTCATTCCAAATATCAAACGTCTTAATTTTTTCTTTTATCAAGAGTTCCTTTCTATAAAAAGTTTCGCCAGTTTTTTCAACTGAAACAACAAGGCGAACATCGCTATCCGGTTTACAACTAACATAACCAGATATATCTATATTCCGAACACCATTTAAATCTTTTATATTTTTAATTATTCCAACACTGTATGGTTGCTGACTGTAAATAATACAGGAATAAGTGCCTGAGTTAGCTTTTTCTTTTGTTAACAATGTGTTTACAACACACGTAGAATCCCACTCCATATTTGTTGAATACATAATTACTGAATCTTGAAGTGTCTCATTAATACCAATACTTTCTGTCCATAAGTCACATTTTTCTTTTTTCCGTTCACCTATTGTCCTAACCCTGAAACAAGGCAAACTGTTTTTTATGAAAACAGTATACGTAATATTTATCCTGTTATATTCACTGCATATTTTATATTTCTGAAGCAGACTTCGTCTTGTCTTCCCTTCAGGATCTTCAAACTGGCTGTGTGATTGCACAAATATCACCTGATCAACAGTATCCAAATTCAAGTGCTCCCAACCCCACTGTCCATCTTTTGAGCAATAAACGCCTTTTTGATAAAGACGTTGAATTGTATTTTTATAATCTTTAAAATCTTCACGATCATAATAAAAAGCAAAGTCCTTGTATTTATAACTTGCTGATATAAAAATCACCGTGTTACCTGTTTGTATTTTTTTTATCCGGGGCATAATTGACTTCCAGTCGTCTTCTTTTTCCGGTTTAGCATTAAATGCAGTGAATAAAAAATAAAAAACGGGTAATACTATCATTATTCGAATTATAGCAGATGTATTCAAACAACTAATTATGTAAGCAATTAATAGAAACAGACCCTGCGTAGCGTATAAAAAGTAGCGTCCTAAAAACACAGGCGTATATTGAGCCACCCAATAATCCAAACCAATAGGCAGAATATATAAACACAAAAAAACAAGATAGACTTTAGTATCAAAAGATTCATAAAAAAAACGAAAACGCTTATTTAACAATACCATTATAATCGATGACAAAATAATAGTAGTGAAGACAATGAAAAGGGATTCGCTTCCATTCAACATAAAAACGAACCATTTTAATTCTCCGTAACCTGGGGCTGTGAGCCAGAAACTACCGCTTTGTGGAAGATTGGCAAATAAAACTTTTAACCAGGGAGTAAAAAAAAGTGCTGTTAGCAGTTGACTGATGATATAATACTTAATTCCGCGCGGTGCTTTTTTTAGAAACAGCCACACACATAAAAACTGAGTAATGAAAATAAAAATGGTGAGATAGTGAGAAAATAAAAGTAATAGATTAATGATGGATAGAGCCACAATTAATTTCTTATCCGGTTCGGTTAACAGCTTAAAATAGAAATAAAACGAAGAAATACACAACAATTGAACCAATGCATATGTACGTACCTCGTGCGAATAAAAAAGCTGTACATTGGAAAAAAGAAATAAAACAGAAACAAACAGGGCTGTTTGCTTATTCAAAAATTTCTTAGCAAAAAGAAAAAGTACAACCGCACAAAGAATATTTAGAATAACAGAAAATCCTTTTGCCGAAATATCTGAAACACCAAATAATTGCATCCAAAAATGCAATAATATTATATGGAATGGGGGATTTTGATCGTGTAAAAATATTTCGGCCAATTCCGTCAGGGGCTTTTGAGCATGGAAAATACTATACGCTTCATCACCATAAATACTTTCGTATGGCAGATAATAGAATTTGAAAAGTACGTTCAATATTATAAACAAAATCAATAACCAATTCATAGGAATGGCAAAGGATTTGCCTAAAATATTAAACTCCGGCTTATTCATTAACATTATTCCTCCCGAAGGTATTCACGGGTATTGCAGATTATACTTTGAGCGTTATTAATTTTGTAAAGTGTATCTTTTAAAGGCCTGATAAGCAAATCACTTATTTTGAGCATTTTTTCCTTGTTAAAAATTTCATAATGCCAAATGGTTATAGCAAGAGGATCTTTTCTGTTTCTAACACTGATTGTGCCTTCTACCAGTGCTTTATCACCATCCAATGTACGTATTTTGGTATGCATACCAAATTCTGTTCTATTATAAGAAGTTCCAACAGAATCAATACACTCAAGCACACAAGAAGCTCTGGGATATAAATCTTCAGTAAAATTATGCATCCAGAAAGAAACCGTATATTCCTGTTCCCTGGTCCAATTCGGAAGCGTATCATGAAAAATAAGATTATAATCCAATATTCTTCCCAAATAATATTTTTCAGGAATTTTGTTAAGATTTACTTTTTCATTGTATTGGTTATATATAAATGTTTTTAGGGAATCGGTATATTTAAATCCTTCTATCGTGTATGTTTTACCCTTATTTAATGAAGCCATAAATTTAGAATATAAATGTTTGCTATTGTTTTCAAGCGCTTCAAATGGTAACTCATAAACATTAAAATGTGGAGTTTCATTTAACTTTTTACACATGGAGAGCAAATGCTTTTCATCATTGTTCAATTCATTTTCTATAGCCAATACTAAAAATGGTTTGCGGGTTTTAAAATCGTTTATAATCGCCAGTTTATGATACGGTTCCAATATAACAGGGAGATTTTTATATGTTTGTGAAAGTGATGTTCTGCTCATTACAGAAGACAGGGTTGGTAAACCTGTTTTCATTGAGGTGATATACACACTGGCTATAATTTCAGATGCCTTGATCATCCATACATTTTCGGAGCCTACATGAAAATACGGCAGTGTAATAATTGCCTGGTAATTGTTTATATCTAACTCATTTAACCATTTATTTTCGGGCAGTTCGTTGTTCTTGTCTTCCAGTCTTACAATTCGATTGTCCAAAGCGATGCTTATAGGATTTGCCTTATAATAGGCATCGTAGCACAATAAAAATAAAGCAACGGTTAAAATGCTTCTTCGCAGAAAAACCGACCTCTCAGCCAACCATAAGTATAATTTATAAAAAACAACAATATTAATGATGTAGTAAAATGCCCATGAAAACCTGGCAATACCACGCATCTGTTTTAACAAACCAACGTATTGCAAATAGTGCTCATATCCTCTTATTTTAAACGGATAACCAAATGAAAGTATCAATGCGAATAATGAAGCCCAGAAAAACAAGTTTAATAAATTGTTATCAGTAATGCTGACCAACTCTTTAAATTTAAAGGTGAAAAGTCTCTTTAAAAAAACAAGGATTATTAATATAAGTATTAGTGTTGCAACAACACCTACAAATGCATATCCCTCCACCGTGTATGGGTCTTCGGGTTTGATAAAAGCTGCAAATAGCTTTTCGTATGGTCTTTGATAAGGATAGAATATACCAGCCAGGTTAGAAATATAGGTCAAATATCCCCAGGGATTATTTGTGCGGTCGGATGCTGGATCTATTAACAATAAAATAATCTGAAAAAGAAAAAAAGGAATTACTATTTGAATAAAAGAATGTAGTGCAGTATACCTAACCGCCTGCCAAGAAATTTTATTTGATAAAAAAGAGTATGCCCAATAGAATGCTGCAATCAATGCAAAAAAGCCGAAGAAGTAAAAATGCGTTCCTGCCATAAAAAACACTAATACACTTATAGCAATTGATTTTTTTATACTTGGGGAGTCGTGAAATTTAAATAATAATAATAAAAAAAGAGGTATTGCAAATTGATAGGTTAATGAATAGTGGCAGGCTAAACGGAGAATCTGAGGAGAAAGAAACGTGATACCCGCAGCAGCAATGCTCGCATAAATATATGGCAGCTTCAGATGTTTAAAGATAAAATACAGGCATATCGAGCAAAGAAAAACAGAGAAAAGCATAACACAATTAAGTATACCCAACGTGTAATCAGAAATATCAATTACCTTAGATACTAACTTAATCGGATTTGTAATAAAAGGTTGACATCCGGTAAAAAATACCTGTTCACCATACGGATAATTCATAGCATTCATATGCCAGAATGAGGTATCATGTTTAACATGATAGATGGCTCCGTAATACGCCTGTATACCATCGTCTGTTGCTCCAAAATAAATTTTATTCGGATGCTGCAGCAGTTTACCAAAAAAGAAAAACATGCCAGCCATTGTCAAAGTAACGGCAAACAAAAAACCTTTGTCAGTTAATAGATTTCTTATACGGCTATACATGCTCCTGGAGAACTTCACTGGTTGTATACTGCTTCACCATATACAGCGGCCTATTCTTGGCTTCATTAAAAACCCTCGCAAGGTATTCACCTATAATTCCGATGCTGATGAGTTGTATGCCACCAATAATAAGTATAGAAACCAAAATAGATGTCCAGCCCGGAATTGTTTTACCACTGAAATATTCGATCACCGCATAGATAGCATAAAACAAACCGATTAGTGAAACAATGAGGCCCGAAAAAAAGGAAATACGCAACGGCTTTGCCGAGAAAGAAGTTATGCCATCAGCAGCAAAACGCAGCATTTTAAATAAAGAATATTTTGATTTTCCGGAAAATCTTGAAGGAGCGGTATACGATATCATCGCCTGTTTAAAACCCATCCAGCTTATCAATCCGCGCGTGAAACGATCTTTTTCTTTCAACTGCAAAAAAGCATTCACTGTTTTGCGGTTCATTAATCTGAAGTCTGCAGCAGCAGGCTCAATGTGTATATCGGAGAGGCGATTGATTATTTTATAAAACCAGCCGGAAGTCATTTTTTTGAAAGTTCCGGAATCTGCTGTTTCGGTTCGGATTGTGTTTACAATATCAAACCCTTCTTTAAATTTTTTATACAAATCTAATATAACATCAGGCGGATGTTGCATATCTGCATCCATTGTTATTACTATTTCGCCTGAGGCATGCTCCATACCGGCTGTAAGTGCAACCTGGTGGCCAAAATTGCGTGAAAGCGAGATACCCAGCACGTTGCTATTTTGTAACGACAGCTGGTTAATTATATCAAATGAAGCATCTTTGCTTCCATCATCAACAAATATAATTTCATAACTACCTGATACTTCCTCAACAACAGGCAACAAGGCATCATACAAAACACGAATATTTCCTTCTTCATTTAAAAGCGGAATAATAACACTAATGTATACAGGTTTCTGTTTCATACAAACACCAAAGATACTATCATTTTTTTTCTGCAATCAAAAACATAATGTCATATGTATTTATTGCAATATTCATTTTAGCCGGAATAAGGTTGTATATCTTTTCTATAAATCCCGGATATTTTTTACGTAGCATGAACAGTGAATAATAAATCAGTCGTATACTCCGGTAAACCGGAGGGTAGGACACATCCACTATTTCGAATCCTTTATTTTCCAGCAATTTGGAAAGTGTACGTCTTGAAAAATAATGCAAATGTGAAGGAGGGTGAATCATTCTCCATTTCGCCTTTTGCAATCGTGGAACAAGGCGCTCAATATCGCCTGTTGTAATGTATATACGTCCGCCCTGCTGTAATTCTCCGGCAACCTTTTCAATAAACTTTTCAGGAGCAGGCAGATGTTCTATTACATCCCACATAAAAACATCGGAAACTTTTTTTTCTATTTTTGCTTCCAGATAATCACCGCAAATCACGTTCTGCTTTAGCTCATTTTTGCCATAATCTATTGCCTCCGGAACAATATCATAACCAACATAGCTGATATTACCTAAGGCATTGGTGAGTGTTTCAGCAAAAAAACCATAGGCACAACCAATTTCCAAAGCATTTGTAAAAGATAATTTATTCAAGCGCCTGAATATATAGTTTAGGCGTTTTTTAAAATTGGTTTGTAAGATATCTTTATCCCTTAAATAATCAACATATTCTTCACCTTTAAAATAATTTTCGGTATACGTTTGCTGAAGAATTGCAACATCAATTTCCATATTAGCTGTTGTAAAACCACAGGACTCACACCGGAGCAAGGTTGAATTATAGATTGGCTTGAATTTAGTGGCGCTGCATACCAGGCAGGATTTGTCCATACCGAAAACTGATTGTAATTTAAGTTCAAATATAACTTTAAAATCTGTCTTTTCAGACCTGCTGACATAGAATTTAAACCTGCTTATACTGCCATATTCATCTGATACAATACCGGTTTACTTGGCGATGCATCGTTTTCAAAACTCGCTATTTGTATATTCAGTAAATAAGTTCCATCATATACAGTATTTGGAACATATATCATTTCTGTAATGGTGCGGTTAAACTTCGTATTATGTGGATATTGCCAAAAAGTATGATGTGCAGCCAGTTTACCACCATCTGCTTCCTTATCAACAGAAGGTAAATCAATCAAAATGTGGTCAATACTCAATGCATCAATTAACTCAGCTGCCTCTTGGTGAAGATAGGGAGGGTTAGTATTGGAATAGTGTCTGTTTATTTTTGAAATGTTATTATCTAAAGTACGTATAACAATTGCTTCCGGCTGTTTTTCTCCAAGGCAATTTTCAATGTGTTGTTTGGTAATGATTTGGTCTCCATCCGGTGTTTCTTCAGGTAAAACAGTGATTAACTCGGCAACAAAAAAAAATGTTTTTAAACATTTGTTGATGCTGCAATCTTCTTTACTAATATGTCCCACACATTCCGTATGCGTACCATTGCCATGTGGATTAAAAAATATATTTCTAAAATTAACAGAACCGCCCTGCTTTACCTCTCCAACCCATTCGCCCATACGTACCGGCTCTATTTTTACGGGTGAGGCATACCAGGCGTTTACATTTTCTTCTCCCTGCCTTAAAGGAATAGATATATCAATCGGTTTGCTTAAATCCACATTATAACCTTTTCCCTTGTGTGTAATTTTTGAAATCATCTATTTATATACATCAGAAGTAAATACAAATTATACTATTTTAAATAGGCTACTCGCAATCTTGTCTGCAAACAGCTTCCCCTTATCCGTTAAAAATAATTTATTTTCTTCGCTGCGAATATCTTTGTTTGCAATATAATTTTTAGCTTCATTTAAACAATAAGACTCATAATCACTTCCGAATTTGTTTTTTATATATTCCAAATCTGTGCCCCACATAGTGCGCAAAGTAGTTAAAATATATTCGTTATAATGTTGGGTTTGTGTTAACACCTCTTTCTCAAAGTTAAGTTCCCCTTTTTCAAGTGATTGTATATATAACGCATTATTGGAAATATTCCATTGTCTGCTTTCTCCATCAAATGAATGTGCAGACGGACCTAAGCCAAGATAAGGCTGTTTTAACCAGTAATTGCTATTATGAAGGGAAAAAAAATTGTTTTTACAGAAATTAGAAATTTCATATTGAATAAAATTATTTTTCTGCATTTCTTCCAGCATTATTTCAAACTGATCAATACATTGTTGTTCGTCAATGTTTTTGATTTTGCCTTCTTTTACAAAATGTGCTAAAGCTGTTTTGGATTCTATCGTCAGGCAATATGCTGAAATATGCTTTATTTCAAGACCAAAAGCTGTATGTAAATTGTGTTTCCATTTTTGATTGGTTAAAGATGGTATCCCATAAATGAGATCAATGGTAATATTTTCAAAGCCACTATCCTGCGAAGCTTTTACTGCTGTGAGGGCTTCCTGTGAACTATGGGCGCGATTCATTAATTTCAAATCCTCATCGTAAAAGCTTTGAATACCAATACTAAAACGATTGATCGGAGTCTGTTTTAGCTCTTTTGTTTTTTTCACAGTTAAATCATCAGGATTTGCTTCTAACGTTATTTCTGCATCAGGCCGGATTATAAAATACTTGTTTAGTGTGTCAAAAATGTGCATTACCTCAGTTTGAGAAAGCAAAGATGGTGTGCCACCACCAAAGTAAACGGTGCTTATCTCCTGTTCCGCATTTGTCTTTAAAAAATAATTTTTTTGCAATTCAATCTCTCTCTTCAATGCTTTTAAAAAATCATCTTTATTTTTTAAAGAAGTTGAAAAATGAAAATCACAGTAGTGACAAGCCTGTTTACAAAAAGGAATATGGATATAAATGCCAGCCAATTTTTAGATGTGAGATGTGAGATGTGGGATGTGAGATGTGAGATGAAATATTTTTGTCTCAAATCTCATATCTCACTTCTCAAATCTATTTATTTAAAACAATTCTAAACGTAGTTCCTTTATCAACTTCTGAACTTTTAACAAATATCTTTCCGGAGTGATAATTCTCAATGATACGTTTTGTTAAAGACAAGCCAAGACCCCATCCTCTCTTTTTAGTAGTGTACCCGGGTTCAAAAATAGTCTTGTATTTTGATTTAGGAATTCCCTTTCCCGTATCAGCAATATCAATATATACGTACTGTGTTTGATCTGAAACAGTAATTTTAATAGCTCCTGTTCCATTCATCGCGTCTACAGCATTACGAATCAGATTTTCTATTACCCATTCAAAGAGTGGCACATTGAGTTTTGCCGTTATTTCCTGTCCGCTTGTTTGTTCAGTAGTAAATGTAACATTTTTGGATGTACGCAGTTTCATATAACTTACAGCATCGTTCAATACTTTTACAACATTTACTTTATCCAATACCGGCACAGAACCTATTTTTGAAAATCTTTCGGTAATGGTTTCTAAGCGTTTAATATCTTTTTCAATTTCGGCAGCCGTTTCGGCAGGCAAACCATCTGTTTTTAAATACTCCAGCCAGGCAATCAATGAAGAAAGCGGTGTTCCTAACTGATGTGCAGTTTCTTTTGCCATACCCACCCATACCTGGTTTTGTTCTACTTTACGTGCGGTGCTAAACAATAAATATGCAATAAACAAAAACAACCCAATAATTCCGAACATTACATAAGGGTAATATTTTAACTGGGTAAGCAATGTAGACTCTTTGTAAAAAATATAACTCTTGCTGCCGTCTCCAAACTCCACTTCAATAGGGTGGTTTTGAGCAGCCATAGCAGCGATACTTTCTTTTAAAAAAGTTGTGTCTTTTATCTTTAAGGAATCAATATTGCCTGAAGCAATTACATTTAATTTGGTTGAGTCTGTATAAATAACCGGTACAGAAGCCGAATTTACTGCTACTTCAGAAATAAATGACCGTACCAAATCGTCTAATACTGTTTTTAGTTCCGAAAAAAGTCTTGAATCCTGATAATACAGGTAGTTTTTTTGCCCTTTATAGATGGTGATTTCAATCGGCTCCTGCATGGAAGCCATAAGTTTCATTTGTTCATTAAGATAGACCGGATCTTTTTCCCTGGCAGGATCCAGATTACGTGATGTAATAGGAACTCCTTTTTCGTTGGCAAGTATTACAGGAACAGTAGTGTTATCAGATACTACTTTTAAAACAAAGCCATAATCAGTTAACTCTTTTGATAACTGTTTGGTGGCTTCTGCCCACAACTCTACTTTTTTTCTTTCTTCGGTTCTTATTTTATTAAATAACCCATTGGTGTATTTTACTAAGTTTACTTTTTTCTGAACAGCATCTGCCCACAGCTTCACTTTTCTTCGTTCTTCCTGAGCAATTTTATTTACAAGAATGTTAGTATACCAAAGTGAAGCACCAATAATAACAACAGCAGTTACAAGTAACCACAACTTCCAACGTTGTTTTTTTGAATAAATGTTCACGAATTAATTCTTTAATTTTAGAAAAATAAATTTACGGCTTTTCCTTTAATTCTATGGGGTTTTCTTTACAGGAGTGTTAGTTGGTTTTACAGTGTTCCCTTTTACAGGTTCTTTCGTTGCCGGTGTTGTACCAGATTGTGGAAGTTTTATATTTTTCTCTATTTCAAAAACAAAATCTGATTTGTCGTATACATTTACATTTTCCCGATACTCATCATAACCAGGGCTTTCTACTTTAAGTATGTATTTTCCCGGGCTGGCCGAAAAAATATATTTACCACTTTGAGGAATAACACTTTTTGAATCTATTTGTTCATTTGTTTTTGCATTCAGCAGAGATATAACAGCATCAATATCTTTTTTTACAGTATCATTTGTTGATACAATTCCTTTAATCACCGATATCTGAGCTTCCACATCGTTAAATATTACTCTGTAAATATCAAGATCACCAAAGCCTTCTTTTCTAACAGCAGATATATATCCATCGCGCCTGTTACCGGCTAAAGTAAACTCAAGGTTTTCCTCAGGTGTATTTATCGGGTATCCCATATTAACAGCAGGGCCGAAGGTTTGTGTTGCTTCATTAAATTTTGATTTAAAAATGTCAGAACCTCCCATGTTAGCGTGCCCTTCGGAAGCAAAATACAAAGTAGCAGTTTTTTCATCATACACAGGAAACGATTCGCTGTAAATAGTATTTATATTCGGTCCTAAATTAATTGCATCACCCCATTTGCCTGTAGGAAGTTTTTTAAACATATATAAATCAGCTCCCCCCAAACCTTCCAACCTATCGCTTGAAATAATTAACATGCTACCATCTTCAGTAATACAACCTTCCAGCTCAAGTTCTGTTGAATTGACCGGAGCATCAAAAGGTACCGGTTTAGGAAAAGTTTTGCTTTTTAACGGCATTTCAGTAATAAAAAGATCCCCGGTAGCAGTTTCATTATCCATGTAAATAATCATTTTTCTGCCATTAGGAGAAACATAAACACATTGTTCATCTTCAGCTGTATTAATCATAGGTCCAATACTTTTAGGCTTTGTCCATTGACCGGCTACAACTTTTGAAAAATAAATATCAGAAGTAAAATATCCCTGCCAACTCCTTAGTTTTTGCGATTTCCCTTCTCTGCGGGTAGTATAATAAAGTGTGGATTGGTCTTCGGTAACAAAAGGATAATAATCAGGGAATTTGGAATTAATCTCTTTGCCAAGATTTTCAAAAGTTACATTTACCGGATTTTTCATTAATGTTTTTGCCGTTTCGCAATTTTCAATATAACGATCTATCTCCGGATACCTTTTCGAATTGATTTTTTTCCGGTATTCATTGAAAAATTTAATCGCCTCATCAAACTGATATGCGTGGGTATACGCCCTTGCCATATAAAATAGCAGTTCGTCATCTTTATTTTCTCCCTTCTTATAAACATATTCAAGATAGGGCAATGCTTTTGATTTGTCATCATTTACATTCAGGTAGCACAAACCGATATTGAAATTAAGTTCAGGATCATCTTTTTGTGTTTTGTATTGTTTAAGAAATTCCTCGATGGCATGGTTATAATCCTCCCGAGCAAGATACTCTTTAGCACTAAGTTTTTCTTCAGGCTGTGCTATAGAATAATTAATCACCAGCGTGATGAGAAATACTGTTAATATGAAATGCTGTTTATACATCTATAAAAATATACCTGTTCTGATGTGTAACAAATATACAAGTTCCCTGTTAAAGTCAAATCAGAAAAAACAACTTTTATGCTGAACTTGTTTCAGCATCTGTATGAAGCGTAAGGAAATTAATGTGTTAGGTTAAGGTAGTGATATACCTTACTAAGGTACGTTTTGCTATAGGTATAAAACTTTCATCAAGGGGGTACTGTTTATCACTGCTTATAGCAAATACAGCAGGTGTTGGAAGCTGAGGAATATCTTTAATGAGCTGCAATTTTATGTTTTCGTATGTATTAATATAAGAATAAGCAAATGAGCTAATATAAGAGGTATGTATACCCCGAAAATTTTCATTTGCATGTTCAAAGAAGGTGATTTTGTATTGATGTACGTGCGTATCTTTTTGCTTTCCATCACAAATAAACATATACCCTTCATCCGTATTTAAAGGTGTTAAGCCTATCGGCTCTATTTGCATATCTCCTTCAATATTATTGTATATATCTTTTCCTTCTTTTAAATAATTTTCTAATTGCGGAATTGAAAAATTAATAATATTCTCTATCTCATTAATCATTGTGCTGTCTTTTTCACCTGACTCATAAATAAGTTTTAGTTTTTCCACATCAATCTTAGAGAGTATTTTTTTGAATGACTCGCTCAACTGTTGTTTATTGTTTTTTATGGTAATCAGATTATTGTAATGTGCAATTAAGTCACTTAATGCGGGGTATAACTTTTCATCCTTAAAGTCTTGCCTTACACCTTGCAGATAAGCAAGCAACTCATACTTTTTATATTCAAAATCGATAAAATTTTCGATAATCCAGTTAGGGCCAAGTGCTTTCATAATTGCTGTTAAACGTATTGGTAGACAAAAGGTTACTTAATTGTGGGCTATTCGAATTTAGTACCGGTTTTAGTTTTTGCCGGATTCTTTTGAGAAGGGGTGATTGATTTTTTTACATTGTCTTTTGTAGTAACATTAGCTGATGTTTTTTTCTTCACAGGAGTTGTTTGCTTTTTACTGCCGGAGTTTGTTTGTTTTTTAACAGCAGTATTTGTTTTCTTTTTAGTACCGGTTTGTTTTTTAGTGGCTGTTGTTTGCTTTTTAACGGCAGTTTTTGTTTTCTTTTTAGTATTGATTTGCTTTTTAGTACTGGTTGTTTGTTTTTTAACAGCGGTGCTTGTTTTCTTTTTAGTAGTACTCGTTTGTGTTTTAATCGTTTTTGTTGTTTTTGGGTCAACAACCGTTATTTTTTTTACAGCAGTGCCCGCTTTTGCAGTGGTGTCAACTGATTGTTTTTCAGTTCTTGTAATAGCAGAGGAATCATGTGTTGTTTTCCGAATGTTAACATCTGCTGATGTTTTTAGACTTTCTGCACCAATTGATGTAACACTGGTATTTTTTTTAAGTGTGACATTTTTACCTGTTTCAAAAAAATCCGACAAATTATCAGTATTAATTTCTTCTTTGAAATTCTCATAACCAGGGCTGTTAACATACATAGTATATTTTCCGGTTTTTACAGAAAAACTGTATTTGCCGTTTTGAGGGTTGGCATTTTTCCTTGCCACTTCCTGATTTGTTATAGCGTCCGTTAATGAAATCACAGCATCTATGGTTGATGTAGAAGTATCATTCGTTTTTATATGGCCCCACAAGATTATATTTACCGGCAGTTTCTGAATACTGATTGTTTCAACGCTATCCTTTGAAGGTGTATTGTTAGAAGATAATGAATCAGGGTTATCCTTTTGAAGCAGGAAATCTTTTTCTATTTCAAAAACAAAATCTGATTTATCATATACATTTATTTCCTGTTCCACATCTTTTAAATCAGGGCTTTTTACTTTCAGAATGTATTTTCCCGGGTTATCTACAGCAAAAATGTACCTGCCTGTCTGGCGATTCACATCTTTTGAATCTAATTCTGTATTTGTTGTTACACTCTGTAATGAAACGGAAGCTATAATATCTTTTCGCAATGTATCCCCATCTTTTATTGAAACAACCCCTCTGATAACAGAATAAGGTTTTTCAATATCATTGAATACTATTTTATAGATATCCAAATCTCCGAGCCCATCCTTTCTTACAGCAGAAATATATCCTTCGCGTCCGTTCTCTGCCATAGAAAATTGCATATCATCTGTCGGTGTGTTAATAGGATAACCTACATTTCTTGCATCTCCAAATTTCTGGTTTTCAAGGTCGTATGAGGATGAGAAAATATCGTAACCGCCCATGTTCAAATGACCTTCGGAAGCAAAATATAAAACATTATTTTTTTCATCAAACATTGGAAAAGCCTCTTTATACTTTGTATTAATCCCTGCGCCCAGGTTATAAGGAACACTCCATTTGCCATTCCCCAGCTTTCTGACAATATATAAGTCGGTTTCTCCCAATCCTCCTTCTCTGTCGCTGGAAAATATAACAATGCTGCTATCTTCGGCAATACAACCTTCATATTCATGGAATTGGGTGTTAATAGGGCCATTAAAACTTACCGGTTTTGTTGCCATATTTTCTATAGAAACAATAGAAAGATCGCCTGTAGCATTCTCATTTTCCTCATACACAATCATATTTTTTCCATCGGGTGTTACATAAACACACTCTTCGTCTTCTGCAGTATTAATCACAGAACCAATAGTTGTAGCTCTATTCCATTGCCCGTCTTTTACTGTTGAATAATAAATATCCGAAGAAAATTCTGCTTGCCATTTTTGTAGACTGTCGGTATCTTTTCCTCTGCGTGAAGTAAAGTAAAGTGTTCCATGATCTTTAGTCACAAAGGGGTAGTAGTCGGCATAGGGTGAATTAATATCTTTTCCTAAATTTTCAAAAGTTACATTTAATGGTCTTTTTACCATTTCTATAGCATTCTCGGAATTTTCAATGCAGTGGTCTACTACACCAAAATTTCCAATGGTAATTTTTTTTTGATAATCAATTTTCCCTTCCATAGCATCCTCATAATAATTTTCTATAAGTTCAAACTTTTTTGAATAAATTATTTTCCGGTACTGATTAAAAAAAGTCAATGCATCTTCAAAATTATAAGCATACATATACGCTTTTCCCATGTATAAAAGCAAATCATCTTTATAGTCCCCTTTATTAAATACATATTCAAAAAAAGGAATTGCTCTTGATTTATCATCATTTAGATGCAGGTAGCAATAGCCTATTCTGTAATTAACAGTAACATCTTCTTTGTTTTTTCTAAATAACTTCAGGTAAGCATTAAGAGCACGGTTATAATCCTCATTATCAAAATAGTTAGCAGCCATTAAGCTGTCGTTATTGAGTGTTTGAGCATGAGTATGGCTATAGATTATAGAAAAAAGGGCTAAGAAAAGTAATATGTTTATAGAATGCTTAAACATTGTTTGTGTTGTCCGATTATTGGACTAAATTACAGATAAGGAATTTAAAGTTGTTATTAAATAAGCTATAGTAATACAGATATATTGTTAATAACTACCCTGCCCAGCCTTCTCTGTCCAGACTTCGATATTGAATAGCTTCTGCCAGATGGGTGGTTTCAATAGATTCAGATTCATCCAGGTCGGCAATGGTACGTGCTACCTTCAAAATACGATCATAAGCGCGTGCTGAAAGTCCTAACTTTTCCATTGCGGTTTTTAACAGTTGGTTTCCTGCGTCATTAATTTTACAAATGGTGCGTAGCTGTTTAGAGCTCATTTGTGCATTACAATGTACGCCTTCATTAGTTACATATCTTTTTTGTTGTATTTCTCTTGCCTTAATAACCCGCTCTCTCACATTGGCACTTTTTTCGGAAGTTCGTTCTGCTGCAAGTTCATTATAGGATACGGGAGTTACTTCTATATGTATGTCAATTCTATCCAGCAGAGGTCCTGAAATTTTATTTAAATATTTTTGTACTGTTCCAGGCGGACAAACACAGTTTTTCTCCGGATGGTTATAATAACCGCATGGACAAGGATTCATGGCGGCTACCAACATAAAGCTGGCAGGGTATTCCACTGAAAATTTTGCGCGGGAAATAGTTACCACTCTGTCCTCTAATGGTTGTCGCATTACTTCCAAAGCCGTACGTTTAAATTCGGGTAACTCATCTAAGAACAATACACCATTATGCGCCAGTGAAATTTCACCAGGTTGTGGAACACCTCCACCGCCTACCAATGCTACGTCCGAAATGGTATGATGCGGAGAGCGGAAGGGGCGGATAGAAATTAAACCCAGGCTTTTGCCCATTTTACCTGCAACACTATGAATTTTGGTGGTTTCAAGCGCTTCCTGCAAATGCATTGGAGGTAAAATGGTTGGCAATCGTTTTGCAAGCATTGTTTTGCCAGACCCCGGAGCACCTATTAAAATAACATTGTGCCCTCCTGCCGCAGCAATCTCCAAAGCACGTTTAATATTTTCCTGGCCTTTTACATCAGCAAAATCAAACTCACTGCTGTTTAATTTTGAAAAAAATTCTTCGCGTGTATTTACAACTGTTGGTTCTGGTTGAATTTTATCATTAAAAAAATCAATAACTTCTTTGATATTTTCTACTCCATACACGTCAAGGTTACTCACAATAGCAGCTTCTTTCGCGTTTTGTTTCGGAAGAATAATGCCTTTAAAATTTTCTTTCTGTGCCTGAATTGCAATAGGTAAAACACCTTTAATGGGTTGTAGCCCTCCATCTAAGGAGAGTTCACCCATTATTATATAATCTCCCACTTTATGAGAAAGAATTTGTTCGGATGCAGCTAATATCCCTACAGCAATAGTCAAATCATAAGCAGAGCCTTCTTTTCGAATATCTGCAGGAGCCATGTTGATAACAATACTTTTACCGGGAATTTTATAGCCATTATTTTTTAATGCCGCATCAATACGTTGCTGACTCTCTTTTACGGCACTGTCGGGCAAACCCACTAAAAAAAAATTAACCCCGGGGTTTATATTTGTTTCAACAGTTACAGTTGTAGCACTGATTCCGTACACTGCACTGCCATAAGTTTTTACGAGCATGGTAATTTTATTCTCTAAAATAAATTTTAAACCTCTAAATCATATATGTTTATAAAGTCATTTCTACATAATGTATCAATGAATGAATCACTTTAATATGTATTTCCTGGGCTCTGTCGGCATACTGGCTATGAGGTGCGCGTATTTCCACATCGCACAATGTAGCCATTTTTCCTCCATTTTTTCCTGTCAGCCCAATCACTAACATTCCTTTTTCTTTTGCGCTATGTATGGCATTCATTACATTTACTGAATTGCCGCTGGTGCTGATGGCCAGCAATACATCGCCCTTGGCGCCCAGGGCCTCTATATATCTTGAGAAAATTTTATCATACCCATAGTCATTAGCAACGCAGGAAATGTGAGATGAGTCTGATATAGACAGAGCCGGTAATGCTTTTCTGTTTTCCCGGAACCTGCCGCTCAGCTCTTCTGCAAAATGCATGGCATCGCACATTGACCCCCCGTTTCCGCACGACATCACCTTATTTCCTTTTTTAAAGGCTTCAACCAATATACTGCCGGCCTGTTCTATTAAGGACATATTATTAGCATCAGCCAGAAACAGTTCAAGTACACGTTGTGCCTCTCTGAAATTATTTTCAATGATGTTCATGTTTTGTAGTAATTCTATTTGGCTTAAATAATTTTTATTCCCCGGTTTATAATAGCTTTTTTATGAATACATAAAATTAAGTTCTTTTGCGTTAACATTTGAAATTATTACTGATAATTTTATTACATTTACGCAACCTATTAATTGTATGATACTATTATTTTTATTAATGAAATGAAGAAAATAATTACTACACTTATCCTGTTTACCGGTATTTCTATTGCAGCGTCCGCTCAATCAGCAAAAAATGACGAAAGTAATTGTTATTTAAAATGGGCGCAAAAGTTTGAAGCACGTGGTGCTGAGGATGTTGCTGATGGTACTTATGCCGATGTAATTATCACTTTCAGAAATGGCAGTGATGCAGAGTGTTTTAATGGTAAGTGTGAAGTTAAAGATGGCAAAATAACAGCTATGTATACCAAAATGGAGGATGGTACTTATTCTCCGGTAAAGAAGAAGCTGCGTTATGAATTTCCTGTAACCATTACTAATGGAATTTCTAAAACCGTATTGACAATGGAAGACGAATTGATTAATGTGTTGTTTATAAAAAAAATCAAACCTAAAAAAGCTGGATTTGAGAAGGCACCTGAGCCTACAGATGATTAAGTCTTTCGATAGTTAAAAATACATTTTTTGTTTCTCACGGGGCCGGATAACCGGGGTTTTGGGAATAAATGAAATATCCAAAAATTCTACTTTCCCGTTAGCCGTGACCTTGAGCATAATGGATTGATAAGGCTTGAATTCAATGTTTTGCGTGATGATTTTTCCATTTATCTTAAACGTTAGTTCCCTGAAGATGGATTTCTCCATATAAGATTGACCCGAGTAAATCGGATATTTAAGATGCTTAGATGGCCATTGTGCCAGGAACAGATAATGAGTGCCGTCTTTTTCCACCCTGCACCAATACTCTGGTATGCTGTCTCCCTGAATTAAAGGAGGATGGTCAATAACCCGATGGAAATCTTTAGAAACGTTTGGCAGAGAAGCCAATGAATTACACATATCAGAATATTTTTCGGATTTTATTTTTCCAGGTTCTTTGGGCAGGCGTTTCAAACATACCGGCAAGCCTTTTTTTGCCAATTCAAACACTCGCTTAAGAGCTCGTATATCCATATATTCTACATCAATATACAGAGCAGGGAATTGTGCATCTCCAATACTTAATTTGCCTCCTTTAAATTCAGCCTGTTCCAAAAAATACCTGTTAATCCACAAAGGATGGTATTGCTCTGTTTCTTTTGGAGGATATACATATCTTAATTCATATTCTCCCCATACCCATACCCGCTGCAGTTCGTGTGGATAGGCACCTTTCATTACAGCATCCTCATAGGGAACATATACTGCCACATCACTGTAAGTTTTTCCTTTTTGCAGTATCCCTGAAACTTTTTCCATATAGGCGTTGAAAGCAGGTAGCTCAGGCGTTAAACTCCCACCCGGACCAAAATAGGTGGTAGCAAAAAAATCAATGGTATCTGAGCCTTTAGGATTGTAAGGCATTCCATGATAAAAATGCTGATTTACCCCCTGAGCAAATAAAGCATCTGCCACCATTTTTAAATCTGCGGTTTGCTCCTGCCTCAGATAAGTGGCAGGAAAACCATACATGCACGTAAATGTTTCGCTGGAAACTATTTTTTTGGAAGCCAGACAAGCCGAAGAACTCACAATCCGGGAATAGTTTGGATTGTTCAGCATGGCCTCAGTCTCAGGGATATCCACCAGGGAGTAGGTGGTCATTACATCTGTTGGGGAAGCCAAACGCTGTACCCGCGACCATGCACCCAACTCCTTGCATTTCTTCACATAGGGTTTATAAAACCCGTTTGTAACATAGTCATCCAAATGCAGCATATAATCATAACGAACATCAGGAAATGAGTCAAGAGCTGCTTCCATATAAGGAATAATGTCATAGCCAAATTTTTTTCGGAAGGTGGTTTCAAAACCGGGTGTCCAAATTTTATTTGTGCTATTGAGTTTGATTTCCCAGGAATCCGTAAACAAGGCAGATTTTGATCCTTTCAGTGCTTTGTTTAAGGCTTTTCCTACAGGTTCGGCAAACAGATAAAAAGCATTACTGTCGAGATGATTGATTACCCGCTGAGTATCCGGCCAGCTCCAGGCAAAAGTGAGCAGCTGCCGGAATGCGGTGTCACCATAAATCTGAGTACCGTGTTTCTTATCAATATTGTTCCCTGCCACAGGCCATGCACTGCCAAAGGTAAAATCGCAGTTCAGCCCAATTGAATCAGCATACAATTTGGTATAGGCTACTACTTCCGACCATTCCGGGCTAAGCCATTTTTGAGCAGTAGTGTCTTTGGGGTAGTGGCGATTGTAACTTTGAGCATACATCTTCTGATACCGGTACAAAGGATACACCCAGGCAATCTCTACACCACCAAAATTATTTTTCTTTACCCAGTCTAACTGGTACTTAATATCTGTTTTTTTGATCTCCGTTGCAAACCACCACCACCGCACGCAGGGTTTTGATGAGGAGTAAAACGTTGGTTCATCAATAATTTGTTTACTGCCGGTAAACACAAACAATAAAACACTACTTATTATAACAAAAAAGAAAGAGAACGATTTCATCAGGCAAATATACACTAAGGACCATTTGAATTTTTGTTGGAAAATCTTATAAAGCATAAGGTAATGAAAATGAGCAACTTACAAAGAATCCATCCCTTTATTAAAATCTTTTCATGAAAAATAATTTGCACAAATATATGTATATACATATATTTGTGTCCGTAAAAAATTAAACAAGCAAAAAACTTATGAAAAAAACAGTTATTACAGGCTTTATTGCAGCAGTTGCAGTAACAGCATTTTCATTTACAAATCCTAAAGAAGGGAAAAATGCATCAGCCTATACAATTGATACCAAAGCAACAAGTACCAGTTGGTTAGGCAAAAAAGTAACCGGGCAGCACAATGGAAAAATAAATATTTCAAAAGGAACAATTACCACTGAGCAAGGTTCAATCACAGGTGGAACAGTTGAATTTGACATGAATTCTATAACCTGTACTGATTTAACAGACAAAGAATGGAATGATAAATTAATAGGACACCTGAAAGCAGACGACTTTTTTGGCAGCGACAAATTTCCTACTGCAAAATTTGAGCTAACTAAAGTAACTGCCAAAAAAGATAATGACTATGATGTAGCGGGCAAACTCACTATAAAAGGCATTACCAATGAAATTACGTTTCCTGCAAAGATTAAAATGGATGCGAAAACAGTGGTGGTAATTGCTAAAATAACTGTAAACCGAACAAAATATGGTATTAAATATGGTTCTGCCAGTTTTTTTGAAGGCATTGGCGATAAAGCAATTGATGATAATTTTGAGCTGGATATAAATCTGGTAGCTAATGCGAAATAATAATCAGGATTATAATAAAAAATGCTGCTCCATAATATCGGGCAGCATTTTTTATTGGTGCGTCAGGCACGTTTAATAGCGTTTCCTCAGTAATTCTGTACATTTAAAGATTATTGAGAATTTTAAACAAAATCCTTACTTTTGCCATATGCCGACAGTTTTATTTATATTTGGTTGGAGACTTTTCTTTTATTCAAATGAAGGTTCAGAACCAATCCACATTCATGCAGAAAAAGGTGATATGGAATGTAAGTTTTGGTTATTGCCCGAGGAAGTTGAAATAAAGGAAGTTTTTTCCTTTAATTTAACTCCAACTGCGAAAAAAGAAATTAAGAAAATTATATATCAACATTTCGACATTTTAGTTGACGCTTGGCATAAATATTTTAAAAAATAAGACCATGATTGCAACACATAATATTCAAGGAATAACTTTTGATCGAAATTTTATTCATTTGCAAATTGACGGCAAACACGTTAAAGCCCCTTTGGACAAAATTTCACCAAAATTAAAAGCAGCGGACGATTTTAAACGAGGATTTTATCGAATTTCTCCATCTGGATATGGAATTCATTGGCCTTTAATAGACGAGGACTTATCAGTTGACGCGTTACTTAAGATTTCCATATAGTGTAAAGATTTGTTAATTCATTTACCAACTATTTTAATCAAAACAACTACTAATAAAGGTTCATATGGCAAATTAAAAGTAAATAAACTTGCAACCGCTAACAGCTAAGGTTTCGTTGCACCCGCAGGGTGGTGTGAGAGGACAGATAGCCAATAATGGCTATCTTCCTACTCGATTTATCGGAAAAACAGATTTTTAATTATTCAGCATTACCGGCATCACCAGCATTAACACATCTTCAGCAGCATTTTCTTTTTCTGCAGGCAATAAAATGCCAGCACGGTTAGGGGCACTCATTTCAAGATTTACATTTTCACCATTCAGGTTGCTCAGCATCTCCGCTAAAAATCTGGAGTTAAACCCTATTTCCATATCTTCACCGGAATACTGGCAGGTAAGACGTTCACTCGCCTCATTTGCAAAATCAAGGTCTTCGGCAGAAATACTCAATTCGCTGCCGGCTATTCTCAGGCGCACCTGGTGTGTTGTTTTGTTGGAGAAAATAGAAACACGCCTGATAGAATTTAAAAAAGAAATACGGTCAACAGTGAGTTTATTAGGATTTTCTTTAGGTATAACTGCTTCATAGTTAGGGTATTTTCCATCAATCAACCGGCAAATCAGGGTGGTGTTTTCAAAAGAAAATAGTGCATTTGTTTTGTTGTATTCAATTTTTACATTTCCACCAACACCCGCCAATGTATTTTTCAATAAATTCAATGGTTTTTTAGGAATGATAAAGGAAGAGGCATTCTCTGCTTTTGCATCTGTTCTGCGATAACGTACCAGCTTGTGTGCATCTGTTGATACAAAGGTGATATTATCAGCAGCTAACTGACACAAAACACCAGACATTACAGGCCGTAATTCATCATTGCCGGTAGCAAATAATGTTTTATTAATGGCTGAGGCCAATACACCTGCTTCAAGGCTCAGTGATGAAGCTGATTCAATACTTGGCAGCTTTGGAAATTCATTTCCATTATGGCCTGTAAGTTTGTACTTACCGTAGTCGGAAATAATTTCTATCCCAAATTTAGCATCATCAATACTAAATGTTAAAGGCTGGTCAGCAAAAGTTTTAAGGGTGTCTGACAACAGTTTTGCCGGTACAGCAATAGTTCCTGTATCTTTTGACTCCACACCAATAATTGTTGTCATGGTAGTTTCCAGGTCAGATGCTGAAATTTTTAGTTGATTTTTATCTATTTCGAATAAAAAATTATCTAAAATAGGTAGTGCATTGTTAGAGCTAAGCACTCCACTGATGGCTTGAAGCTGTTTTAACAAAGAAGAGCTGGAAACTATAAATTTCATATATTCAAAAAGTTAAGTGTTCTAAGTTTATGCTGAACGTGTTTCAGCATCTTACGTTTTTTTACTATTTTATAAATAGCAGGGCAAATATAGCTCATTTGAGTAAAAAAACAGAATGTGTTTTATAATTTAGTATTAACCGACTTTTTAACAAAAAAAAGTCCTGTTTACAGGTTTTTTTGTGTTTTTTAGTGAATAAAAAAGAATGATAACCAACTTTTATCAGGAACGCGAGTTACCGGGAACACTTTTTTTTCGGAAGTAATCAACCGGAGGCAGCACTTTACCAAATACAAAATATTGCAACATTACAAAATCCTTCCCATTATTAAGAAGCGCATCCAAACGAACAGGATCAAAAGGCAATGGATTACCATCTTCATCCAACACTTTTTTCAAATTGTTACGTGTATAAAAAGTTACTTTATTGCTTTGTCCTTTATTGTTTGTGACGGTAAGTATATTTAACGGTTTGGTTTTTAATACAGAATCTATTTGTTGTTGGGTTATTTCTGCTTCAAAGCCTTCAAAGTTGAGCTGCTGAAAGTAAGATAAATACTGCTTTAAAGCCAGGGTATCCAAATCATCCAAGGGTTTATTATCTGTCAGTCTCTTTACCTTGTAATTGTTTTCGCCCGATACAGTAAGTTCATAATTTTGTTCCGGATTAGCAGGAGCTTCCAGCTTTACAGACTTGATTTCTGTTGGAATGTAATGAAAAACGGTACGGTCTCTCCAGCCATTTTCTTCCGTAAAATAACGGGTAGTAAGGTAACCTTCAAAACCGGGAATATATGTAATAAAGGCTTTTGCAGAAGGTTTCATGGTTTCCGGATCAATTAGAATCATATAGGTTCCCGTTTGATCCGGGGTTTCGGTGCCCACGTAATAGGCTTTTGTAAGCTCGTTGTTTTGATAAATTTCACATTTAACGGCCTTTGCTGCCAAACGTTTTATTACATTGTCCTGTGCATTTTTTCCGACAGGTTCTTTTACATCAATCTTTTTTATTGTTGTTAGCAGCATCTGTATGGCATCCGGCCGGACTGTATATTTTCCGTTAACAATCCATTGTGTACCAGGTTGACGTTCCAGGGTAATCGTATTGCCATTTTTATCTGCTAAAAATATCTTGGTAATGGATGCGGTGTCTGCAACAGCAAAATCGCGCAGAGTAGGTTTAATAGTTCCACTTTTACGATTAATGACAAACCAAAATGAGGCAGAAGCTAAAACAATAACTAAAATAATTGCAATTCTGTTTTTTTTCATGTCTACTTTGTATTATACTTCGGCAGAATGAGTTTGTCTGGACACTTGTTGGGGCAAACTCATTCAATCAGTATTACTGAATCTAACCGCTTTTGCTTTAGCAAATTCAGTATAAAAAGCTATCTGGCATACTTCCGCCTTCGTACAACCGAATATATTATCCCAAAAATAAGCACGGTAAACAAAGGCAAAGCGGTATTCACGATTTGCCATTTCAACCGTTCATTTTTTAATTTTTTCTTATCCAAAAGACGTAGTGTTAACTCCCTTGCACGAACACTGACTAATCCGGAATCATCACAAAGATAGTTCATACAATTCAGTATAAAGTTTTTATTGCCATAGGTTTGCCTGGAATAAATATCGTATCCCAAAGGGTAAGCTTTACCTGTAGAATATTGAACCTCATTCCTGATAATATCACCATCTGATATAACAATCATTTTGGTAGCTATACCTTTTTCTTTGTAATTAATAGTGCTATCTGTAGCCACTTTAGGAGGTATCCTGTTTTTAAATACCGATTCAAATTCGCCTTCTAACAATACGGCTATTGGCCGGTAAGAATCCCGGAACCGGTTTTCATCCGGTGTCATATTTACCATACGTAAATCCACTCTGACAGGAGCATTTAACGTTTTTGAGTATTTGGAAGATTGAAGAAGAATTGTTTTTTTTACACCTTTCACATCAATAGTATCGATGCTGGATGCAAATTCTGCTTTTATTACATCCAGATTATTTACTATGGGATGATTGGAGTTTGGTAATAACAATGGTGAAAATATCCAAGGCATCAGCTCAAACCGTGGGGGCTGACCAGCCAATGCTTTGTTTACAGGTATTGCGGACGATTGCAAATCCAGTACCATATTAGGATTAAGACGTACACCATATTTAAAAAAAAGATCATCAAGTTTTAACTCATAGGGTATTGCTACTGTTCTTGATGATTTACGGAGACTGTCCATACTTGTATACAATGGGTCCACTGCCCATAGTATTTTGCCGCCTTTCATCACATACTGATCAATAATAAATTTATCTTTTTCAGAAAAGGCCGTATCTGGCTTGGCAATGATAATGGCTTTTAATCCTTCAAGCGCTTTTAGCTGTTCATTGATTTTTACCTGCTTCAGAAAGTAAAATTCACTTAATGCTTCCCTGATGTCTTTAAGGGCAAGTGTATCAAGTTCTCCATGTCCTTCAACAATTCCAATTTGTGGTTTTATAGCAGTTGTTAAATTGCGGATACAACTGGCAAATTCATATTCTAATGCCTGAACAGAATTGTTTAATTGCGATTCCGGTGACTGACCAATGCCGGTTTTTAATAGCTGCCAGGGCAGCTCACGGCCTTTGTGCGATACAATTGCACCAGGAAATATGATTTGTTGTGATATTCCGCTTTCTTCTTTTATTTCCAGATTGGTAGGTTGTAACCCCTTTTTATAAAGCTGTCTGTAAATTTCATCCTGCTGTTTTTTATCCGGGTTTTCGTTTGGGTTGATAAATTCATATTCAATATTATCGTTAGAATAAATTCTGAATTCATCCAGCATTTCCCTGGTTTCATCACGCAAGTGCTTGAAGCCCGCAGGAAATTCTCCTTCTAAATAAACCTTTACATATACTACATCATTTAATTGGCCTAATAATTTTTTTGTTGCATCAGATAATGTATAACGTTTTTCGGAAGTAAGATCAAAACGATGAAAGACGAAAGATCCCAAAAAGTTTGACAGCACCAGAATGATTACTGCTAAAATCAATGATAGCATAGAAGCCCAGCCAGACCTCCCCAAAGGGGAGATAAAGATTGAAGCTATTGTGCTCTTCTTCTTCGGAGGCGAGAGGGACTCCCATTTTCTACTTTCCAACACTGTTCTTGTTGTCAGAATGAACAATGCTATTAAACTTAAAAAATAAATAATATCACGCGTATCAATAACACCACGACTCATGGAAATATAATGATGGTTGATTCCCAAAGCCTGAATAATAGTATCCACCTTTCCAAAAAAAGCGAAAGAAGCCATATAATCAAATCCGGTATACGTGAAAAAGCAAAGGAATAGGGCAAGGATAAAGGATACTACCTGGTTGTCAGTGATTGCCGAAGCAAAAATGCCAATAGCTACAAAAGCAGCACCCAAAAAAAGTAAACCAATATATGAGCCCCACATACCTCCGGTATCAATATTCCCAACCGGGCTGCCCAACTTATGTACTGAATAATAATAAATTAAGGTTGGCAACAATGAAAACAACACCAATAGAAATCCTGCAAAATATTTTGATAAAATAATCTGAAGATCGGTAAGTGGCCTGGTAAGTAATAACTCAATGGTTCCGGCCTTTTTTTCATCAGCAAATGAACGCATGGTGATAGCAGGAATTAAAAACAGAAATACCCAGGGAGCAATAATGAAAAGTGGGTCTATATTGGCATAACCATTATCTAATATATTGGAGTCCGTTTGTAAAACCCATAAAAAAAGACTGATTACCAATAAAAAAACAGTGATGGCAATATAACCAACCAGGGAACTTAAAAAACTGCGTATTTCCTTTTTTAAGAGTGTAAACATAAACAGACTACGAAAATACTATTTTATAAACAATATCAACGATGTTTTCCTTTTTATGGCTACTTTTGAAGCCAGGATAAAAATACGTGATGGGATATAATTTTACCCGGCATCAGTGTTAAAAAGTGTTAAGTATTACGAGATGAGAGTTTTAAAATTCGGTGGAACATCAGTAGGTTCAGCAGAACGTATGAAAGCTTTGGTACAATTGATTAACGATGGTGTACCTAAAATTGTTGTACTGTCGGCTATGAGTGGCACAACCAACAATTTGGTTGAGATTGCAGACGCTTTATATGCCAGGGAACATAATAAAGCAAAAAAGCTAATTGATGCATTAGAGAATAAATACAAAGATGTTGTAAAACAACTGTATACAACAGATAGCGCTACACAAAAAGGACAAGAACTGATTGATTCCCACTTCACCTATTTGCGTTCATTTACAATGGATTTGTTTACCATAAATGAAGAGCGTGCAATACTGGCTCAGGGAGAATTACTATCAACGGCTTTGTTTCACTACTATTTAACTGAAATTGGTGTTGATTCTGTTCTGTTTCCGGCTCTTAATTTTATGCGTATAAATGAAAATGAAGAACCCGATCTGAAATACATTGAAACCTACATAAAACCAGAACTTGCTAAATATCCGGGTAAAAAATTATTTATTACTCAGGGGTATATTTGCCGTAATGCTTTTGGTGAAATTGACAATTTAAAACGCGGGGGTAGCGATTATACGGCTACGATTATTGGGGCAACTATCCAATCTGACGAAATACAAATATGGACTGATATTGATGGTATGCACAATAATGATCCAAGGATAGTAGATAAAACCTACCCTATTGCCGAACTTTCTTTTGATGAAGCTGCTGAGTTGGCCTATTTTGGCGCTAAAATATTACATCCAACCTGTATTTTACCTGCACAAACACGTAATATTCCGGTTCGGTTGTTAAATACAATGCAGCCGCATGCAAAAGGAACTGTTATAACATCAAAAGTATCAGGAGATAGTATTAAAGCTGTTGCTGCAAAAGATGGTATTACAGCAATTAAGATAAAATCAGGCAGGATGTTGCTCGCTTATGGTTTTTTACGTTCCGTATTTGAAATTTTTGAGCGCTATAAAACACCTATCGACATGATTACCACTTCAGAGGTGGCTGTTTCATTAACAATTGATAATACAAAGCACCTGGATGCTGTAAGAAAAGAATTACAGGAATTTTGCAGTGTTGAGGTGGATACCGATCAAACAATTGTTTGTATAGTAGGTGATTTTTCTGCCAACAAACAAGGTTATGCATTACGTATTTTCGAAGCATTGAAGAGCATCCCGATTCGTATGATTTCTTATGGGGGCAGTGAGAACAATATTTCAATTCTGGTGGATACAAAATTGAAAAAAGATACGCTTTTGGCTCTTAATAAAGGATTGTTTTAGGAGGTGCTTATGTTTCCAGCGGCTTGGCAAAGGACGGGATTTTTAGCACTAAAGTTCATACGAAGCACAAATGTTTGTTTTAGCGGGCTGATCTGATTTAAATTCTATTCCTGATGGATATTTCCCCCAAGTGTATAAATCATAATTGTATTTTGTTTTTTCAAAGTGAATAGTATCGCCTGTTTCAATCGAATACAAATCTGTATTAGCAACCCAATTCCCAATAAGTTTTTTCTTTAATGTAGTTATTGTAATAGCTGTAGTCGGTTGATTTTTCTTGTTTGTCTGTCCACCCATTAACGCAAAGCCCGTGTTGAACACAGGATTAAATCGAAGTTCCGCTGCGCTACTCTTCGTTTAATCCTTATATGTTAGCGGTAGTTATTTCTTTTGTCTTAGAATTGCGAGTCGCAGTCCTAAAATGAGTTCATGTTGATTAATTCTGTCTGCTTTAATTTTATAGAAGTCGAAGTTATATGCATACATTATACTTACAAAAGGAAATGAAAGCCCAATGAGTGGCTTGAAACAAAAATGGTCTGTGTTGTTTACAGATTTATAGTTCCCTTCAAGTCCAATACCAAATGGTCCGTCAGCGGTCGATGTATATAAAATTGTCTGAATTGAAGCACCCCAGTCAGCATTTTCAAGTTTTTTACTATAATTAATAGTCCAACCAACAAACGAATATTTTGAGTGTCTTCGTTCCGCTTGAAGCAAAGTTCTTTTTGGTTGAAAGCCAAGCCCAAAGGTCAAGTAGTCATATTTTAAAAATTGATATTCAGTTTGGATAAACAAGGAACGAATATTATCATTATTACTCTTTCGCTGTCCGAAACAATCTGTGTATAGAAAAAAAGTCAAAATTAAAAATGATAATTGTCGCATTGATGTCTTTTTATAATTACCGCTAACGTCAGAGTGTGAAAAAACATAATTCACATTCTGCTATTTAAAACTAGTAATAAATATACAAAATAAGTAAGGAACAAATTATTTCTTTTGCATTTAAAAATTCCAGTATGCAGCACATTATTAGTACCAGCCGAAATCAGCTTGAATTCACAAGTCTTGATGATTTAATAGAAAAGGATAATTCAGTTCGTTTGATTGAAGCTTTTGTAGAGAAGCTCGATTTGTCCAAACTTGGATTTAAGATCAAAGAAGTTAAAAATGAGGGCCGTCCTTCATTTGATCCCAAAGTATTTTTAAAGATCTATTTCTACGGGTATCTGAATGGTATCAGAAGCAGCCGGAGACTAGAAAAGGAGTGTATGCGTAATATTGAGCTTCAATGGCTTGTTTGCAAGCTTATTCCAAACTATCACAGTATTGCCGATTTCAGAAAAGAGAACCCTCCTTCATTAAGAAATACATTCAAGTTGTTTGTTAGTTTTTTAAAAGATGCGGATTTGATCTCAGGTAGAACAGTGGCTGTTGATGGAACAAAGATGCGTGCACACAATAGCAAAAAAAATAATTACAATCCTAAAAAGGTAGAAAGACATTTAAAGTACATTGAAGAAAAAACCAATGAATACTTAAA